>JBBSDV010000030.1:0-20694 GCA_038240335.1 Dehalococcoidia bacterium
GGAAATCGCCACCTCGAAATCGTCGGTCATGCCCATGGACAGCTCGCGGAGGCCGATAGCGTCGCGCAGCTGCCGTAGCGAGCGGAATACCGCCCGCGCGTCCTCGGGATCGTCGACGCGAGGCGCGACCGTCATGAGACCGACGAGGTCGAGCCGTGGGAGATGCGCGACTTGCGTCGCGAGCTTCGATGCCTCGGCCGACGTCACTCCCAGTTTCGTTGCTTCGGCGGCGATATTCACCTCAATCAGCACGCGGATGCGCGCGCTCGCACGTTCGTTGATTGCCTCGGCCAGGCGGATCGAGTCGATGCTGTGGAGTATATCAAAGCGGCCCACGGCGGCCGAAACCTTGTTCCGTTGCAGGTGACCGACGAGGTGCCAGCGCGGTGTGACATCGGCGGCTCGCAATTCGTCGATCTTTGCCGACGCTTCCTGCACGCGGTTTTCGCCAAAGTCACGCAGGCCCGAGTCGAAGGCGGCGCGGACGTCGGCAGCGGGATGTGTTTTCGAGATGGCGATGAGCGTGACGGCATCCGGGTCACGGCCGGCGCCGACAGCCGCGCCGGCGATGCGACTACGCACAGCGACGACGTTGGCAGCAATGCGGGCGTCGGCTTCGGCCATCATGTGCCAGCCTATCCGACGGCTGCATCGGGCGACGCGCCGCGTATGTCGGCCTGACGTGGCAGGCGCAGCCTCACCGTCGTGCCGCGCGACGGCTCGGTATCGACTTCCAGGCGACCCTTGTGGGCATCGACGATCTCGTGTGCAATCGAGAGCCCCAGGCCAGCGCCGCCGGCCGCGCGCGAACGTGCCTTATCGACTCGATAGAAGCGATCAAAGACACGCTCGACATGCTCGGGCGGGATGCCGATGCCCGTATCGATAACCTCGACGACGGCGGTCGTGCTCTCGGCGCGCACGCGCAGCGTCACGGTGCCCCCGGGGGGCGTGTATTTAACCGCATTGTCCAGAAGGATGAGCAGCACCTCGCGACAGCGCTCCCGATCGCCCTGCACCATGACGGCGTCCGGCACGTCGACCACGAGCGTCAGGCCGGCATCGACGACGAGCGTACCGGCGGCACGACCGGCGCTGCGAGCCATCTCCGTGACATCGAATGGGGCGACCTGGAGCGTGATGCCGGCGCGGTCGCTACGGGCGAGGACGAGCAGATCATCGAGCAAACGCGTCATGTACGACGCTTCCGTGACTATGTCTTCGGCGGCCTCGTCGCCCGGATCGGCGGCGGCGAGTGATTCCGAGTTCGTGCGGATCACGGCGAGCGGCGTCCGCAGTTCGTGCGACGCATCGGCGATGAACTCGCGCTGGCGCTCGAAGCTGCGCCGCACAGGCCGAATGGCGATCCGCGCCACGGCGAGGCCGCCCGCCGTCGCCAGCACGAGACCGGCGATGCCGCCGCCGAGCATGACGACGACGAGCGTGCGCAACGCCTTGTCTCGCTCCTCGACGGACTTGCCGGCCTGCACGAAGCCATACAGCGCGCCGCTACGGTCGTAGACGGCGAGCGTTCGAATGCTGAGATCATTGCCGTCGGCGTCATACGCTCGGTGATCGGCGCCGCTCGCGCGCGCCGCCTCGATCGAGGCCTGCGCCGGCAGGCCGTCGGTCGGAACATCGCTGGGGTTCGCGGAGATCGTGCCGTCGGGGGCGAGCAGGAGCACGAAGACGTCGGCGGAACCGCCGAGGGATGCGTTGGCGAGAATGGCGCGTACACGATCGTCGCTGCGGGCGATGTCGCCCTCTTGCGTGACTTCGCGCCGGGCAGAATCGCTTACGTCGCGCACAGCGGCGTCCACGTCGCGCGAGAGACGCTGACGCGCCCAGGCGAAGACGACGACGCCGACGAGCACAAAGACGATGGCGAACGCGAGCACGTACCAGGCAGTGAGCCGCCAGCGAAGCGCCTCGAACATCTACGGCTTGAGCATGTAGCCGACGCCGCGGATCGTGTGAATCATCTGCTCGTCGAAGCCCTTGTCGATCTTGTTGCGCAGATAGTGAATGTAGATGTCGACGACGTTGCTCGCAAAGTCGCGATCATATTGCCAGACATGATCGAGGATCTGCATGCGGCTGAGCACCTGCCCCTGGTGGCGGAGGAGCAACTCGAGCAGCTGAAACTCTTTGACGGTCAGCTCGATCTCCCGATCGCCGCGGACCGCGCAATGGCGAGAGACGTCAAGCGTGAGGTCACCGGCAGTGAGCGGCGCATGGCCGGCGGCGGCGGCGTCGAGTCGGCGACGGCCGAGTGCGCGCACCCGCGCGAGCAACTCCGCGACGGCGAACGGCTTGACCATGTAGTCATCGGCGCCGGCATCGAGGCCCTTGACGCGATCCTGCACGTCCGTGCGCGCCGTGAGCATGAGCACGGGCGTCTGAACGCCTGCGACGCGCATCTCGCGGCAGACGTCGAAGCCGTCGCGCTCCGGCAGCATCACGTCGAGCACCATGACATCGAACTCTCCCTTCTTGGCGAGCCGCAGGGCCTTGTCGCCATCACCGGTCGTTTCGACGTTGTGCGACTCCTCCTCGAATACGCGCTTCACGGCGCGCGCGAGCCGCAGGTCATCTTCGGCGAGCAGGATCTTCATCACCATCTCCAATTTGAACATTGGGAGTATATGGGCGCAAGATTGGAGTGTGATTGGGAGCCGACGCTATGCGGCGGTGCCTATAAACTCGATCCGCGGCCGCCGTTGCTCGTCCCAGTCACGAAAGCGTTCGATGCCGAGCGTCGCGATCTCGTCTCGAGCGCGGGTGACCTCCGCGATGAGCGCGGCGACATCGACACTGAACGTCTCCGGCGGAAACGGAAGCAGCTTTTCGAGCGCGCCGTCGAGGAGCTTGATGATGCCGGGATACTCGCCGCGGACGAAGTGAACGAAAGCGGCGGCCATCTGGATGACGGCCTGGAAGAACTGACGCTCGGGCCACGGTGTGACCATCCAGAGATCCTCGAGCGTTTCGTGCGACTCGAAGTAGTACGCGCGATTGAACTGATCGACCGACCGCACGAACTCATCGAGACGCAGCGCCAGTTCGTCGAGCGTCAGCAGCGGTTGATTCTTGAATGGCGCGTCCGGCATGCGGCTCCCTTTGGGTCGAATCACAGTGCATATAGGCGCGGGTACGGCTATTGTATCGAGTGTCGTACTGGCGCCGATCGCGCCGTCCGGTGGGCGCCGACCGCGCAGTCGAGCGGGCCGATGATGCGTCGTTGACGACGGAAGCATCCGGCTATAAGCAACTGATCGAGACGGAGGCGCGATGGCCGAGTACGCGAAGCCGCTGCCCTATCCCAGTCCGGACACGCAGCCGTTCTGGGACGCCTGCAAGCGGCATGAGCTTTCGCTGCCGTACTGTGCTGCTTGCGAACAATTCTTTTTCTATCCGCGGCAATTTTGCCCGCGCTGCTTCGGTTGGGACATCGAGTGGCGCACGTGCAGCGGGCGGGGCACGCTGTACACCTTCGCGATCCAGTTTCGACCGCAGATGCCGGGATTTACGCCGCCGTATGTGACCGCGATTGTGCAGCTCGACGAGGGGCCCCGGCTGATGACGAACCTCGTGGGCGTCGAACCAATGCCGGGGAACATCCGCTGCGACATGCCCGTCGAGGTCGTCTGGGAGGACGCCACCGATGAGGTCACGCTGCCGCTATTTCGCCTCGTGCTGAGCGGCCCCTCATGAGCATCAAGAACAAGGTCGCGATCGTCGGCGCGGACGAGACGGACGAGATCGGCATCGTGCCGAACATGACGCCGATCATGATGCACGCGCAGGCTGCTCGGAACGCGCTGCGCGACGCAGGCATCGCTCTCTCGGAGGTGGACGGTCTGTTCACGGCCGGCACGGGCATGATGGCGAGCGTGCAGCTTGCCGAGTACCTCGGCATCACGCCGCGCTACACGGACAGCACGATGACCGGCGGATCGTCGTTCGTGATTCACGTCGAGCATGCGGCCGCGGCGATCGCGCAGGGGCTCTGCAGCGTCGCGCTGATCACGCACGGCGAGACCGGCTTTTCGGGCCGCAACCGGCGTGGACCGCGCGGCGCGGGCTTCTCGTTCGACGCGACACTACCCGCGGCGCAGTTCGAGATGCCGTTCGGGCTCGGCGGCGCCCCAAGCACCTACGCGATGGCGGCGATGCGCCATATGCACGAGTATGGCACAACGAGCGAGCAGCTCGCGGAAGTGGCGGTCGCGACGCGCAAATGGGCGCAACTCAATCCGCGTGCGATGATGCGCGACGATCTGACGATCGACGACGTGCTCGCGTCGCGCTGGGTCGCCTATCCGCTGCATATCTTCGATTGCTGCCTGGTCACGGATGCCGGCGGCGCGGTCGTCGTCGTGGGCGCCGACCGTGCGCGTGAGTTCAAGAAGGCACCGGTCTGGGTGCTCGGTTCCGGCGAGGCGAGTACACATATGTCGCTGCTCGGCATGGACGATGTGACGCGGACGCCGGCACGCTACTCGGGCAAAGCGGCGTTCGACATGGCCGGCGTGACGCACGACGACATCGACGTCGTCGAGGTCTATGATTCGTTCACCTACACGGCCATGGTGACGCTCGAGGAGCTCGGCTTCTGCGCGAAGGGCGAGGGCGGCGCATTCGTCTCGAACCAGCGCACGGCGCCCGGCGGCGACTTCCCGATGAACACGAACGGCGGCGGCCTCTCGTACACGCACCCGGGCATGTACGGCATGTTCGTCATAATCGAAGCCGTGCGTCAGTTGCGCGGCGAATGCGGCGCGCGTCAGGTCGCCGGCGCGAAGCTTGCGCTCGTAAATGGGACGGGCGGGATGCTCAGCGCCACGGGCACGCTGATCCTCGGCAAGGACTGACGCGGCATGCCGAAGAAGGCGCTAGCTGCACGGATGAGCTCGCATGCAGAGCCGCACTGAAGCCTCAGCCGGCGGGGTCATCTATCGGTCTGGCGAATCGGGACCGATCGAGGTTGCGCTGATCCGCACGCACGAGCGGCGCTGGCAGCTGCCGAAGGGCTGGATCGAGGTCGGCGAGGCTCCGGAGCACGCGGCGATGCGCGAAGTACGGGAGGAGGCCGGCGTCGAGGGAGAGGTCGTTGGGCCAATCGACAAGATCGAATACACCTTCACCTCGACGTATGATCCGGAGCCGGCGATCGTCCACAAGACCGTGATGTTCTTCTTGCTCCGCTACACGAGCGGCTCGACGGATGACCACGACGACGAGGTGATCGAGGCGCGCTGGGTGAGCATTCATGATGCGCAACGCATGCTCGCATTTCGCGACGAGAAGCGGATGGTCTCGATGGCCGAGGAAGCGCTGCGCCGCACCGGTATCGGGGAGCGTACGCAGCCGACGTGACGACGGGCGACGGCGAGGACGGGCGGTCGAGCTGAAGGAGGAATACCATGGCTGAGGCGATGTCGACGTCGTACTTCCGGGGACCCGTGCTCGCTACGCATGGGATGGTGGCATCGGAGCACCCGCTCGTCTCGCAGACGGGCGTCGACGTGCTGCGGCGCGGCGGCAACGCGTTCGACGCGGCGCTCGCGATGTCGGCGCTCCTACCCGTCGTCAAGCCGCACCGGAGCCACCTCGGGGGCGACGCATACATCCTCGCGTATCCGGCAACGGAGCAACGCGTGACGACGATCTGTTCGGGCGGCAAGGCGCCGGCCGGCGCGACGCTCGACCGCTACCCGGCCGGCATTCCGCAGCATGGCGGCGGCGCGGTCGCGGTTCCGGGCCTCGTCGATGCCTGGCAGGTGTTTCACGAGCGTTGGTGTACGATGCCGCTCGCAAGCCTGCTCGCGCCGGCGGCGCACTACGCTCGCGACGGATTCCCGGTGTCGCGCGAGCTCGCGCTGACGGTCGGCGGCGCGCGCGGTCTCTTCACGAAATACGCCGCGCTCGGCGCCTGCATGCAGATCGACGGCGAAGCTGCGTCGTTCGGAGCGATGCTGCGGCAACCGGCGTTGGCGGCGGTGCTCGACGCCATCGGCAAGGATGGGCGAAGCGCGTTCTATGAGGGCGAGATCGGCGCGAAGATTGCCGCCGGCGTGCAGGCGGCCGGCGGCTCGATGACGGAGCGCGATCTGGCGACGCACACGGCCGATGTACTGGAACCGCTATCCATCGATTATCGCGGCGACACGGTGTACGAGACGCCGCCGAACTCGCAGGGGCTGATCCTGCTCGAAGAACTGAAGATCCTGGAGGGGTATGATCTCGCCGCGTGGAGGCATCTGTCGCCGGAAGCGGTGCATCACATGGTCGAAGCGAAGAAACTCGCGTTCGAGGATCGGCAGCGGTTCGCGGGCGATGCATCGTTCGTCGATTTCGATCCGCGGCGATTGCTGACCGACGAGTGGGCGACGCGGCGGCGGGCCGAGATCGATCCGCTCCATGCGCAGACGTCAGCCATCAAAGCGCCGGCGCACGACACGACGTCATTCGTCGTGGCGGACGGCGATGGCAACGTCTGTTCGTTCATCCAGAGCCTGTATGCGGGCTTCGGATCGGCGGTCGCGATCGAGGGCACTGGCATCATCATGAACAACCGCATGTGCGGCTTCTCGCTCGATCCCACGAGCCCGAATGTGCTCGCGCCGGACAAGCGGACGATGCACACGCTTAACACCTATCTCGTGTTCCGAGACGGCAAGCCATACCTGATTGGCAACACTCCGGGCGCGGACTTCCAGGTGCAAACGAACCTGCAGGTAATCACGGGCGTCCTCGATTACGGCCTCGATCCGCAGGCGGCGATCGATGCGGCGCGCTGGGGCGACACGCCCGAGGCGCTGCTCGTCGAGGAAGATATGCCGCAGCGGACGCAGAGCGCGCTCGCAGAGCGCGGGCACGTCGTGCGCTCGATGCCGCGCGCGACGGCGCCTATGGGCCGCGCCCAGGCAATCGTCATCGACGCCAAGACCGGCGTGATGATCGGCGGCAGCGACACGCGCGGCGAGGGTCTCGCGGCGGGGTGGTGAGGAGCGTCGCGTAAGCGTAAAGACGACGCGGGCCGAACGTTCGCACCACGAAGAGACGGCGAAGACGCGAGTCGAGGCGTTCGCGCGAAGAAGCGCAAAGGAATGAATCGCCGATGCACGAGTTCTGGAACTAAGAGCGGCGGCCGTTCGGGCGAGATCCATCGCTTCGCGCTGGATGACAACGCAAGAGGCGGCCAGGCTTCCTCGCTGTGCGCGATCATGCCTTGTCGCGTTGGCGGCGCTCACAACACCGCTACATCGGCCAGCGCTTGCTGACGACGACGTCGATGCCACCGGTCGATTTTTGCACTTCGACGTGGGTAGTGCGGCCGGAACGGCGGTACTGCAGCGTGACGCTGCCGCTCCCGACGCGGAGGCCGCGCACCTGCACCGAGTTGAGCCACGACGGCAAGCGTGGGTTGACGACGCGGAGCCGTCGTTCCGGCGCTTCGGCCTTGAGTCCGAGCATCGCTTGCATGATCAGCGGGATGGCGCCGGCCGCCCACGACTGCGGTCGACACGCGACCGGGTACGGCACCGGCGAGTTGTGCGCCGAACGGGTCTCGCCGCCGAACAGCTCCGGAAGGCGGAAGTACGGGAACGCGACGGACGCGTCAAAGAGCGCGCTCGCGACGCGGTTGAGCTCGTCCTCGAAGCCATACATCTTGAAGCCCATCGCGGCGATGCTGTTGTCGTGCGGCCAGACGGTGCCGAGGTGGTAGCCGATCGGGTTGAAGCGCGGATTGACGCCGGTGAGCGTGCGCAACCCCCAGCCGCTGAACATGTCCTCCGATAGCAAGCGCGACACCACATCGCCGCCGTGAATCGGATCGACGATGCCGGTCCACAGACAGTGTGCCGGGTTCGTCGACACGGATTCGACGGCGCGATGCTGGCCATCGAGCGCCATCGCGTAGTAGCGCTCGCTGGCCACCCAGAAATCGGCGTTGAACTGGCGGTACAGCCTGCCGGCGTCGGCGCGCACACGCGCCGCCAGCTTCGTCTCGTTCATACGATCGAGGATCGGCGCGAGACGGCGGCGGGCGGCATACGCATAGCCCTGCACCTCCGAGAGCGCGATCGGCGGCTGGGCGAGGGTGCCGTTGGTATGCGTTATGGCGTCGTACGAGTCCTTCCAGCCCTGGTTGACGAGCCCTTTTGCGGACCGCTTCTCATAGGCGAGATAGCCGTTGCCCTGCGCGTCACCGTCCTCCTCCATCCAGCGGATCGCGTTGCGGATGGCCGGTAGGAGATCGCGCACGAAACGCAGATCGCCGCTCCACTCGTAGTACTCGGCGATCAGCATCAGGAAGAGCGGCGTCGAGTCGATGCTGCCGTAGTAGGGGCCGTACGGCAGTTCACCGGCGCGCGACAACTCATCGAAGCGCAGCTCATGGAGAATCTTCCCCGGCTCTTCGTCGTGCGCGGGGTCCAGCTTCGTTCCCTGCCACTGCGCGAGGAGACGCAACGTGGAGCGGGCGACATCGGGGCGGTAGGCGAGCATCTGCGTCGCAAGCACACAGCTGTCGCGGCCGAAGAGCGCGTCAAACCACGGCGTGCCGGCGGCGGGATAGCCCTCGCCCGCCGGGTTCTGGGTCCAGAGCATCCGCACGTCGCTGAGCGAGCGCGCCATGACGCGGTTGAAGAACTCGTTGTCGGTGACGACCTGTGTGCAGCCTTCGATCCACTCCCGGTGCTGCTCGGAGATGGCGTCGAAGCGGTTGATCTGCGTGATCTGGGGCTCGTGGTCATCGAGGGCGATCGTAATTCGCAGCGACAGGCTCTCCCGCCGGCCAAGGACGACACGAAACAGCGCCGACGACTCATCGAGATAGTCGGGCTTGGCGTCGAACTCTACCTTCGTCGCGCGATCGCGATCGTCGATGCCGGTGTAGCTGTAGCGAACCGAACGCTCGCCGACGACGGCCGGGTGCATCCGCCCGTGGCGCTCTCGCTCGTAGCCGCGGACGTCGAAGATGTCGGCGAAATCGGCGCCGAATTCGTACAGAAGATTCAGCGCGACGGGGAACGAGTTGAAGTTGCTGACGCGCAGCCGCTCCTCGATCACGTCGGCCATAACGCGTTGGCGGCGGATCTCGATGCTGCCGCGCGCGACTTGCCTGCCCTCGTGTGTGGTCATCGTGGGGTTCGTCATCACCTGTTCCATCGCGTACCCAACCTCGGCGGTCGACAGGAGCATGACCGGCGCTGTGCCATTGAGACTGAACTGGTACGTCGAGAGGTGGCGCGTGTCGGCGTGATAGATGCCGAAGCCCTGCTTGTTCCCAGGCGGTACGTTGCCAACGGGGTCGGTGAGGAGGAAGGCGGCGCGCTCGCGGATGATCAGGGCATCGCGGATGTCCTCGATGCCCATCGGCTCGCCCTCAGGCAGAGTCGACCAATCTTCCTCGGCGATCTCAGCGTCTGAACCAGGGTCTCGTTCGATCACCGCGTCGTGCCCGGCGCGGCGTGCGTGACGCCGCTCGTGAGCTTGTTGATGACCGAATCAACACCGTCGTGCCAGCGCACCAGATCCTCGATGGCGCTAGAGCGGCTTGCTGATAGGCAGGTACCCGTAATGGTCGCCGCGCCCCCGTTGTAGTCGACCGTTATCGTGCCGGGCGGCAGGTTCAGGGCGCGCTGAACGAAGGCCTCGAGCGCGGCGGCGACTTCGGCATCGGCCGGGCGGCCGCGCGCGGCGCCGCCGTTACTGGTACCTCCGGACATGCCCGCTCCTCACGCAACGGCGGCGGCATCCTGAGCCGCGTCGCGGAGATCCTTCTCGACGAGGATGCTCTTCACCCACTGTGGCGCATCGAGCAGCTCGCCGTACACACGAAGGTACTCCTCCGCCATGATCGCGGGTGCGAAGCGTTCGCGCACGTGCTCGCGGCATCGGTAGGGATCAATCTTGTCAATTTGCTGCACGGCTTCTACCATCTCGTCCACCGTGTCGACGACGTAGCCGGTTTCGCCATGGGCAATCAGCTCGGGGGTGCTGCCGCGCCGAAGGGCGACGACGGGGGTGCCGCAGGCCATCGCCTCCGGCATCACGAGACCGAACGGCTCCTCCCACTGGAGCGGGAACAGCATGCACTTCGCGTTCTTGTACAGCTCGCGCTTCTGCGCGGCATTCGCCTCGCCGAAAAAGACGATCTGGTCGCCGTCGATCTGGTCGCGCACGACCTCCTCGTAGAACGCGCGGTCGTAATTGTCGACCTTGCCGGCCATGATCAGGCGGCGTCCAAGCTTGCGCGCGATCGCGATCGCGTGCTGCGGCCCCTTCTCGGGCGCAAGCCGGCTGATGAAGAGGAGATCCTCGCCCTTCTCCGCCTGGAACGGGAAGGTCTCGACATCGATCGCGTTGTAGACGTGGCCCATGTAACGCGCGGAGCCGGTGAACGGCGGGATGGCGCGCTTCTGAGCCCGGCTGATCGTGTTGTAACCCTGCGTATAGCGATCCCAGATGAACTGCGTGTCGGGCGTCGTCAGGCAGTGCATCGTCGTCAGCATCGGCACATCGATCAGATGCGACATCGTCATGGCGAGTTCGCCGGCATGATTGTGGACGATGTCGAAGTCCTGCGCGTGCTTAAGCGAGAGCGCAATATGCGCCCAATCATATGGGTTGCGATCGACGAGATCGTCGGCGCGACGGAGGCTCCGATCGTAGATCGCGAGATGATTGGCAGCGGTCGTGGAGTCGCCCGACGCGGCGAGCGTCACGTCGTGCCCGCGGGCGACGAGTTCCTCCGTGAGCAGGCTGACGACGGCTTCCGTGCCACCGTAGGCCGGCGGTGGAACTGCTTCCCAGAGCGGCGCCAGTTGGAGAATGCGCATCCTACCCTCTCGGTGACGAGAACCCGCAGCGAGCGCTCTGAGCGCCGCCGAAACGACTGCGTGCTGCGGGGTCTGTCGTGATGGCCAGCTCAATTCCTGCCAGCCGCACTCTTGTCTTACCGGCTGACGAGCGGCAGTTCAACCGATTTCGCGCGGCGAACGGCACATGGAGTTCGATATTGACTGGCATCGCCGCCGCTGTTGCGGAAACGCAATATACGGCTTCCCGTTATGTACGATTGCGAGCGCGCGAGAAGGCGCCATCGACGCATGTGTTCCGCATAAAGGAGCATCGTGCGCGTCCGAGCCCGTCGATACACTGCGGCCATGGAACCGTACGTTCACGACGCCGTGCTCGACATGCAGATGGCTCGCGACGAGCTTCTCGCCGTGATCGGCGGCGTCGAAACAAGCGACTGGCGCAAGTTTGTGCCGTACGGGTCGCGCACGATGCACGATCTGCTCGCGCATCTCGCAAGCGCGGATCACGCATGGGCGCTCGCCGCACAGGGACTGCTCCGCGGTGAAGGTGGCGACGTCGCTGCATTGACGTCGAACGAGGCCGCGGCAGTGCGAGCGCGAGCGATCGAGCGCGGGCGAACGCAGACGGTGGCGCAGCTGCTCGAGGAAATGCAACGACGGCGACGCTTGTTGCTCGGCCTCTACGATCTGCTGGAGCCGCGCCACCTGGCGCTCGCGTTGCGATCGTACGGCGAGCGGCACAACAGCGTGCGCGAGCATATCTGGCTGGGCTACCACGACCGTCTGCACGCGGCCGACCTGCGCCGCGCACTGCGTCTTTCGTGGCACCCGCAGCGGCTCTCGTACCTTCCGGAACTGGCGCCGGCCGCCGAGGCGCTGTCGCCCGACGCCATGTTGTATGTGATTTACAGCGTCGATCCGGTGTACTGGGAGCGTCCATCCGTCGTGCCGGACTGGACCTACCGGCAACTGCTGATGCACATCGCGACGGGCGATTGGGTGCTCCAGTTGCATTTGCACCATCTGCTTGATCGCGGCAGCACCGCCGAATGGCCTGACATCGCCGCCGGAAACGCCGAGCGGCACGCGGAGCGCGCGCGCTCGACGTGGCAGGCGCTCACGGAGGAGTACCTCTCGATGCGGCACGAGACGATGCGGCTGCTCTCGCAGCTCGAGTTGAAGCATCTCGCGCAGCCGATCGAGTTCGGCTGGGAGGCGGTGCCGACGTCGCACACCGTGCTCGAGTACCTGCTGCATTTCGAGCGCCACGACGACGGCCACTGCGAGCAGTTGCGGCGCGCGATGCAATACACGACAGCGCGTCCCGGCGGCGCCTGATGCCGCTCTTTCGGCGCTCCACGAAACCGCCCCCGCCTCCCTCGATCGAGCTGCCTTCGGGCGAAGAGATCGAGCGCGGCGTCAAGGCTACGCTGCTTCAGGGGAAAGCCGCGCTCAAGGGCACCCTCTTTCTCACCAACCGGCGACTCCTCTTCGAAGCGAAAGGCGGCGATGCGAAGTGGCTTTCGGTGCCGTACGCCGAAATCAAGGTGGCCGGCCTCTATCCGTGGCCCGGCGCGACGATGGGCCGGCCTGCGAGCCGCAAACAGTGCCTGTTCGTCGAGACGACGAAGGGCGAGCAGGTGTGGTGCGACTTCGGTGCGAGCGACGAACGCGCATGGCTGCCGCTCGTCCAGGCCCACACGGATGCGGCGCGTTCTGCGTCGGAAGCCTCGGACAGCACCTCATAGTGCGCCCAGGTCGCGGCGTACTCATTGACGTTCGTGCCATTAATGGATCACGTACCGAACTGCGGCACGCCGTTACCGCGATGTAATCCCGCCGATGCGACAATCGCGGCAGGAAGGAGGCTGCTATGTACTACGGTTACGGTGGTGGGCTGCTCGTTCTGCTTCTGATAGTCCTGCTTGTCGTCGTGCTCGTGCGCTAGCCAGCGTTAGCGGCTCGCTCGCGGACAGCGACGGCATCGCGATACTGGCGAATCGCCACGCGCAGCGAGTCTTCGGCATCGAGCCCACGCTCGCGCGCGGCCGAAACGATCGACATGAGGAGCGCACCGAGCGTGGCTTCGTTGCCAGCGTTGCCCGTGAACGCATCGAGCAGCGAGTGTGCGTCGAGTTCGGCGTGCGGTTCGGGAATGAGTCCAGCTTTCATTGCACGTCCGAGGACGGACTGCGCCTGCGCGAGCGCCGGCATCGAGGTCGGCACCGCATGGAGCAAGGGGGTGTCGCCTCGCTCCTGTTTCTTGAGAGCGTCCCAGTTGCGGACGACTTCGGGCGCGTCTGCGACCGTCACGTCGCCAAACACGTGCGGGTGCCGGCGGATGAGCTTCGACGCGATCGACTCGAGGACGTCCTCGATCACGAATTCGTCGTCGTCTTCCGCGACCTGCGCGTGCAGCATGACCTGCATCAGCAGGTCGCCGAGCTCCTCGGCGACCTTGTGCGGATCGCCGCCTTCGATGGCGTCGAGCGCCTCATATGACTCTTCGATGAGAAAGCGCTTCAGCGTCTCGTGTGTTTGTTCGAGATCCCATGGGCAGCCGCCGTCGGGAGCTCGCAGCCGCGCGACGACGCTGCGCAGGCCATCGAACGAGCGGGCGTCGTCGGTTGCCTCGAGCGGCGGCAGGTAGAGCGACACCAGGTGATCGAAGGCGTCCTCGTGATCGAGGCGCGCGATCGTCGTCTCGACGATGGCCGCGCCCGACCCGCCTGATCCGCGCACAATACGGACGGGGTGATCGGCGGGGTAGCGCTCGAGCAGCGCCAGTTTGGTCTGCGACGCAGCGCGCCGATCGTACACCTGAGCGATAATCGTGGGCCGCTGCGGAACGAGGCGACGACCGCGACCATCCAGCGACAGCGCATCGAGAATGAGGAGTCCGTCTTCGAGCGGGTCGACGTCGATTGCGACGGAGATCGTGTCGATAAAGCTGATGCCGGCGACGATGCGGAGCGCGATGCCGGCATCCGTGGCGCGCAGGAGCAGCGCGCGCACCGTCGCCTCCCCGAACAGCGGATGGCCAGGCACGGCGTACACCACGCCGCCGGGACGCGCCGCCAGCTCGAGCACGCGCGCCACGATCGCTTCGTAGACGGCCTCGAAGGTCGGTTCACGCTCGTAGATATCATCGAACGAGTGGTACGCGGGACCAATGGGAAGGCCGGGTACCGTGGTGTGCCGCGACGTGCGCAGCCATACCTCAGGGGCGGACGCAAGGATCTCGCGCGCCTCGGCGGTGAGGAGCGCAGCGTCTCCCGGCCCGAGGCCTACGATGACGAGCGAGCCAGCGGTGATCACGTCGCCATTGTGGCGCGACATCGCCGGCGGCGGAAGTTGACGGCGGTGGCAAGGGCTGTCGCGCCTCGGTAAGCTCAACGTAATGTGTAACGCAGATTCAGCGAAGGACGGCTCGCCGCTTGACAAGGCGGATCGGCCGGATCAGACTGTGCGTGCGGCGGCGGGGCGGCAGAGGGGAACCCACATGGGATTCGTCCGTTCGCTCGCGACCGTGCTCTTCATCATCGCGCTTCCTGTGGCCATTGTTACGACGAACGTCCGCGTCCTCGCGAACGCACCGGTTGTGTACGACTACGCGTTCGACCACTACAACGGCGAAGCCGCCACCGGCCTCTCGCGCGCCGACCTCGATGCGACGGCCGTGGCCCTTCGCCAGTACTTCAATAACAACGAGAAGACGTTCTTTCATCAGGTGACGGAAGACGGCCTGCCGGCGCCCGTCTTCGGCGCGCGGGAGACGCGGCACATGGAAGATGTCAAGCGACTCTTCGTCTGGGTGAACCGCGCACAGGAAATAAGCGTCGTCTTCGTCCTCATCTACGTCGTCGCGTTCTTCGTCTCGACGCAGGATGTGGACCTGCGACAGCTCGCACGCCAGAGCCTGGCGGGCGTGGCGCTGGGAGTCGCGGCGGTCGGCGGCCTCGGCGTGTTCGCGGCCTTCGGATTCGATGCCGCATTCACGCGGTTCCACAGGCTGCTCTTCACCAACGATCTCTGGCAGCTCAACCCAAATACGGATCACCTGCTGCAGATGTTTCCGGAAGGGTTCTGGCGCGACGTCACGATTGCGCTCGGTGCAATGTGCGGCATCGAAGCGGCGTTGATCGCGGCGGTAGCAGGGCTGTACCTGCTGGCGACGCGCGGCGGCCGGCGGCGTCTCCTGTCGAGCGTGACGTTAACGACGTCCAACACGCAGGCCGCGTAACATCTGCGCGCTGGTCGAACGATTGAACAATGCCGGGTGCTGGGCGATACTGCAGCGCGCCATGGGAATCCTTCGAACCACCTCCTCGATGCCGCGCCCGGCATCTCTGCTTGCGCTCGCATCGCTCGCCGCGATCGGGCTGGTGTGCAGCCCGCCACCGGCGAAGGCGCAGCACTTTAGCTTCGGCTGCCGTGATCGCCGTGAGCTTGCGCTGACCTTCGATGACGGCCCGAATCCCCCGTACACGGAGCAGATCCTCGACATCCTCGCCGCGCGCCGTGCGCGAGCAACCTTCTTCGACGAGGGCCACCAGGTTGAAGCGCACCCCGAGATCGTTCAGCGCGAGAACGAGACCGGCATGGCGATCGGCTCGCATTCGTACGCGCACTCGGCCGACTTGCCGACAATGGCGCGTCCCGATTTCGCACTGGATCTGAAACGAGCGGAAGATGTCTTGGATGCAGCCCTCGGCTTCAAGACGGCGATCTATCGAGCGCCGTTCGGGCACACGAGCGACTCGATGCTGATCGAGCTACAGCGCGCACACTATGCCTCGATCGGCTGGGATCTCGATTCGACGGACTGGAGCGACGCAACGCCGGATGCGATCGTCCACAGCGTGCTCGACAACGCCCATCCTGGAGCCATCGTGCTGATGCACGACGGCGGCCTCGGCGGCGGCAATCCAGACCGGGCGACGACAATCGCCGCGCTGCCGCGCATCCTCGATGGGCTGCACGATCAGGGATACGACCTCGTGACGGTGCCGGAACTGACCGGAGCAGCGGCGAGGATGGGCGACAAGCGAGGTCCAGTGTGCTCAGCGAGCTGACGGCGGCGCGGCCCGCCGACGTCCCGCCGCCCGAGGCGAGCGCGCTGGCGCGGTGGCACACCCGCCTGCAGTATGCGATCGCAGTCGCCTCGCTGCTCGGCGTCGCGCTGCTCGCGGCGATCATCCTCAGCAAGACATTCTTCCTGGGCTCCGACTCGGCGAACGACTACGCGCACGTCTGGTACATCTCGGACCAGATCTTCCATCATGGCCGGCTGCCGCTGCACGTCGCAAACCTCGAAGCCGGCCACGCGCTGGCGTTTCCGTACGCGATCGCGCCATGGCTCGTCGCGTCGGCGGCCTACGTCGTTCTCGGTGATTGGGCCGTGACGTTCGCGATGATCCTAGGTTTCACGCTCTACGGCTACACGGCGACGCGAGCGCGGCCGGCACTGCGCGATCCGCGGCTCCTGTCGCTGATCTACATCAACACGTTCCTGATCGAGGGCCTGGTCTCGTTCCAGATGGCGTTCATCTGGGCCTGCGTGTTCTTCTTCCTGTACATCGAGGCCGTCGACAAGCGGCGGTGGTTCGCTGCGTCGCTTCTCGCCGTGCTGGCCGTGACGACGCATCCATTCGCCGGCGGCGTCGCCGTCGCAGCATATGCCACATACGCCGCCGTCCGGCGTCCGCGCCAGGCGATGCCGCTGGTGGCCGCGATGGTGGCCGCGGCGATCGTCGTACTGCCGTTCGCGCTCTACATCCACACCGCGCCGTCCGTGGACTCGACGAAGTCCAAGGACCTTATGGGCACGCTGCGATTCCTGCTTCGCTACCGGGGGATGGTGATCGCGCTGCCGCTTCTCGTCTCGGGATTCGCGCCTGCGTTCCGGGCGTGGTTTCTGGTCGTATTCGCGGCGATGGCGCTGACGTTTGCGCAGCGCATCGACCAGAAGAAGGTGAATACATTCGGCCTCGATCGCGTGTCGCACCCCTTCTACGGGCAGTTCATCGCATCGCCGCAGTTCGACCGCAACTTGCGATATCGGGTGCTCGAGCCGAACGATCGCGAGGACGGCGCCTATCAGCTGATCCGGCACGGGGCGGTGCTCTCGCAGGAGTTCTTCGACCAGAGCCAGTTTCGGCGCTGGTGGAACACGCCGGAGCAGTACGCCTGCTTCCTCGGCGCGAAGCAGATCGACGTCGTGCTCATAGAGAGGGATTACCCCCTCAAGTTTTCGCAGAACGAAGACGTGCGGCTGCGGGAGTTCGCGCAACAAGGCAAGGCATCCCTGATCTACTCGCCGCCCTTCGTCACGGGCAAGCGGCCGCAGTTTCGTGCGTTCGATGTGCGGCACGCGCGACAGGATGGCGCAAAGCTCTCCGATTGCAAGCTGTAGCAGGGGGCTGGACAACCCCGCACCACGAACGCACAGCAATGCTTCGTCGCGTTCCGGCTCCTGACGCGGCCTCGAGGGCAGGCATCGCGAGCCATCGGAGTCGCGGTTGTTAGACTCTGGCACGATGGCCGAATCCGCGTTCCGTTCTCTGCCCTCCGTCGATCGCCTGACCAGCGATGCACGTCTCGACGGCGACCACGCGCACGCGCTCGTAGCCACCCTCTCCCGGGAGGTGCTCGATGACGTGCGCGATCGTATTGCCGCGGGGCAGCCGGCGCCTTCGTTCGACGCGATACTGGACGAGGTGGCGCTGCGGCTCGAACGCCAACTGCAGCCGCCGCTGCGGCCGCTGATCAACGCTACCGGGATCATCCTCCACACGAACCTCGGCCGGGCGCCCCTGGCGCAGGAGGCGATCAATGCGATGGCCGCCGTCTCGCACGGCTACAGCAACCTCGAGTTCGACACTGAGACGGGCGCGCGCGGTTCCCGCCACAGCGTCCTCGAACCGCTGCTCTACCGGCTGACGGGCGCCGAGGCCGCGATGGCCGTCAACAACAACGCGGCAGCGGTGCTGCTCGCGCTCTCGGCGCTCGCGCGGGGCAAGGAGGTGCTCCTCTCGCGGGGGCAGCTCGTCGAGATCGGCGGCGGTTTCCGTATTCCCGATGTGATGCGCCAGTCGCGCGCGAAGCTCGTCGAGGTGGGAACGACGAATCGGACGCGTATCGACGACTACGAAGCGGCCGCCACCTCGAAGACGGCCGCGCTCATGCGCGTCCATCCGAGTAACTTCAAGATCATCGGCTTCACCGAACAGGCCTCGCTCGTCGACCTGGCGGCGCTTGCACGGCGGCTCGGCTCGCTGCTGATCGACGACGTCGGAAGCGGCTGCTTGCTCGACACGACGGCATTCGGGCTCGCCGCCGAGCCGACGCCGCAGGCATCGATCGCCGCGGGCGCGGACATCGTCATGTTCTCCGGCGACAAGCTGCTCGGCGGGCCGCAGGGCGGGCTGATCGCCGGCCGGAGGGATGTCATCGATCGTCTCAAGCGGCACCCCCTGGCCCGCGCCCTACGACTCGACAAGGCGAGCATCGCCGGGCTTGCGGCGACGCTGCGGTTGTACGTCGACGGCAGGGCGCAGGAGCGGGTGCCGGTTTGGCGATTGATCGCGATGCCGGTCGAGTCGATACGCACGCGCGCCGAACAGACGGCGGCAAGCGTGGGCGAAGGGGCGACGGTGATCGCGGGCCGCTCGATGATCGGCGGCGGCTCGCTGCCGGAGGAGAGCCTGCCGACGTGGCTCGTTGCGCTCCGCTCGACGCGCGGCGCGACGGCCCTTTCGGCACGGCTGCGGGAACGCGGCGTGATCGCCCGCGTCGAGGATCGCCGCGTGCTGCTCGATCCACGCACGATCGACGCCGCCGATGACGCGACGGTGATTGCAGCCTGCCGGCGCGCGCTGGGGTAACTCATTCCCGGCAACCGTGCGGCGCGGGTGCGAACCACTACACTGATACCAGAGGCGCTGCGAATAGTGCCGCGCGAAGAAAGGCACACCGATGATTCTTGAAGAGCTGCGCCCGGGCGTCAGCGTGATCAGCAACGACGACCACAAGCTCGGCACGCTCAGCCGCTTCGTCATCGACAAGGCGTCGCTGAAGCTCACGCACATCGTGATCGACACGGGCATCCTGCGCAGCGGCGAATCGCTGTGGAAGGGCGGCTGGGGGCTCTCGCACGACCGCATCGTCCCGCTCGGCGTGCTCGCGGCAGCCGCGTCGGATGAGGTGCGGCTGACGATGAGCGCCGACGAGTTCAAGGACCTGTCGGTGGACTACATCGAGGAGTACGCAGAGCCGATACCGGACCTCGAGCCGGGCCGCTTCGATCTCAGCGACATCGCGCGTTTGGCGACGTCGATCCCGGGCGAGCCGGGGCCGTACATGATGTTCGAAGCGCGCGCGCAGGCGCCGGGAGAGACCGAGATCAAGAAGGACTCGCCCGTCTGGCGGATGAACCCGCATGAGAAGGTCGGCGAGGTCGAGGGGCTGATCTTCGACGAAGCCACGCAGAAGGTGAGCGCGCTCGTCGTGCGACGAGGCTTTCTCTTCACGAAGGAAGTCGTGCTGCCGATCGCCGATGTCGTCGAGGTGGCGGCCGACGTCGTGCGCATCGATATGACGGACGCACAGCTCACACACCTCGCCGAGCACACGGCCGCGTGAGCGTGCCGCCAGGCGACCGTTCCGCCAAACCAGCGCCGCGGCCATCGCTCCACGCTCGCGACCGTGAGTTGCCTCTCGGCGCGAAGACGTACGTGATGGCGATCCTCAACCTGACCGACGACTCCTTCTCGGGTGATGGCACGGGCGCCGATCTCGATGCCGCCGTGCGGCGCGCCGTGCAGGCTGAGGTGGATGGCGCGGACATCATCGATGTCGGGGCGGAGAGCGCGCGCGCCGACGTGCCTGCGCGCAATCCGAATGAGGAAGCCGCGCTCATCGACGCCGCGGTGCGGCGGATCGCGAGCGAGACCGGGATGATCATTTCAGTCGACACGTACAAGCGGCCGGTCGCGGAAGCGGCGCTGGCGGCTGGTGCCAGCATCGTCAACGACATCGGAGGCTTTTTGGTCGGCGCCGGCACGGCCGAAGCCGCCGCCGCATATGGAGCGGCGCTAGTGATCAACTACACGTCGGAGCCACCAAAGATTCGACCAGCGACGCCGCCGCGGTACGACGATCTCATCGGTGCGCATCTCGCGTTCTTCCGCGATCGGATCGCCCGGGCCGAGCGCGCGGGCGTTGCGCGAGAGTCGCTGATCCTCGACCCCGGCATTGCGTTCGGGAAGTCGCACGATGAGGATCTTGAGATCCTGCGACGGCTCGATGCATTCAGGGAACTCGGACTGCCGGTGATGATCGCCGCGTCGAGAAAGCATGTCATCGGCAGCGTGACGGGCCTCGCACCGGGCGAGCGCGACGAAGCAACAGCAGCGATCACAGCGCTCGCGATCGCGCGCGGTGCCGACATGGTGCGCGTGCACGACGTGCGAACGACGGTGCACGTGGCCCGCATGGCCGACGCGATCGTCCGCGGCAGGCGCGGCGATTACGCGGCGACGGCGGCATCATGGCCGTGGTCCGCGGGGGCAACGCCGATCGCTGGTACGACGATCGCGCCGGCTCGCTGATCGGTGCCGGTTCTTGCGACGGGTCACGATCCACAGACGAACGCAGAATTTGATTAAGGCCCGAAACACCTCGGTGCGTGGATCACCTCGATACCACCCGGAGAACATTCTATGGCCCGATCTGCATCATGCGGATCAGACGCTGTGGAAGCTGCCTTCGGCGGTCTGCAGGTGCAGTGCGTTGTTGAGCGAATAGAGGGCGCGAATGCCGTTCCCTGCAGCGACGACGCTGACGGAGGTGTGCAACGGCC
>JBBSDV010000031.1:0-20561 GCA_038240335.1 Dehalococcoidia bacterium
CCCTGAGGGCCCACCATCAGATTCGCGGACGCTCCTCCTGGGCCGAACTGGAGACCGAAGCTTTCGTTCACGACCAGAGGATTCGTTCACTAGGTGCGCGGCGGGTGCCTCTTCGCGGGACTGGCTGATCCTACTCAGACAAATTGCGCGCGCTTCGCTGTTCCGGGGGAATTACCAGTCCGATGGTCTCAAGCCCGGCGTCCAACATTCATCTCCGCATGGCCGCCCCAACGGTCGGTAACGTCAGAGTGGACGAGGATGTGCGTTCACCCGGCGGCAAGCAGCGGCGTCGCGAACGCGAGGAGGTTACCCGTGGATGCGGCGATGATCCCGAAATGATCGGTGGGGTGCTCGACAAGCTGCACGTCGGCGCCGAGCGCTTGGTAGCGCCCGACCATGACCCGGGAGGCAGTGACGGGGACCTGTTCGTCGTGGGTTCCGTGCAGTACGAGAACTGGCATCGCCGGGACGCGGGCGCCTGGAGAGTTCTCATCAAGGATCTGTCTCAGCATGGGCGACAGGTCGATGGGCAACAACCGGTCGATGTCGGCCGTCGCCAGGGCGCCGAGGATTTCCTCCCCGGACTGGTCGCGGATCGTCCTGATCACCTCCATGCCTGCGTCGGTGGCGACCTCACGCGGTGCGATGTGCGGGTAAGCAGCGAGCACACCGCTGGCGAGCATGACGACATAGCCCCGAGTGTCCGTAATACGCAGCTCAATCCAGAGCGTAGACAGCTCACAGCCCGGTGCCTGCGCCACCACGCCGAGGAGGCGGATCTCGGGTGCGTACGTCGTTGCCAGTTCACCGGCGAACAACACCGCCTGACCACCTTGTGAGTGACCGAGCGCGATCACCGGGCTCTGTAACGTCAAGCCGTCAACGCCGAGGTTGCATGCCGCGCGTACGGAGTCGAGCACGTTTCGGCCCTCGGCTTGACCGATGCCATATGTGTGCTCGTCCGGCGTTCCCAAGCCCTCGTAGTCGGCAGCAACGACGGCGAAGCCGGCCTCGAGAAACGGGGACACCAGTTCACGGATGATTGGTGCATCGGGATCCGCGGCCACAAGACGCGATGGCGCGAACTCATCCCCCAAACCGACTGTGCCGTGACCGTAGGCGATGATCGGTAGTTGCGCTGCTTGGGCGCGCTGTGGCGCGGGCACCATCAGCGTCGATGTGGTGGCAACGTCCTGATCTAACGCAGTGCGCGAGTGGTGCAGCAAGACGAAGCATCGACTGCCACCTGGGCCGGGGAACGAAGCCGAACGAATGACGGTTCCAGGATCGGCTCTTTGAAGTGGATCTGGTGGTGTCCACACCATGATTCGGCTCCTCCCAATCAGGGTCGGAATTGTTCGTTGTGATTTAGCGCACGAGTATGACAGACCGGCTGCGCGCCCTGCCAGGACCTCCGATCTGGGCTTTTCGCAACGCCTCGCGATGGTCCAGCCGACGATGGTATATCGCGGCGAAGGGCGATGCGGGCGAGTTCTCGTGCCAGAGCCGCAGCGTCATCTGCGTACGGCGACTGCTCGCGCGCAAGAGCTATGTCCACGCAGGCCGAGGAGACGATGCTCAGTCATCCGCCGGCGATACCCGCCTACTTCTTCTTGGCTGCGCGTTGCGCGCGCGCTTCGCCGTTGGCAGTCACTGCCGCGCGGATCAGTAGCTTGAACGCAGCTTCGTTGATCTTCTCGCCTTCGCGGAAATCGATCGCGCGCCGAGTGTTTCCTTCCAGACTGGAATTGAAGAGCTTCTTCGGGTCGTTGATGGACGCGCCACGAAAGAACGTGAGCTTCACGACCTGCTTGTACGACTCCCCGGTGCAAACGCCGCCGTCATGGGACCAGACGGGGACTCCGCCGGATGACGGCTTCTCCCATTTCCACTCTTCCTCGATGTCGGGGTCCGCATCGTGGATGAGCTGACGGAGACGAGCAAGTGTCTCTCCTCGCCAATCCCCCAACTCTTGGATCCGGTTGGTGATGTTCGCTGAAGCGGCCTCAGCGTCCGGGCGACTTGTGGGCTCCATGTTTTCTCCGATTCAGTCCCCTTCGTTTCGCCACGTGTCCCTATGCAGGCAAGGGCAAGGGTGAGCGTAGCTGTCGCGCGACGGGCAGGCGTGATGGGGCTTGGGCAAGTGTTAGTTTGATGGAACGCATGCCCCTAGTTGTACAACACCGAGATCTATGACCTTGCCGACGATGAACCGGAACGCGACGCAATTCCCGGAGCTGAACACGCTGCTCGTCGAGCTGGCGGAGCGGACGAGAATGATCCTCGGCGGTAACTTCGTCGGCGCCTATCTGCAGGGGTCGTTTGCCGTCGGCGACGCCGACATGGCCAGCGATTGTGACTTTCTCATCCCCGTCCGTGGCCGGATCACTCCCGAACAGGAGGCAGCGCTGCGCTCGCTGCACCGGGAATTTCCCGAGCGCCCGGAACACTGGGCGAAGCACCTTGAGGGTTCGTACCCCGACAAGGACGAACTACGGACGCTGACCGGCCTCGGCAAGGAGTGGCTGTACATCGACCATGGCTGGAGCGAGATGCAATGGTCGACACACTGCAATACGGAGGTCGTGCGCTGGTCGCTCCGCGAATGCGGTGGCACGATCATTGGGCCCGAGCCCCGAACACTCGTCGACGAAGTGAGTGCGGACGTCCTTCGGGCGAAGATGCGGGAGGAAGTGCGCGACCTCATCCCGCATCTGAATCACTGGACAAGCCTGAGTATTGCCTGGAGCCAGCGCTACGCCGTCACGACGCTTTGCCGGATCCTGCAGACGTTCGAATCAGGCCGCATCACGTCGAAAAGGGCGGCGCTCCTCTGGGGCCGGGAGAGCCTCGACCTCGAGTGGGCGCCGTTGATCCAGCGCGCTCTCGATGGTCGAGCGGCCTTCTGGAACGAACCGGCGCGCCCGGAAGACATCGAGAAGACGACCGCCTTCGCGGAGTACGCCAAGCGGCGGGTGCTCGGCTGAGCGCGGTCATCGAGTGCCGTAGCTTGGCGTCCAACCCGCTCAGGGATCGTTGTCGATGAGGGTGTCACGCGCGATTGCCATCGTCAGACCCATCTGATATGCTGCTCGGGTAAGTCCTCACCGCCCGTAGTCCTCCGCCTGCCGCCTCGGTTCTTCCGCGCTGCACCCGACGACTCCACGGTAAAGAGGCCCAAGCCCGCAGAGATGGGTATTGGACGCAACACGTGTAGAACGTCGTGGGACGTCCGGCAGACGATACTGCCGGTGCGCAGAATATTCCCCGGCGATAGGAGGTTTCACATGGCTAAGGGACAGATCAAGCGGCTCGCGCGCGACCGGGGCTTCGGCTTCATTCGCCCGGACGGCGAGTCGGAGGATATTTTCTTCCACACGTCGGCAGTGCAGGGCGGGATGTTCGACTCGCTGAACGAAGGCCAGATGGTCGAGTTCGAGAAGGGTGCCGACGACCGCGACCCGCGCAAGAGCCGCGCCCTCAACGTTCGCCTCTCTGCCTAAGAGACGCGGACGCGCAAGCGCCAAACGCCAGGCCCGGAGCGATTGCTCCGGGCCTGTTCGTTTTGATCACAGCGCCAAGATCGCGGCGAAGTCTGCGTCAGTTCGATGTGGACCTGCAGCAGGATGCTCGAAGCTGGAACCTGAATCTCGGACAGCGCGTCGGGAGCGGAGACGGTGGCGCTGCGAATGGACGCACCGCGCCCCTAGCAGCGGGCATCCGGACTGTTAGGCTGCTGGCCGACTCCGGCCTCCGGCTAGATCGCCATCCTTCTCAGGACGAGACATGATCGGTACGGCCGTGCCGTCGTAGATCGCCGCGTATTCCTCGCTGAAGAGCCAGACGTTCTCTAGACGGTCCCGCCGGACGGCGATGACCATGCCGCACGTCAAGCATTCGAAATCGCGCTCAAGAGGGCCATGCAGGCGGATGCAGCAGGTCGGACAGAAACGACGCTTGGCGTCCAATGGACCGCCTCCAAATCGTGTTGCCATTTCGGCCGACAAACGTCATTCGGAGGCGCCGGTAGGGGAAAAGGGCGCACGCAGGTGTTGATCCCGCGTGTTCGCCGCGCTCAGTATAGCGAATACAAGATGAAAAAGAACTGTTGAGCGGTCGAACCGACCCGACTAGAGCGAGACCGTCTGCCGCCTGCCGAGCGTCTGCTCCTGCTTCGCGGCAAATGCCTCGTCCGCTGCTGCCTTGCACCAGCATTCATCGCAGAGCGGGCGGTCGCAATGTGGGCAGGTCGTGACGGCCTGCTTCACGCAGCCTTCGACCGAGCAACGAAACTCGGATTGCGGTCGCATAGCGGATCCTTCCGCGGCGCGGCGGTGGCGGCAGCGGCGCGTGCTGCGCGATCGTCCATGAGTGTCGCACCGAGATCTCAATTATACACCCGATGTCAATACCCTAAGCATCGCAGTTTTGGTCGCGAAGTCGGTCGCGTACGTCGCCGCTCGGGAAGGCGCGAAGCTGAATCGCGGAACCTCTTCAAGCCGGTGCTACGGAAGGAGTACGGAGTGGGGATCCCGCGGACGTGCCTGCGTATCAGTCGGGCGCCTTGTGGTTGAGGGCGGCAGCAAGGTAGCGATCCAGTGCCTCCGCGTGGCGTTCGGCCGCGATTCGCGCCTCGGCCGAGAAGCGTTGCCAGCTGTTCACCTCGCCACTGACCAGCAGAAGCGGCTTCTCGGCAAGCTTTTCGCCGACCCGGATCGCGTAATCGCCCAGCCGGTCGCAAATCTTCGTCAGTGCGCCGAGTGCCTCGGAATATTCCTGGCGTGCAGGTTCGCAGGACATGTCACAGTCTCCGGTCGGGGCGAAAAAGCTTCGCTGGCGGCGCGCTGATCATACCGCCACGAGTGAAACATTACAAGAACATTTCAAAGGCTGTAACATCTCGGAATGCGCCTGTATTTTACGAGCAAGAACGGGTCGCTAAGCATCCGCAACCCGAACCGAGTTTGCTGCCTAGTGAGCGGCGAGGTTGCGCGAGATTGTTCTGGCGCTGAACGTCAACGACGGAGCGCGAAAGCAAAGAGCCGGACGATGCGTCCGGCGCTTTGCTTTGCCCGAGGGTGCTCGTGCTTCAACGCCGGTCGAATTGGCGCCCGGGCGCTCTGATCGACTGCAGTGCTTGAAGCGATGCGCCGAGAGAGGCGCGTTTCTAGTTCACGATGTGAATATCCGTCAGGGTCGTGCCGAGCGAACTCTGCCAGGCGATGCCGTCCGACGTGTTCTCGAAGTAGACGTCGATCCAGGTCGGCGCGAGCGAGCCACGATCGAGGCATTCATATACGCGCCCCGTCGGGTCGCCGTCGATGGTCAGACGGGTGCCGAACGGCAGATTCGTGCTGCATGCCGCCGCTCCCTCAAATGCCGTGCCGCCGCTCGCCATGTGGTTGCAGAACCCGCCCCCGGGTCCCGAGCAGCCATAGATGGTGACGCGCGCCCGCAGCACCGTGCCGGCGCCGACGCCGGATTCGGAGTTGAGGCTGAATGGCGCGCCAGCGGCATGCTTTTGCGCCACTTCGGGGGTGGAGATGCCGCCTTCAGCCTCGAGCGCGGCCGCCGTTGCCTTCTCCGCCGCGATCTTCTGATCCGAGAGCGTAATCAGCGCCCGCAGCTCGTCGAATTTGCGCTGTTCCTGGACACCGGCGAGGAGCGCCGCTCCCAGCTGGCTCGCCGAGGGCGCGCTGACGCTGTAGGACTGCTCCCAGTTCCCGCTGACGCCCGCGGACGACCGCAACTCGACCGGAGGGCCAAATGAGGCCTGCGTGGCGCTTGACGTCGACCGCAAGCTCGCCAGGGCGGGAAGAGCTGGTGCCAGGCCGGCGAACATGAGCGCGCCTGCGACGATTGCACCTGCCAGCCAGACTCGGCGAGTGATGCCGTTGAATGGGTTCGAGATGGTGCCGCCAACGGCCGGGCCGGTGCTGGCCAGAGTCATGGTGGCGACGGGGATGGGTGGGGGCGCCGGCGCCGCTTCGACAGGTGTCGGTGCGGCGTGGCGTTCGTGCATAAGCGCGATGCCGACGGAGGCTGCCGTACCGGCAACCATCACGGCAGCTTTCGCGCCCGACATGAATCTTCGAGAACTCAGACGTTCCTCCCTTATGAATTTTCGCGATGTCAAGTTTTTACGTCGGGGCACCGCCATCGGCGGGATCCGTGCCACCAGGACAGGGAGCACAAAACGGGCTGATTATAACCATGACTTGTCGCCGGTCAAGGCAATTCGGGTAGTAGATTTTTGTGAATTGCCCGGATCTGGTGCCTCCTCACGACGCAACCCGCGGCCGATTCGTATCTAATTCCGGCCGATGATCTGCGAACGCAAGAAAGATCGTGTTTTCTTCGCCGGCATGACA
This sequence comes from Dehalococcoidia bacterium, assembly GCA_038240335.1. Classification (GTDB taxonomy): domain Bacteria; phylum Chloroflexota; class Dehalococcoidia; order DSTF01; family JACRBR01; genus JBBSDV01. The sequence goes on from JBBSDV010000031.1 coordinate 6,372, forward strand.
TGATCGGGCGTGATCCGATTGCGACTGTTGGGTAGGTGAAGCGTTAACACGCCTACGTATGATGCTCAGCTCCATTGTCCAGCGGCGATTGATGAGTTAAAGACACCGCGCCTCGTCAATGTGACCGTGAGCGCGTGCTCGGCGTCAACCGTTTCGGTTCGCGCGCAACCGATCTCGCGGGAAGACGCCGTCATTCGGTCGACCGCCGCCCCATCGATAGGCGATTCGCCTTGAGCGCGTGGCGCAGTCGGTTCCTTGACAGAGTGCCGCCGCCTTCTCCGCAGTATGGCAATGCCGGCCTTCAGCTTCTCGTTGGCTTCTGTGAGAGCGTGCGACGGAGACCTCTTCCGCCCGGCACCTCTCGAGGGAGGCCCGTTGCATCGTCGAATCGCCGGACTGCACCGAGAAGAGCGCGGCGTCGCCGTCGCCCAGGTCGGGCTGCTATTCGCGGCGCCGCTGTTCGTCGCGTCGGCGCTCGGGGCCGCCGTCATCAAGGCCGGGAACTTCAGCTCCGCCCGGCTCGATCAAGCCGTCCACTCGGCCATCCGCGATACGAGCTCCGGCATCCAGCAGCAGGGGCCGGCATACGCCCGCAGCAACGGCACGACGATCACGCATGTCGCGATCGATATCGGAACGACGGCAGGCGGAACGCCGGTCAACGTCGATCCGACCGCATCCGCCGAACCGACGACCGTCCGCTTTATCTCGCCATCGCGCGTCGAGCAACGCATCCCCTACGTCACGCACTGGATCACCGGCGACGGCGATCCGCTGCTCGAGCCGGGGGAAATCGCCGAGGTCGAGGTCGATGTCTCGAAACTGACGCAGCCCGGCGAACCCTTCACGCTCGAGATTCGGCCGGCGCACGGTCTCTACGCCACCGTGTACGTTACGCCAGCAGCTGCCAGTCACCTCGATGCCGTCATCCCGCTGCCATAGCGGCGGCTGCCTTCGCGGTGGCCGTTGTAAGCTTCTGCCATGCAGGTAACCGCGAGCGAGGCGCCGCCGATGCCGGGCATTACCTCGTGCTACCACCCCGGGGACCAGCAGCTGCGAACTGAGCTTTCCGTCGACGAAATGCGCGCGGCGCTCGCGAACGAGCGCGGCCTCCTCTGGGTCGATATCGCCGTCGACGGCCGCGAGCACGCCGAGACATTGCTACGCGACCTCTTCGGCTTCCACCCGCTGACGATCGATGACTGCTACAACACGCTCATCGACCCGCCGAAGGTCGATGACTACGGCGACTATCTGTTCGTCATCGTCCACAACGTCATGATCGACAAGTCGATGCAGCATCTCTCGACGGCGGAACTGAATCTCTACATCGGGAAGAACTACGTCGTCTCCGTACATCGCTTCCCGGTGCGGGCCGTAGAGGAGGTGCGCCGGCGCGCCGAGAAGCACGCGCTTGTGCTCGAGCACGGCGCCGGTTTTCTCGCTCACGCGCTGATCGACATCGTCGTCGACGACTTTCACCCGGTCGTCGAGAGCATCGACGAGCAGGTCGCGGTGATCGAAGAGGAAGTGCTGGCGAACCCGAAGCGCGAGACGCTGGAGCAGGTGCTGCGGCTGAAGCGGAACGCACAGCGGCTCAAGCGGTCGATCCTTCCGCAACGGGACGTGATGAACCGCTTCTCGCGCGGCGAATACCCGAAGCTGATCCCGGCTGCCGCGATCATGTACTTCCGCGACGTCTACGATCACACAGTTCGTGTCGAGGAGATGATCGAGAGCGTCCGCGACCTCGGCGACAGTGCCCTCAACACCTACCTCTCGTCGGTCAACAACCGGATCAACGAGGTGATGAAGACGCTGGCGATCGTCACCGTGGTGTTCCTGCCGCTGACGCTGATCGCCGGCGTCTACGGCACGAATTTTCGCAACGTGCCCGAGTACGGCGTGCACTACGGCTACTTCTTTATGCTCGCGGCGATGGCTGCCGTCGCCGCCGGCCTCATCGTCTGGTTCAAGTGGCGCCGCTGGTTCTAGGCGAAGCGCCAGTGCGTTTGGCGACTCCATCCAAGGTATGCGTCCCGCCCTGAACCAGGTGTACCGCTACGCCGGCACCTGCGGCTTCGTCTCACGGCTCCAGGCGCGGTGCTTGCCCATCGCGTCGAAGAACGCCGCCGCCACCTTCGCCGGCTGATTGCCGGTGATCACGCCCTCTTCGGGCGGCACATGATTTATGCCGTCACGCGCGACGTCGCTTCCGGCGCCGATGCCGGCCTCATGCAGCACCATCGCGCCGTTGCCCGTCGCGGCGATCGCCTTGCAGTGCTTGTACGCCTGCTCGATGAAGTACAGCGCGTCCGGGTCGGCCGAAAGCGTCGCGACGCTCGCCTCGCCGCCCGGCACGTAGACGGCGTCGTACAGGACTGACGATGATGTCAGGAGGCTGAAGTCGACCTTGATCTCGCCGCCCTTCGCGCCGGCGATCATGCCGAGATGGGGCGCGATGATCTTGGCCTGCGCCCCGGCGGCCAGCAGCCCCTTCTTCATCGCTGCCACTGCCGCCTCGTCGACGCCATCCGCAGCGAGCACCGCGACCTTCCGCGTCTTGATGTCGCCGGAGAGGTTGTTCGCCATGCTCAGCGCCGGCGACGTGAAGTCAGACTGCTTCCTCTTCGTCGGCTGATAGGCCGCCGGCTCGACGCCGGCCGGCACGCTCTGATTCAACGGCGTGTCGATGCGCACCGGCGTGGCGATGCCCAGTCCTGCGGCGACCTGCTCCGCCAGCGCGGGGTCGACCTCCGTCAGCATCGCGATCATGCGCTCGCGGATCGCCACGACTTGCACCTTGCCGAGCTCGAAACGCAGCGCCTTCATGATGTGCGTCTGCTCCGGCTCGGACTGGCTGTTGTAGAACAGCGTGGCCTGCGTGAAATGATCGAAGAAGCTCTTGCTGCGGCCCCGCACCTTCTGCGCGTTGATCGGCTCGGGATAGCTGACGAAACCGCCCATATCGGCCCCCGCCTGCATCGGGCAGCCGCCGCCGAGGGTGTTCGGCTCGTAGCTCGCCTGACCGCGGTTGATCGTCTGTCGCATGTGCCCGTCCCGCTGGTTGTTGTGCATCGGGGCGATCGGGCGGTTGATCGGGATCTCGTGAAAGTTCGGCCCGCCGAGGCGGATCAGCTGCGTATCCGTGTAGGAGAAGAGCCGGCCCTGCAGCAGCGGGTCGTTCGTGAAATCGATGCCGGGCACGACGTGACCGGCGTGGAACGCGGCCTGCTCGGTCTCGGCGAAGAAATTGTCCGGGTTGCGGTTCAGCGTCATCTTGCCGATCCGCTGCACCGGTACGAGCTCCTCCGGGATGAGCTTTGTCGCATCGAGCAGGTCGAAGTCGAACTTGTGCTCGTCCTCCTCCTCGACGATCTGAACGCCGAACTCCCATTCCGGAAAGTCGCCGTCTTCGATGGCATCCCACAGATCGCGGCGGAGGAAGTCGGGGTCGGCGCCGGAGATTGCCTGCGCCTCGTTCCATACGACAGAGTGGACGCCGAGCAGCGGCTTCCAGTGGAACTTCACGAAGCGCGCCTTGCCCTTCGCGTTGACGAAACGAAACGTGTGGACGCCGAACCCCTCCATCATCCGGAAGCTGCGCGGGAGCGCGCGATCCGACATCACCCACATGATCATGTGCATTGATTCCGGCATCAGCGAGATGAAGTCCCAGAAGGTGTCGTGCGCCGACGCCGCCTGCGGAATCTCGTTTTGAGGCTCCGGCTTCACGGCATGGATCAGGTCCGGGAACTTGATCGCGTCCTGGATGAAGAACACGGGCATGTTGTTGCCGACGAGATCGTAGTTGCCCTCTGCGGTGTAGAACTTCACCGCGAAGCCACGCACGTCGCGGGCGAGGTCGGTCGAGCCGCGAGAGCCTGCGACGGTGGAGAAGCGCACGAAGACCGGCGTCTTCACCGACGGATCCTGGAGGAATGCGGCCTTCGTGTACGGCGCCATCGACTCGTACACCTGGAAGTAGCCGTGAGCACCAGAACCGCGCGCGTGCACGACACGCTCCGGGATGCGCTCGTGGTCGAAGTGCGTGATCTTCTCGCGCAGGTGGAAGTCGTCGAGCAGCGACGGGCCGCGCTCGCCCGCCTTCAGCGAGTTCTGGTCGTCATTGACGCGCACGCCCTGGTCGGTCGTCAGGTACGCGTCCGTGCCGTCCTCGAGGTCGGGCATCAGCTCCTGGATCTTCGCCGTCGGCGCGTTCCTGGCGTTCGGCTTCTTTTTCGGCTTGTCCTTCGGGTTGTTCAAGTGAGGCTCCCTCATCTGCATTGATCGCGACGTGCGGGTGGGGGTGATGGCGAGATGCGATCACCCTCGGCGAAGCTTGTGCGATCGCGCGCGACGCTCGCGCGACAACGCACGCCACGGATGTCACTGTGGTGTTGCAGTAGCGGGTTGCGTGTGTGTTTGAAACGGTGGCGTCTCTTGGCGAGTCCAGCGGGTGACCCACGCTACGCTCATCCGCGCTGAGATCGACAATAGCAATGCGCATGCGCAACGGCGCGACAGATGCGATGCGTCACCGGCTCGGGGCTAGCGTGTCCGTCGAGCAGCCTTCGTCCCCGCTGCCACGGTGGGCCGTGCGCCTTCTGGAATTGCCGTCGGTTCGCCCGTCTCGCTCCACCTAAACGCCGCGAGATGCTGAACCGGTCGTCCATCCCGCATCTCACGTGCCACGGTCATGCGAGACTTACCCCACATCCACCAGCCGCTCGCGCAGCGCCTCCACCAGCCCCTCGATCGGGACGCGGACCTGGGCCATGCTGTCGCGCTCGCGGATCGTGACGGCCTGGTCTTCCTCGACGGTTTGGAAGTCGACGGTGACGCAAAGCGGCGTGCCGATCTCGTCTTGACGGCGGTAGCGGCGGCCGATGCTCTGCGCGTCGTCGTACTGCACCAGCCAGTGCTTGCGCAGGCGAGCGGCGATCTCGCGTGCTGTCGGCGAGAGCTTCTCGTTGCGGCTCAGCGGCAGCACCGCCACCTTGACCGGCGCCATGGCGGGGTGCAGATGCAGGACCGTGCGCTTCTCGCCCTTCGGGTCGACCTCCTCGTCGTAGGCGTCAGTGAGGAACGCCAGCATCGCGCGGCCGACGCCGAGCGCCGGCTCGACAACGTGCGGCACGATGTGCGCGTTCCGCTCCTCATCGAAGTACGAGAGCGACTTGCCGCTCGCCTTCGCGTGCTGCGTCAGGTCGAAGTCGCCGCGGTGCGCGACCCCCTCAAGCTCGGCCCAACCGATGGGGAATTCGTACTCGAAGTCCGAGGTCGCCTGCGAGTAGTGCGAGAGCTCGGCCTGCTCGTGGGCGCGCACGCGCAGGTGATCCATCCTCAGGCCGAAGCGCTCGTACCAGGCGCGCCGGTGCTCGATCCACTCGGCGTGGAGGCGGACGGAATCTTCGGGGTAGCAGAAGTACTCCATTTCCATCTGCTCGAGCTCGCGGACCCGAAAGATGAAATTCTTCGGCGTGATCTCGTTACGGAACGACTTGCCGATCTGGGCGATGCCGAAGGGCAGCTTGCGCCGCATCGACGTCTGCACGTTCTCGAAGTTGACGAAGATGCCCTGCGCCGTCTCCGGACGAAGGTAAACCGTCGCCGCGTCGTCCTGCACCGGGCCGAGGAATGTCCGCAGCATCAGGTTGAACATGCGCGGCTCGGTGAACTGCCCGCGCGTGCCGCAGGTCGGACAGGCGTCGGAGGTCAGCTCGTCGGCGCGGAAGCGGCCGTTGCAGTGGCGGCAATCGACCATCGGGTCCGTGAACGTCTCGACGTGGCCGCTCGCTGCCCACACCTCCGGTCGCATCAGGATGGCAGCATCGAGGCCGACGATGTCGTCGCGCTCCTGCACCATCGCCCGCCACCAGGCGCGCTTGATGTTGTTCGCCATCTCTACGCCGAGCGGGCCGTAGTCCCAGGCGCCTTGGAGGCCGCCATAGATCTCGCTGCTCTGGAACACGAACCCACGTCGTTTGCACAGCCCGACCAGCGTCTCCATATCGACGCGCGGCTTCAATTCCTCTGTCTCGCTCAAGGCACCCTCCTCATGAAGAGACAGGGTAGCGGGTGGCCGTGTTCGCCGCAGCAGGCGCGGCCGCGCTTCCGGATTGAAGCGCGACGGAGTCGAGGCTGGAGAGCGCATCGGTCCGAGCATCCGGATCTGGGTACGAGTCGCTCACGCGCGACCCGCCTCCGGACAAAAACTCTGGTAACCATGAACAATGTGTAAAGAAAGAACGGTGGCAGATTACACCGCCCCGCGACCCGGGTCTGATTACGGTTTACGCAGAGAATAACCCATTCTTTGCAGTTACAGCAGGAATACCGCGTGGTAGCCGCTTGACATCGCAACACTTGCGTTGCCTGTCGGGTAAGCCGGTGTTAGACTCGCCGGGGTACGAGGGCACTGTAATCAAGGCTGAGGTTTACATGGCTATGGCAACGAAAACGGGAAAGGGCGAGGTCGGCATTCCGATATTTCAGGCGATGATGCCCTGGGTGCTCGTCACTGAGATTTACTGGATGTCGTACAAGCTTCTTGAGCGAAGGTTTTACCATCTCGGCGTTTCGGCTTCGCAGGCGCGAGTCCTAGCGGTCCTCCATTTCTCCAAGGACCCGATTAAGCCGAGCCTCGTAGCGACGCTGCTCTTCCAGGAGACGCAGAGCATCACCGGCATCCTTCATCGCATCGAGGCGCGGGGATGGGTGCAGCGCCTTCCGGATCCGAACGATCGGCGCGCTGTCGGTCTCGAGCTGACGGACGAGGGACGGAGAATCACCGACGAGATCATCAAGATCTCCGAGGAGTTGTACGGGGACATGTTCGGCATGCTCTCGTCGACGGAGAAAACGCAAGTCGAGACGATTCTGAAGAAAGTACGGGCGGTTGGCTTCAAGCTGCCGGAGACGGACTTCAAGCTCCGTCGCGCCCAGACCTACTCCGTCTGGAAGGACTAGTTCTCGGCGTCGCTGCTCCTGACGTTACCGTCTCGACGGCGACCGCGGCTCATGCCGATCGCGCACCGCAACGAATCCATTCGGCGCAGAGATGACAAAGAACCGGCTTCGTGCCGGTCCTTTGTCGGTGTCTGAAGAGGGCACCCTCGCCTCTATCCCCTGATTCATACGCGTGCGTGTCAGACTATTCAGTCCCGACCGCACCTGCTCACGCCGCCGCGGCGGGTGCCGGCCGCGCAATCCGCACGAACGTCTCACGCACGCGCACGGGAAACCGTCGTTCCGTCGACGATTCGGTACGCGTGAGCGGCTGCGGTTCGAGTTGCTTCGACTGGCGGCTCTCGTTCATTGATCCCTCCGGGTACGGACTCGGCGATAATTAGCGGGCGCCGGCCCGACTGACCTTGCCCAGTATGGCGATTCTCCATATCGCATTGATTTCCGCGCTATTACGGCGGCATTGAATATTTGTTGCAGCGATTCAGCCCTCGACAGACGCCGCCCGCGCGCTTTGGGTAGCATCTGGATTCGAGCTGGCCGGGCACAGCGATCCGGCGTCGTCCGGTGGGGAAGCGTCCAGGGTACAGAGTGGCTCGTCGCTTCAGACACGTAACGCAGCTTCGACGCTATCGGTCAGGGCGTCCCGCTGACGACGGCTTGTCCTTCGCCGATATCGACGGCGAGCCGATGATCGAGCTCGATCTGCTGTGTTTGGTCATCGATGATGCGGGTGACGAGCCCGCGGAACGGCCGCGTGACGAATGACGGCAACGCGCCGATCTGTACGTCCTCGATCCGCGTCTGCGGATGACGGCCGCCGAGCACGACGCTGCCCTTGACGCGTACGGCGACGTCGGGCCCGAAGGGTGGCGAGAGCGTCGCGTTGAGATCGCCGCCGCCCGGCACGAAGCACAGCCGTAGGTCTCGCACCGGCGCGCCTGTTTCGAGAAGGAACTGGCGCGCCCGGGACGTCGCCTCGCTGTCGCTTACGGTGATCGTCGCCGGCTGACCGAGGAGCAGTTGCTGATTGAACGCCTGCCATCCCTGGTCGAACGCGAGTGACAGGCGCGGATCATTCTGCAGGGGCTTCCCGCCGCCACACGCACCCGGCGCACCTTTGAAGACGAGGAGCAGTGAGCCAACGACCAGGATGATGGGCGCGAGGATGATGAGTGACGCAAGCAGGCACGAGATGCGGAACATTCGGCCCTAGTCCGCCGGCACGACATCGTTGGGGATCGGCGTCGGACTGACGGCCGGAGCCGGACCGACATCGAACTCCCGGATGATGTAGTTGTCCTCGTCCGCGGGCGTAAAGCACTCGAACTTGTAGTGGCCGGCTGTATCAACCGTGAAGTCGTACGAGTAGCTGCCGGGGAACGGCGTCGCCTTGGCCCCCCCGCCTGGGTGCGCCTTCACAACGTCCTGCCCGACCTGCAGTACGAGCTCCTTGCCCTGCCGAAGCTCGCAGCGCACGCCGACGTCGGTCGCGTAGCCCTGGCGAAACGAGACGAAGCCGGTCAGCTTGTTGCCGACGCGCTTGTCGCCGGTGACCGTAAGCGACGTGAAGAACTCGTTGCCGAGCGAACCGGCGGTGTACTTCACGCCGCACCCGCCGAACAGCGCGCCGAGAACCAAGAGGAGACAGCCTAGCAAGGGGAGTTTCACGTCCCACAATCGTACGTTGGCGGCGAAAGCCGTACAAGCGTAGACACGGTCGCCCGCGCGCGATCGATACAATCGCCGCATGGAGATTCGTCATCTGCACCCGTGGGATCTCAGTCCCGCCGAGGCGATCAAATTGCAACGCGAGCTCGCGGCGCAAGTCGTGCTCGAAGGCGATCCGCGCGACGCGGACGTGCGATTCATCGCCGGTTCCGACGTCGCGTTCGATAAGCCAAACGGCCGGGCCGTCGGCGCCGTCGTCGTCCTCGCCTATCCATCGCTTGAGGTCGTCGAGCGCGTAACCGTCGAGTCTCCTGTCACATTTCCGTATGTGCCCGGCCTCTTGTCATTCCGCGAGACACCGGTGCTGCTCCCGGTGTTCGAGCGTCTCGAACACACGCCCGACCTGCTGATGGTCGATGGTCACGGCTACGCACATCCGCGGCGTTTCGGCTTCGCCTGCCATGTCGGTTTGCTGCTCGACATCCCCACGATCGGCGTCGCGAAGTCGCGCCTGACGGGCGAGCAGCATACCGTCGCCGGGCCGCGCGGTTCTCGCGCCGACTTGACGGACGGCGACGAGGTGATCGGCTCGATGCTGCGGACCCGGCAGGGCGTGCGCTCGGTATACGTCTCCGTCGGCCACAAGATCAGCCTCGAAGCGGCTGAGCGCTGGGCCGTCGCCTGCGCGACCACCTACCGCGTACCAGAGCCGACGCGCCAGGCCGATCGGCTCGCTGGAGAAGCGAAGCGACGGATGCTCGAGGCGACGCTCGATGTCGTCATTGAGCAGCGGGCGGGCGAGCACGGGCGCTGGGAGTGGGTCGCCGCTGACGATGAGGTCGTCTTCCGGCACAAGATGCCGCCGATGCCGACGCACTACGGCTGCTCGATCGACATCATGAATCCCGCCGACGCCGAGTTGCTCGACGTGATGGTCGTCGATGACGCGCCGCGCGCCCGCGGCGAACGGATGCGCGTGCGTGTGCTCGACGTCCTCCGCCGCAAGGACGGCGACGACAAGCTGCTCGCGATACCGCTCGATGCCCCGCCACTCGGCGATGATGTGCGCGGGCGCATCTGGGCGTGGTGCATTGACCTAAACAAGCCCGTGCTCGAGTGGGGCGGCGATGACGGTGCGCTCGCCCTCATTCGCGCCTGCCGCGAGAGCAGAGCACCGGCATGACGGACCGCCGCAGCAACGCTCTCGCGCAGATCGCGCCATATATCGAACGAGCGGCCAGCTTCTCCGGCTGGAGTTTCACGGACGTCGACGTCCGGCATCTCGATCCGCGCGAACCGTGGGATTACGAAGCGATCGCTGTCGAACATGCTCGCGGTCGTTCGTCGATTCTGGATTTGGGTACCGGGGGCGGCGAAGTGCTGTCGCGCATCGTCGCCGGCCTCCCGGCGCGCGTCATCGCGACGGAGGAGTGGCACGTCAATGCGCCGATCGCGGCGGCGCGCCTGCTGCCGCTTGGCACCGAGGTCGTACGCGCGGACGCGCTGCGGCTGCCGTTCGTCGCGGCTTCGTTCGATCTCGTGCTCGACCGCCACGAGGCACTGGCGCCGGAGGAGGTCGGCCGTGTGCTCGCGCCGGGCGGGGTGATCGTGACGCAGCAGGTCGGCCACGACGATTGGCCCGAGCTGCGCCGCTTCTTCCCGCGCAAGGCAACCTTCGAGGATCACTTCCGCACGTATCAACGTGGCTTCGTCGCGGCCGGCCTGTCAGTCGAAGATGCGCGCTGGCACGAAGAGCGCGTCGCGTTCGCCACCTTGGGCGACCTCGTCTATATGCTCCTACTGACGCCGTGGTTCATCCCGGGCTTCGACCCGGCTGCGGAGATCGACGAACTGCTCGCGCTCGAGGACGCACTTCGCACCGACGACGGCATCGTCCTCAGCGAGATGCACTACATCATCGTCGCGCGAAGGCCGTAAGGCCCGGCCGGCGTACCATCGGTCATCGACCATCGGCCATCGGTCACCGGTCACCACGTCTCACCTCTCACTTCTCGCCGCCCGAACTAGCGACTAGCGACGAGTCCCGTACACTCGCGCCATGACCATTCCTGATGCCGTATTCTCGCCGCGAAGCGTCGCCGTCGTCGGCGCATCTTCCAACGTCGATAGCCCGGGCCACGACTACGTGCGCTCGCTGATCGACTTCGGCTTCGCCGGCGCGATCTATCCGATCAACCCGCGCGCATCGGAGATCGCCGGGCTGCCGGCCTACGCATCGCTCTCCGCCGTGCCGGGCGACGTCGACCTCGTGATCTCCTGCATTCCCGCCGATGGCGTGCTCGAGATGATCGCCGAGAGCCGGGCGAAGGGCGTGACCGCGATGCACCTGTTTACCGGCCGCTTCAGCGAGACCGGCGATGCCGGCGCCGCCGCGCTCGAGCAGCGTGTGAAGGCCGCAGCGGCAGCAGCCGGCGTACGGATCATCGGGCCGAATTGCATGGGGCTCTACGACTCGCGAAGCGGCCTCGCCTTTCGCCCCGACCTCCCGCGCGAGCCCGGCGACGTCGCCTTCATCTCACAGAGCGGCAACAACTCCGTCGAGCTGATGCTGCACGGCGCGGCGCGCGGGCTGCGGTTCAGCAAGGTCGTTAGCTACGGCAACGCGCTCGACCTCTCGGAGGCTGACTTCCTCGACTTCCTCGCCACGGACGCCGATACGCGCGTGGTCGGCGCCTACATCGAGGGCACCGGCGACGGGCGCCGGTTGTTTGCGGCGCTCAAGAAGTGCGCGGCCGCGAAGCCCGTCGTCATCCTCAAGGGCGGGCGCACGGGCGCCGGTTCACGAACGGCCGCATCGCACACCGCGGCGCTCGCCGGGCAACGTCAGATCTGGAGCGCAATGCTGAAGCAGGCCGGCGCCGTTGAGGTTGCGACCTTCGACGACCTCATCGACATGCTTGTCGCCTTCGCCTTCCTGAGGCCGCCCTCGCCCTCGATCGATGCAAGCAAGCGACCGCGTGTCGGTGTGGTCGGTGGCGGCGGCGGCCGCGCGGTGCAGTCAGCCGACGTCTGCGAGGAAGCCGGCCTCTCCGTGCCGAAACTACCGGCGCAGATCCGCGAGTCACTGCGCGAGAAGGCGCCGCAGCTGGCAGACTGGGTCGACAACCCCGTCGATCAATCGATCCTTGCGGGCAGTGGGGTGTCCGGGGCGCGCGTCCTCGAAATGATGCTCGAAAGCGACGAGTTCGATGCGTTAATCGCGAACGTCGGCGAGGACTGGGTGCTCGGCCGGCCGGACGCAGTCGAACGCATGAAGCACCTCGTCGACCGGTTCGCCGCGATCGGTGTCAAGTCCGACAAGCCGCTCGCGTTCGTCCTCGGGCCGGCCGACTCGGCGGACGAAACGAAGTGGCGTGCTGTCAGTGGTGGCCAGCAGGGGCTTACGGATGGCCGGCTCGCCGTCTATCCGAGTGTCGATCGCGCGGCGTCGGCCCTAAGCCGCTTTCTCGCGCAGCAGACGGCCTGACGCCGCGTCATGCAGCGTGATCGGCGTCGATCTCGGCGGCGCGGGCGTCGTCGCTGTTGAGCGTGCGGCGCGTGCCCGACCGCATGCGCAGGTCGGGCCGAAGCAGCATCATCCGTCCGAACGACTCGACCATAGCCGGATCGAACTGCGAGCCGCTGCCTTCCTCGATCTGGGCCATCGCTTCCTCGTGCGACATCGCGTCGCGATACGGCCGGTCCGAGGTCATCGCGTCGTACGCGTCGATGATCGAGAACATGCGCGCCTCGACCGGGATCGCGTCCTCGGCGAGCCGGAAGGGGTAGCCCGTCCCGTCATATCTCTCGTGGTGGTACAGCAAGATTGGCGTCGCGCCCTCGAGAAAGCCGATCTTCGAGATCATGACGCCGGCGAGCAGCGGGTGCCGGCGCATCGCTTCCCATTCGAGATCGTTCAACGCGTCCGGCTTCTTGAGCACCGCATCCGGCACCCCGATCTTGCCGACATCGTGGAGCAGCGCGCCGCGCTCGATGTCGAGCAGGGAGGCCTCCGGCAGTCCGATCTGGCGCGCGAGCTGCACCGTGAGCTTGGCGACCCGCTCGCAATGCCCCTCGGTCACATCATCCTTCGCGTCGAGGGCCGCCATGAGCGCCTTGAGTGTGGAGTCATAGCTCAGCTCGACCTCAGTCGCGTACTTGCGCACCTTCGAGAAGAGGAGCGCCTGCTGGATCGCCATCGCACCCTGCGATGCCAGGTCGGCGACTTGCTGCACCTCAACGGGCGCGAACCCGCCGCGCCGCGCCCCCGGCTCGCGAACCACGGCGACCACGCCGACGACGCGATCGTGGAGGGTCAGCGGCACGCACATCACATCGACCTGCCCGTCGAGCTCGAGTTCCGGGCTGAAGAATTGCTTGTACGCGCTCGCCGACTGGGCGCTGACGATCGTCGCGTTGGTGATGATGCTGCGGCGCAAGAACCACTCCTCGACCGACCGATGGTGCTGCTCAACGCCGTCCGTCGCCTGCTCGTAGGTCGCGCGCAACACGAGGTCGCCCGTCTCCTCCTCGTACAGCGCGACGATGCCATAGTGCCCGGCGCCGAGCGACGTGGCGTCGCGCACGAGTTGCGCGATGACGTCGTGCAGGTCGAGCGACGACCGCAGTCCTTCTCCCGCCGAGCGCGAGCGCGTCAGGCGGCGATGGTCGGCCGAGAGGTCGCGCGCGGTGATCCAGAATCCGCCCTGGAGCGCGCCGATCAGCAGCAGCGCGGCAACAACGGTGAGCAGGAGCACGGCGCGCTCATCGTGTGTAACCCGCGCATCGACGACGTCGGCATTGCGGACGACCTGGATGGTGTACGCCTTATCACGGGTCGACGTGACAAACCGGAGGCCGCCGTCCGTAGCGCGCTCGTGCGCGGTGCTCAGCCCGCCATTCGCGCCCGCGCGATGGTCCGGGGCTGGCTCACCGGATGTATACAGAAGCGTTCCTTCGTTCGTGGAGACCCGGATCGCACGAAGATCCGACGTGAGGAGCGGCAGCGTGAGCGCCGCGAGACGAAGGCGCATCGCGTCGGAGAGCGTATCGCTGCTGGCCGATTCAGACGCGAGCAGGCTGCCGACGGGCGCCGCGACGAGAGCCGCCGCGCTGTGTCCGGCCGCACCATATTCGGCCGAACGCACCAGTTGCGCTCCGAGCAGGCCGCCGAACACCGCAACGATGCCGACCACAACGACGCTAAGCGTTGCAAATCGCACATTTATGTTCGACGTCGAGCCGCCCATCGGTCCTCGTTCCGCTGTCGCGCCGTATCGCTCTCTAGTTATCGGCGATGGCGAGGCCCGACGTGAGGCTCGCAAATACGTCGCCTTGGCCCCCGAGTCGTCGCTTCCCGCCTCCGACCTCCGACTTTCCGCCTCCCGCCTCCAGCCTCCAGCCCCAACCTCCGCTTGTTACCATGTCCGTATGGAAACCAAACTTGTAGAACTGCGGCGGGTGATCGGCGAGATGGGCTCGGTGGTCGTCGCCTTCTCGGCCGGGGTAGATAGCACGTTCGTCGCCGCCGTCGCCGCGGATGTGCTCGGC
>JBBSDV010000032.1:0-20118 GCA_038240335.1 Dehalococcoidia bacterium
AGGTCGTTGCGGCCGTCGGAGAGCCGCGCGAAGGCGTCGGGCGTGCCGTCGACCGGCACGACCTCCGAGATGACGGATGACACGTCGACCTCGCCACCGGCGATCATCATTGCGCTCTCGGCGAACTCAGCGCGCGAATACCCGAGGACGCCGATGTACGTGAGCTCATTGAGGATCGTGCGAAGAATGTCGAGCGGGTAGGGCTGCTCGCCCACACCGGCGATGACAATGCGCCCGCCGCGCGCTGTCGCATCGGCGCAACTGCCGATGCCGACGGGCAGCCCTGATGCATCGACCGAAATCTCGGCGCCGTCTCCACCCGACAATTTCTGCGCCGTTTCGAGCAGCTCCGCCGGCTGCACGGCGTGACTCGCACCGGCGCGAATCGCCGCCTCGCGCCGCCCCTGCAGTGGCTCCGAGACAATGATCCGCTCGCCGCCCATCTGCCGCGCCGCGATTACCGTAAGCAGGCCGATTGGACCGGCGCCGGCGATGACGAGCAATTCGTTCGGGCGATAGTGCCCTTTGACGAGAGCGTGCCTCGCGACCGCGAAGGGCTCCGCGAGCGCGGCGTGCTGCATGTTCGCGTCATCGGGCAGTACGACGAGGCTGCGTTCGGGCACCGTGACGAATTCGGCATAGGCGCCGGGCCGCGTGTACCCCATGCCGCCGCCGATCGCGCTGCCGCTGCGGCACAGCTCCTCGCGGCCGCTCGCGCAGTACGCGCAGGCGCCGCAGCCTGCGCCCGGATTACCCACCGCTTTCTGTCCGACGGAGACATCGCTCACGCCCTCGCCGATGCGCACGATCGTGCCGCTGAACTCGTGGCCCATGACCGGCTGCATGAAACCGAGCGCTCGCGGCGGATTCTCCTGCTCGTACTCGTGCAGGTCGGAACCGCAGATGCCGCAGAACGCGACGCGGAGGGTAACTTCGCCCACCCCCGGCCCATCGTCGGCCAGATCGATCATCTTCATCGCCCGCGATCCGGCCAGCGCTGCTGCTTTCATTGTTTCCTTCTCTCTCTCGGTGGTGCGGCGATGATATCGAGCGCGAGCATGACGCAGAAGCGCGTACGGCGATGAATCGTGAATTGCCGATCGCCAATCTCACGATCGCGGAGGCGCGACGCAACACATCCTTCTTGACACCCCTGATCGTCGGCGGATACGCTCGGTTCAGTGTCAACTGGCGTCAGTCCATCCACCCGACCTTCCACGCGCAGCCAACGTGCGATTATCGGCGCAGCGATCGCGCTGTTCGCCGTGCTATCCGCATACCTCGGCCTCGTCATCATCACGCATGTGTCGAGCCTCTTCTTCCCGACGCATCCGCTGACGCTGCCCTCGTCGGTCGGCAAGATCCTGCCGGGCGTGAAGACGAGCAGCGACGGTCCAACGGATCGGATCAACATCCTCGTCATGGGCCTCGACCGCCGACCGAGCGACGGCGACGCGCCGACGCGCACGGACACCATCTTTGTCGTCACCGTCGACCCGAAGACGAAGTCCACCGGCATCCTCGGCTTCCCCCGCGACCTCCGTGTCGACATTCCTGGCACGAACGGCGGCACGTTCCAGGATCGGATCAACACCGTCTACGTCAACGGCGAGCTGAGCAAGTACGATGGCGGCGGCGTCGGGCTGATGAAACAGGTGATGGCGGGGCCGCCCTTCGGCATCAAGATCGACAAGTACGTGATCATCGACTTCAAGGGCTTCGAGAGCATCATCGATGACCTTAACGGCATCGATGTCGACGTACCGGACGAGGTCTACGATCCGTACTACTCCGAGACGGAAGCGCCCGGCGACTACCTGCCGCAGCACTTCTACCCCGGCAACCAGCACATGAACGGACAGACGGCGCTCGCCTACTCGCGCATCCGATTCAGCAGCGACGACCTCGACCGCATCCAGCGCCAGCAGCGCGTGATCTTCGCGGCGATTGCGAAGGCTAAGGACCTCAACGTACTCAAGAACGCACCGTCGCTCTGGTCGAAGTACAAGAGCGCAATCCATACAGACATTAGTGACTTCCAGATCGCCGACTACGCGCTGCTTGCGAATGAAGTGAAGGACGACATCCACGCCGTATCGCTCGGGCCGGCCACTGTGCCATACACCGATCCGCGCACCGGCGCCGCGCTGCTGCTCGGCAACGACGAGGAGATTCGCAAGCTCACGAACTCGCTCTTCGTCGACAAGATCGGGAGCAGCGGGCCGCAGGCGACGGTGACACCGGATCCGGTGCTCGTGCAGGTACAGAACGGCACGAGCAACAACGGCCTCGCCACGCGCATCGTCGGCTACATCGCGTCGAAGGGCTACCCCGTGAACGACCTCAACGCGACGAACGTGTTCGACGCGCAGGATCATGCGAAGTCCGAAATTCTCGACCTCGACGGCACGCACGAGAAGAACGCCTATCTCATCGCCGACTGGCTGCACATTCCCATCACCGGCTACCGCGTCGCGACCGCGAGCGAGAAGGCGAAGATCGCCTCCGCGTCCGATGCGTCATCCGCCGCCGCCCTCGTCGTCATCCTCGGCGGCGACGTAAACTTCGACGAGCAGATCACCTCCCCGACGACGAGCGTTCCAGGTGGGTAGTTCGTAGTTTGTGTGTTTAGTTCGTGGTGCGTGGTTCACGACTCACACGTACGGCAATTGTCGACAGCCACTCTCTGCGCACTTGGTTCCGCTTGTCGTTGTCGACCGCCGGCGTGCTCGCCGCGGAGAGGGGTTCGGGGGTTGTTCCCCGAAACTTCTTTCATTCAACAATCCGTGTCCGGGTCCGCGCGAGCGGAAACCGGAGACGACCGGCCAACTTCCGCGCCACAAAGATGTTTTAGGTGAGAGGGACTCTCGGCGAGCGCGCCGGCAGTCGAAGCACCCCACGCTCACCTACGGAGAAGCGTCGCCCGAGGCAGCCATTCGCTGCTTAATCCACTCCAGCGCCCCCATCGGGGAAGGGTGGACGCCGTTCAGCAGACCGAGATAGTAGCTCGTGAAGTCGCCGAACTCGATCGCCCCGAGCATCTGCGACAACACCGACGATCCCGGCATCTCGAGCACCTCGACCGGAATGCCGGCGTCTCCCATCTGCTCCTGCGTGATCGCGACACGCGTACCGATGCGAGGGTGCATCGACGCATGCCGCAGCAGCACAACATGTAGCATCTGCACCAGCGCGGCCGGCAGGCTGTAACCCAGCGGCGCGTTGTGGTTCATCTCCGGCAGTTCTTCGGCGATCGCCCATGATTTCGCGTTCTCGTTCATCTGCGTGCGCCAGCGATATGCGACGGGCGCCAGCGCCTCCGCGCCGACGATCACCGGCACCGATCCGGCGAGACGTCGCGCCAGCTGTTTCGCGGGATTCGTCGCCTCCGGCACGTCGGCGCCGATCGCCCTGACGAGGACTTCCATCTTCTCGACCGCTGTCGCAATCTCTCCGCCGCAGTCCGGCAGCAGCCCGAGACCGCTGCAGATCGCGAGCGGCGCGATAAAACTCCATCCGAGCGCCGATCGCGGCTCGCCGTCCCATGTGAACGACAGCGCTGGCAGACCATGTGTACGCGCGAGCGCGAGCAGCCGGCCGCCCGTCGCAATGACGGAGCAGTGCGCGCCGCCATCGATCGCCGTCGACAACGCGGCGACGACTTCTTCAGTGTTGCCGCTGTTCGACGATGCGATGACCAGAGTGCGCTTGCTGACGTACGCGGGCAGTGTGTACCCCCGCACAACGTCGACGGGCGTCGCCGCCCCGACGTCGAGCGCGAGCGCGCGCAGCAAGGAGCCACCGATCCCCGAGCCTCCCATGCCCAGAACGACGATGCGATTCGCATCCCGATAGTCCGCCGGCAGTGCGAACGCACTCGCCGTCCGCCATGCCATCTCGATCTGGCTCGGCAATTCCGTGATCCGCGCGAGCAGTCCTTCGGGATCGAGTGCCGCGTACGTGCTCTGCGAATCGAGTATGGAGTCGGTCATCGTCACGTTGTAGGTGATGCCTGATCCGCGGTCAATCGGGGTTTCCCGATTCTGGACACACGCGCCCAGCCGCGCGAGAATCGGCATATGCAGAAGCCACTCGCCGGCATCCGCGTCCTCGATCTCAGCATCTGGCAGCAGGGCACGTACGCCACAGCGCTACTCGCCGATCTCGGCGCCGACGTCATCAAGATCGAAGAGCGGCAGTCCGGCGACCCCGGTCGCTACGCCTGGATCCAGCCCGATCTCGGGCTGAGCAGCTACTTCGAGGCGCACAATCGCGGCAAGCGATCGATCGCGCTCGACCTTAAGCATCCCGGCGGCATCGACGTCTTCATGCGGCTCGCGAGCACCGCCGACGTCTTCTCGAATAATTTTCGCATCGCCGCGATCGCACGCCTCGGTCTTGCGTACGAAGCGGTGGCCGCCGTGAGCCCGCGCATCGTGTATGTGCAAGCGTCAGGCTACGGGCCGCTCGGCCCCGACGCCGATGCCGGCGCATTCGACTTCCTCGCCCAAGCGCGCGGCGGCTTCGCGAGCACGAACGGCGAGCCGGACGACCCACCCATTCCGGCCCAGGTCCCGATCGCCGACCAGGTCGGCGCGCTGCATGCCGCTATCGCGATCCTCACCGGCCTGGTCAGCCGCAATACGACCGGTCGTGGTATCAAATTAGACACGTCGCTGCTCGGTAGCCAGATCTCGATGCAGTCGTTCGACATTGCGAACTTCCTCTTTATCGACAAGCTGCGGGCGCGTTCGCACCGCGGTGGCTCGCGACCGTTCTGGCGTGAATATCTCGCCGGCGACGGAAACTGGTTCATCATCGGCATGCTGCTCGATCGCGCCTGGCCCGAAGTGTGCGCGCTGATCGGCCGCAAGGATCTTGTCGCCGACGAGCGCTTCGATACCTTCATCAAACGCATCGGAACGAACGCGAAGGCGCTCATCGCGATCCTCGACGACGCCTTCGCGACCGGCACGGCGCGAGACTGGGTCGCGCGGCTGAACGACGCCGGCATGCTCGCCGCCGTCGTCCAGAATTACGCACAGGTCGTGGACGATCCGCAGATCCTCGCGAATCAATACATCCAGCACGTGCCGCATCCCGGCCATGCGCCGGTGCGCATCCCCAGTAGCGGCATCGCCGTCGACGGCGAGCCCGTGCGCATCGATCGCCTCGCACCCCAGCACGGTGAACACACGGAGGAAGTGCTGCTCGAAGCAGGATTCACGTGGGACGAGATCGGCGCGCTGCACGCGGCCGCCGTCATCGGTCCCGCCGCCGTGCACGCAACGTCCGGTAACCGATAATGCCGTATCCGGCGACACACTCTCGTTTTCAAGAGTGTCACACGCACCGAAATTTTCGAATTGTACGTGCCGGTGCTGCCGGGGCGAGTGCGTCGCCCCAAACGTTCGGGAAACGCTGGTTGTTGTGCTCGCGGAGTATTGTTGGCGTTCTCGTAGTGGCCGCGTGATGCGTGGCCTCGGTTGGATCGTCCGTCGATCGTGAAGCGGGAGTGCAGAGCGCGCAGCGCCTTCTGCTGGGGGAATGGGGGTGTCCCACCAAGACTTTCTTCATTCAAAATGTTTCCCGGCACGCGCAAGCGGACACGGCGAATGAGCCGGCAGAGTCGGAGGTTGCGAGAAGATGCATGCTCGTTGCGAATTTGAAGAAGCGTTAGAAGCAGCCGCAGCCACGAAGGAGCACCCACGATGCCGATGACGATGCCGAAGATCTTCGCGCCCGGTGGCACTCCGGACGATGCTCGCCAGGCCGAGGCCGCCGGCATCGACGGCGTTTTCGTTGGCGACCACGTGACCTTCTACGGCTCGGGCAGCGACGCCCTGATCAAGCTGTCCTCGATCGCCGCAACGACATCGACGCTCGCGTTGCAGACGTGCGTGTACCTCCTCGCCCTGCGCCACCCGACGCCCGTCGCGCTGCAGGCGGCGCAGCTGGACCAGATCTCGGGCGGCCGGCTAATCCTCGGCATCGGAATCGGCGGCGAGGATCCGAATGAATGGTGGGCCTGCGGCGTCGACCCAAAGACGCGCGCCCGCCGCACCGACGAGGCGATGCAGATCCTGCGCAGCCTCTGGACGCAGGAAGAGACCACGTTCACCGGCAAGTACTTCAAACTCGACAAGGTCAAGATGCGGCCGAAGCCCGCGCGACCCGGGGGCATCCCGCTGCAGGTCGGCGGCCGCTCCGACGCGGCGATGCGCCGTACCGCACTCTATGGCGACGGCTGGACGGGCATCTGGGTCAGCCTCCGCCGCTTCGTCGATGCCGGCGAGAAGATCGCCGAATTCGCCGCCGAGGCCGGGCGCAGCGACGTCGCCTTTCCGCGCGCGATGCAGTTCTGGATGGGCGTCGACGATGACCGCGCCACGGCGCGCGAGAAGGTCGCCGCCAGCATGCAAGCCTTCTACCGCATCCCCTTCGAAAAGTTCGAGAAGTCGACGCCCTACGGCACACCCGCCGAGATCGCCGAGTTCATTGCCCCCTACATCGAGGCAGGCTGCGCACACATCAACATGGTCGTCGCCGACGCTCCCGAGGCCGTCCTCGAGCGATCCCTCGCCGTCCGCGACGCGCTCGCCGCCGTCTGCCGATAGCGGCGCCGCCTGGCGCTCGCCTAGTGTTCAACGTGGGATGTCGGCGCAGCACGACCATCAATCGATCGCCGGTGCGCGCGTACATCCACCGCTGGCGCCGTCGAGACGCACTTCGCCACAGATCAGAGTCTTCGTGTTGACGACGAGCCCGTCGGCCGTACTCGCAATCGGGAAGCGATCGAGGTCACGCGGCGCAGGCCCGAAGAGCCGCTTGCCCGAGATGTCGAACCTCGACGCTGTGCAGTCACCGATGAAGATGCCGACGACCGTTGTCTGCGACTGGACGTTTGGCCCAACCTCCTGCTGCGCCGCTCCGTCCCAGTGCACAGTGCACCCTTGCTCGCGGAGGTGCGGATCAGCGGTGTACAACGCGAGGAACTGTCCCTCCTGCGGTTCCGTGATGCAGAAATGCTGGACAGCGACACAGAACGGCGTACGCATCAGCTCGCCCGGAGCTACGAGCGGCCGTACATGCACAAGCTCTCCGCGCGAGCCCGCACCATCCTCCTCGCCGCGCACGACGAGCGTGATCGTCGAACCCACCGCGCCGCCTGCGATCGCGACCGCGGCGAGGAGGATGATGACCGTTCGTGTACGCATACCGGAGCTTATCGAGTATCGGTGACCGCTCGCCTCATTGGCGGTCGTCCTCGGAGCTCGCGTAATGCGCAACGACAAAGAACGTAGGGCAGCGTATCCGTTGCCGAATCAACACACGACACTCCGTCCGTCTTGACACCATACGGGCGCGTTGATAGCATCTAGCGATGTATCTGGCATCGGTGCCGGACGCATTTTGACGCCAGAACTCACATTCAGGTCGGAAGACCCCAAAGTGACAACGGCCGGCATTCGTGGCCACTGACCCTCCCGGGGTGCAGCGGCTACGCCGGACTGGCTCAGCAATAAGGCTGCCGGCCTTTCGTGTGCCTCGCGCACTCCGCGCTCACGAGGCACCCGCGAACCAGCCAGCGACCATTGGGAACCGTGGCATCACCTGATGCGGTGGTGCGAAACGAAAGCGTAGGGAGTCGGACGTGCCGACGATCAGTCAACTCGTGCGCAAAGGCCGCAAGGCCGCGATCAAGAAGACGAAGGCGCCCGCCCTTCGCTATACCTACAACTCGCTGAAAAACCGCACCGTGCGCGGCAAGGGCTCGCCACAGAAGCGCGGTGTCTGCACGCAGGTCCGCACAATGACGCCGAAGAAGCCGAACTCGGCGCTCCGCAAGATCGCCCGCGTTCGGCTCACGAATGGCATTGAGGTTACGGCATACATTCCCGGTGAGGGACATTCCCTGCAAGAGCACTCCGTTGTCCTCATTCGGGGCGGCAAGGTGAAGGATCTTCCGGGCGTGCGCTATCACATCATCCGCGGGGCCCTCGACGCGCAGGGCGTCGCGAACCGCAAGCGCGGCCGCAGCAAGTACGGAACACGCAAGACCTAGAGTCGCGGCGCTGCGGCGCACATCAAGTGGAGAAGAGCGATGCCGAGACGAGCCAAGATCGTAAAGCGTGAGATTCTGCCCGACGGCAAGTACGGGAGCCGCACGGTCACGATGTTCGTGAACAAGCTGATGGAGCGCGGCAAGAAGAGCACCGCCGAGCGCATCATGTACGCCGCGATGGAGCGCGTCGAGACGACGACGCGCAAGCCTGCGATCGACACGTTCGACCAGGCGATCCGCAACTCGACGCCGACGATCGAAGTGAAGCCGCGACGCGTCGGCGGCGCAACGTACCAGGTGCCCGTCGACATCCGCGCCGAACGCCGCATGGCACTGGCGATCCGCTGGCTGCTCAAGTCGGCGCGCTCGCGCGGCAGCCGCTCGATGGCCGAGCGTCTCTCGGCGGAGCTGATGGATGCGGCGACCGGCCAGGGTGCGACGATCAAGAAGAAGGACGACACGCACCGCATGGCCGAGGCGAACCGCGCCTTCGTCCATTATCGGTGGTAAACAGCTGAATGGATCCGCCTCGCGCGGATGAACCGCCGGCGACGGACCGTCACCGGCGGTGATCTTTGCCAGGGAGATATCGGCCAGCGAGCGTTCGGGACGAAAGCCGGAGCGCAGCGGCCACGGCGACAGTCGGGAAACCAAGGGACACATGGCGAGAACAGTACCTATCGAGCGCATCCGGAACATCGGCATCATCGCCCACATCGATGCGGGTAAGACGACCGTGACCGAGCGCATCCTCTACTACACGGGACGCACCTACAAGATCGGCGAAGTGCACGAAGGCACCGCCGTGATGGACTGGATGCCGCAGGAGCAGGAGCGCGGGATCACGATCACCGCGGCCGCGACGACGGCGCAGTGGAAAGACCACCAGATCAACATCATCGACACACCCGGCCACGTAGACTTCACGGTCGAGGTCGAGCGCAGCCTGCGCGTGCTCGACGGCGGCGTCGTCGTGTTCGACGCGGTCGCCGGTGTCGAGCCGCAATCCGAGACGGTGTGGCGCCAAGCGGACAAGTACAAGGTGCCGCGCATCTGCTTCGTCAACAAGATGGACCGCATGGGCGCCAACTTCTGGCGCACAGTCGAAATGATCGACGAGCGTCTCGGCGCAAAACCCGTCCCGATTCAGATCCCGATGGGCGCCGAGGCGGACTTCGCCGGCGTTATCGATCTTGTCGAGATGAAGGCGTGGACGTTCACCGGCCAGCGCGATGACGCGCCCGTATCGGTCGAGATCCCCGAGAAATACCGCGACCAGGCCAAGGAATGGCACGAGAAGATGATCTACGCCATCGGCGACGTCGATGAGCAAACAGCCATCAGCCTAATCGAAGGCCACGAGCTGACGTCGCACGAGATCATGGCGGCGCTCCGCCGTATCACGCTCGATACGCCGATCAACCCGGAACACCCGACGACGACGCCGGTACTCTGCGGCAGCGCCCTCAAGAACAAAGGCGTGCAGATCCTCCTCGACGCCGTCATCGAGTTCTTGCCCTCACCCGACGACGTGCCCCCGATGACCGGCTTCGATCCCAAGAAGGGCGAAGACGTCCTCCGCAAGCCGAACGACAACGAGCCCTTCTCGGCGCTTGCGTTCAAGATCGTCAGCGACCCCCACCTGGGCCGCCTCGCCTACTTCCGTGTCTACTCGGGCACGCTGACTGAAGGCTCGAGCGTATACAATTCGACGCGCGAGAAGACCGAGCGCGTCAGCCGCATCGTCCAGATGCACGCGAACCACCGCGAGAACGTGACCGAGGTCGGTGCCGGCGGCATCGCCGCGATGGGTCTCAAGCTCACGACGACCGGCGACACGCTCTGCGATCAGGCGCAGCCCGTCATCCTCGAGTCGATCACATTCCCGGATCCAGTGATCCACATCGCCGTCGAGCCGAAGACGAAGGACGACCAGGACCGCATGGGCGAGGCGCTCTCGAAGCTCGCGGAAGAAGACCCGAGCTTCCGGATGCGCTACGACCAGGAGACCGGCCAGACCATCATCTCCGGCATGGGCGAGTTGCACCTCGATGTCATCGTCGACCGCATGAAGCGCGAGTATCGCGTCGAGGCGAACGTCGGCCGGCCCGAGGTCGCGTACAAAGAGACGATTCGCTCGACGGCGAAGGCAGAAGGTCGCTTTGTGCGGCAGACCGGCGGCCATGGCCAGTACGGTGTCGCGCGCGTCCAGATTGAGCCGCTCGAGCAGGGCGGCGGGTTCGAGTTTGTCGACAAGGTCGTCGGCGGCGAGGTGCCCCGGCAGTTCATCGGTCCGATCGAGCAAGGCGTTCGCGGGGCGGTCGAGAGCGGGGTGCTCGCAGGATACCCGGTGATCGATGTCAGGCTTACGCTGCTCGGCGGCGACTACCACGACGTCGATTCCTCCGAAATGGCGTTCAAGACCGCCGGCTCCATGGCGTTCCAAGCGGCGATGGAGAAGGCGAACCCGGTGCTGCTCGAACCCGTAATGAAGCTCGAGATCAGCACGCCGGACGAGTTTTACGGTGACGTGCTCGGCGACATCGCCAAGCGCCGCGGACAGGTCGGCGAGCAAGAGCAGCGCGCGAATCTCAAGGTGATCCGCGCCTCCGTACCGCTTGCGGAAACGTTCGGCTATGCTACCGATCTGCGCTCGCTCACTCAGGGCCGCGCCAGTTACAGCATGGAGTTCGACCGGTACGACGAAGTGCCGAACAACGTCGCGGAAAAGATCCTCGGCACGCGTTCCAAGCGCGCCGTCCGCGCGGGTGTGTAGCTGATACGGGCGCAGTACGCTGCGCCCGTGACCACGTCGGTGCAATACAGGCGCCGGGAAAACGTAGACGCGCAGGATGCTGCGCAAGAAGGCAGTGTATGGCCAGGCAAAAGATCCGGATCCGGCTTAAGGCGTTCGATCACCGCATCCTCGACCAATCGGCGGAGCAGATCGTCGAGGCTGCCGAGCGCACGGGCGCAGCGGTAGCCGGGCCGATCCCGCTGCCGACGGAGCTGAAGAAGTTCTGCGTCATCCGCGGCCCCTTCATCGACAAGGACTCGCAGGAGCAGTTCGAAATTCGCACGCACAAGCGGCTCATCGACATTCTCGAGCCGACATCGAAGACGGTGGACACGCTGATGCGGCTCCAGCTCGCATCCGGCGTCGACATCGAGATCAAGCTGTAAGGGACGGGCGATGCCACTCGAAGGACTGCTCGGACGCAAACTCGGGATGACCCAAATCTTCGACGCCAACGGCCACATTCATGCGGTCACGGTCGTCGAAGCGGGTCCGGTCGTCGTCACGCAAGTGAAGACGGCTGCGAAGGACGGCTACGAGGCCGTGCAGGTCGGCTACGGCGTCAAGAAGCACATCAACAAGCCGATGCGCGGCCACCTCAAGAAGCTCGGCGACTTCCGCCGGCTGCGCGAGTTCCGCGCTGTCGGCGATGGTGAGCACAACGTTGGTGACAAGATCGGCCTCGAGCTGTTCAGCGAGGGTGACCTTGTCGACGTCACGGGCACGTCGCGAGGGCGCGGATTCGCCGGTGGCGTGCGGATGCACAACTTCCGCGGGGGCCCGAAGACGCACGGTCAGTCGGACCGGCATCGCGCTCCCGGATCAATCGGTTCCGGCACGACGCCTGGTCGCGTCTACAAAGGACAGCGCATGGCGACCCACATGGGTGCCATCCAGGTGACGTCGCGCAACCTGCGCGTCATCGCAAAGGACGAAGGCAAGGGACTGCTGCTGATCGAAGGCGCGGTTCCCGGGGCCACGAACGGCACGGTCCGCGTGCGCCGCTCGCTCAAGCAGAAGCAGAAGTCAACGCAAAAGACAGCGAAGTAACGATGAAACTGAACGTCCACGACGCCGCCGGCAAGGAACTCGAAGCGATCGACGTCGATGACGCCGTGTTCGGAATCGAGCCGAACATTCCCGTCGTCCACCAGGCATTCCTTGCGACGATGGCGAATCGGCGCGTCGGCAGCGCGAATACGAAGACGCGCGGCGAAGTCCACGGCTCCACACGCAAGATCCGTCGCCAGAAGGGCAACGGTGCGTCGCGCCAGGGCTCGATCGGCGCGCCGCAGCACCGGCACGGAGGCATCGTGTTCGGCCCGCGCGTCCGCAAGTACACCAAGGACCTGCCGAAGCAGATGCGCCGGTTGGCGATCCGCTCGGTGCTTTCGGCGAAGGCCGCCGATGGCTCGTTGCGCATCGTGCAGGATCTTACCGTGACGGCGCCGAGCACGAAGGTGATGGCCGGCGTCATCAAGGCGATGGGCTTCGAGCGTTCGGTGCTCGTCGTTACGGCTGCGAGCGAAAGGCACGTCCGGGCAAGCGCGCGCAATCTTCCGAAGGTGAGCCTGCTGCCCGCGTCGCACCTCAACGTCGCCGACATGCTGTCGGCGCAAGGCCTGCTAATGACGGTCGATGCGGTGCGTGGCGCAGAAGCGCTGTGGGGTGGCGAGCGCGTGAAGCCGCGTCGCGTCGCCGCGGTCGGGACGGAGGCTTAGCGCATGCCCAAGCAACTCAACGCCTACGGCATCATCCTGCGGCCGCTGATTACGGAGAAGGCGCAGATCATGGTGGCCCAAAACAAGTACGCCTTCGAGGTGGACCTGCGCGCCAACAAGATGCAGATCAAGGAAGCGATCGAGGTCGCCTTCAGCGTCAAGGTGAAGGAAGTCAACACCGCGACCATGAAGGGTAAGCGCCGCCGCTACGGCCGCGCCGTCACGAAGCGCCCTGACTGGAAGAAGGCAATGGTAACGCTCGCACCCGGCGAGAAAATCGAACTGTTCGAGGGCGTGTAAGCAATGGCAGTCAAGCAATTCAAACCAACGTCGCCCGGCCGTCGTGGCATGTCCGGCTTCACCTTCGAGGAGATCACGAAGAAGAAGCCGGAGAAGTCGCTGCTCGCCACGCGCAAGCGCATGTCGGGCCGCAACAACCAGGGCAAGATCACCGTTCGTCACCGCGGCGGCGGTCCGAAGCGGCGCATCCGCATCGTCGACTTCAAGCGCGACAAAATCGGCGTCCCCGGCCGTGTCAGCGCGATCGAATACGATCCCGGCCGCTCGGCGCGCATCGCACTCGTCGCCTATCGCGACGGCGAGAAGCGCTACATCGTCGCGCCGGTCAGCCTCAAGGTGAACGACATGGTCCAGTCGGGGCCGGACTCGGATGTGAAGCCCGGCAACACACTGCCGCTGCAGAACATGCCGAACGGCACGGTGATCCACAACATCGAGCTCATCCCCGGGCGCGGCGGCCAGATCGTCCGCAGCGCCGGCACCTCCGCGCAGCTGATGGCGAAGGAAGGCGAGTATACGCTCGTGCGCCTTCCGTCTGGCGAGATGCGGCGCGTGCTCTCTCGCTGCCAGGCGACCGTCGGCCAAGTTGGCAACGTCGAGAACAGCCTGATCAAGCTCGGCAAGGCCGGGCGCACCCGGCACCGCCGCCGCCGGCCGCAGGTGCGCGGCGTCGTCATGAACCCGAACGACCACCCGCACGGCGGTGGTGAGGGCAAGGCGCCGATCGGCATGCCGAGCCCGAAGTCGCCGTGGGGCAAGCCGACGCTCGGCAAGCGCACGCGCGGCAAGAAGCCTTCGGATCAATTCATCGTCCGGCGAAGGAAGGCGTAGCGAATGTCGCGTTCAATCAAGAAGGGGCCGTTTATCGACCCCAAGCTGATGAAGAAGGTCGAAGTCGTCAAGCGCACGAATGCGCGCACCGTGATCCGCACCTGGTCGCGCGCATCGACGATCCTGCCCGAGATGGTCGGGATGACGATCGGCGTCCACGACGGCCGCCGGCACGTGCCGATCTTCGTGTCGGAGAACATGGTCGGCCACAAGCTCGGCGAGTTCGCGTTGACGCGGCACTTCCGCGGCCACACGAGCAAGGCCGAGAAGGCGACGCAGCAGCGTGGCAAGTAAGGGTTAGGACAACCAGATGGAAGTCAGCGCCACGGCCAAGTACCTCCCGATCTCCGCGCGCAAGGTGCGGCTGGTGCTCGATCAGCTGCCCGGCAAGCAGATCGACGAGGCGATGATGATGCTTCGCTTCCTGCCGACGCCGCACGCCCGCGTCGTCGCGAAGGTTGTGAAGTCGGCCGCGGCCAACGCCGAGAACAACTACGCGCTCGACGTCGCGGATCTGCGCATCAAGCGGGCGTACGCCGGTGAGTCCCGCACCACCAAACGTTTCAAGGCGAAGGCACGCGGGCGCGCCGCGCCAATCCTGCACCGCACGAGTCACGTGACGGTCGTCGTAGAGGAGGTATAGGTTGGGTCACAAAGTCCACCCGACGGGGTTCCGTCTGGGCGTCATCTACGACTGGCAGAGCAAGTGGTACGCCGACAAGAACTATAAGCAGCAGCTGCACGAGGACATCGCGATTCGCCAACGGATCATGGGCGGCGGCAGCGCCGACGCCGGCATCTCGAAGGTCGAGATCGAGCGCAACGTCAACCAGATGACGGTGACGATCCACACCGCGAAGCCCGGCATCGTTATCGGCCGCAGCGGCGCCAACGTCGACCTCTTGCGCACCGAACTCGAGAAGACGACGGGGCACCGGGTGCGCGTCAATATCAACGAGATCCGGACGCCGGAGCTCGAGGCTTACCTCGTCGCCCGCAGCATCGCCGACCAGCTGCAGCGCCGCGTCGCCTTCCGCCGCGCTATCAAGCAGACGGTGCAGCGCACGATGCAGCGCGGAGCCAAGGGGATCAAGGTCGTCGCCGCCGGCCGTCTTGGTGGCGCCGAGATGTCGCGCCGCGAGTCTGAGAAGCAGGGGCGCATCCCACTCCACACCCTGCGCGCCGACATCGACTTTGGCATAGCGGAGGCGCACACCACATTCGGGCGCATCGGCGTCAAGGTATGGATCTACAAGGGCGACATCATGCCCGCGCCGAGGCGGCCGCGCGCCGAGAATGACTTCTCGGGTCAAGATGCGGAGCAGCGGGCGGCGCGTCTCAACGGCGATGACACAAGCATGCGAGCGCCGTCGTCGATCGACGTCGACGCGGGGGCGATGCCCGTCGCGTCGGGCGGTGAGGCCGCAGGGACAGCGACAGCGTCAGCGCCGGCAGTCGGCGCGAGCGAGTAAGAAAGATGCTGCAACCAAAGCGCACCAAGTTTCGCAAGCAACACCGCGGCCACCGCCGTGGCATTGCCGGCCGCGGCAACGAGATCAGCTTCGGCGAGTTCGGCCTGCAGGCCGTCGGCCACGCTTGGGTCGACAGCCGCCAGATCGAGGCCGCTCGCCGCGCCATCACGCACGAACTCAAGCGCGGTGGCAAGGTGTGGATTCGCATCTTTCCGGACAAACCGGTGACTTCGAAGCCGGCCGAGACGCGCATGGGCAGCGGCAAGGGCGCGCTCGACCACTGGGTCGCTGTCGTCAAGCCCGGCCGCATGCTGTTCGAAGTGGCCGGCGTGAAGGAAGATCTCGCGCGCGAGGCGCTGCGGCTGGCATCGCACAAGCTGCCGCTCGAGACGCGCACGGTGATCAAGGAACACGAGGGAATCTGATGGCCGGCCGAAAAACGAAGGAGCGCGTGGACGAATTGCGCGGGTTGTCGGACGAAAAGCTTGCGACGGAGCTGAACGAGGCGTACCGCCGGTTGTTCACGATCCGCCTGCAGCTGACGACGCGACAGCAGTCGAACACGACCGAAAAGACGAAGGTGAAGCGCCAGATCGGGCGCATCCGGACGCTTCAGCGCGAGCGCGAGCTCGCCGCGGCCTACGCCGCGCACACGGGAAGGTAGCGGAGCCATATGGGTTCTGAAGAAAAACTCCAGGTCGGGCGCGTCGTCAGCACGAAGATGGATAAGACCGTCGTCGTGCGGATCGACCGCCACAAGCGGCACCGCCTGTACCGCAAGACGATGCGCGTCACGCGGCGCTACAAGGCGCACGACGAGACGAACGCCTGCAATCTCGGCGATATCGTGCGCATCGCCGAGACGCGCCCGATATCGCGCGACAAGCGCTGGCGCGTCGTCGAGATCGTGACGAAGGGCGACGTCGCCGAAGTGGCGCCGACGGAGATCGGCGCCCACATCATCGATGACATCAGCGTCGCCCAGGCCGCCGGCGCCGAGGCGCGAGCTGCCGCCGAGGCAGCGAAGCGCGTCGCAGCGGCCGCGGCGATGCCGTACGTCGAGCCCGAAGGCCCGACGACCGAGGCGGTGACCGAGGAGGCCGAAGCGGAAGAGATCGGCATGACGCCGCCGACCGCCGGTAACGAAGCCGACGCAAGCGCGATGATGGCCGACGCCGGTGGCCCGGACGCGAGTGCAATCGCGGAATCGCCGCCGTCCGCACCAAACGCCGATGCTTCGGACCAGGAGACGCAGTCGTGATCCAGCAATACTCGCGACTCAAGGTCGCCGACAACTCGGGCGCTCGGTCGATCATGTGCATCTCGGTGCTCGGCGGCACGCGGCGGCGCTACGCCCGCGTCGGCGATACGATCGTCGCTTCGGTGAAGCTCGCGCAGCCAGGCGGCGGCGTGAAGAAGGGCGACGTCGTGAAGGCGGTCGTCGTGCGCACGGTAAAGGCATACGGCCGCTCCGATGGCTCGTTCATTCGTTTCGACGAAAACGCCGCCGTCATCCTGTCCGACAAGCAGAATCCGAAGGGGACGCGTATCTTTGGTCCGGTCGCGCGCGAGCTGCGGGACCGCAACTTCATGAAGATCGTGTCGCTCGCACCGGAGGTGATCTAGCCATGCGCAAGATCAAGCGCGACGACAGCGTGCTCGTCATCGTCGGCCGCGACCGCGGCAAGGTCGGCGTCGTCCGCCAGATCATCGGCGGCGGCGACCTCGTGAAGGTGAAGGGCCACCGCCCCAAAATCACCGAGGACATGGTGTTCGTCACCGGCATGAATATGGTGAAGCGCCACAAGCGGCAGCAGCAGGGCGTCGCGCAGGCCGGCATCATCGAGAAGGAGATGCCCATGCCGCTCTCGAAGGTGATGCTGGTGTGCAAGAGCTGCAACAAGCCGGTTCGCGTCGGGTTCACGGTCCGTCCCGACGGAAAGCACCGCGTGTGCCGCAACTGCGGCCAGGATATCGACTAATGGCAGTACCACGACTCAAAGAGCGCTATCAGAGCGAAATCGTGCCCGAGATGCAGCGCCAGTTCAGCTACGGCAACGTCATGCAGGTGCCGCGCGTCAATAAGATCACGCTGAACATCGGCCTCGGCGAGGCGCGTGAGAACGCGCGCGCCGTCGAGAGCGCGACCGCGGACGTCTCGACGATCACCGGCCAGAAGCCCATCGTCACGCGTGCCAAGAAGGCGATCGCAAACTTCAAGGTTCGCGAGAACATGCCCGTCGGCGTTGCCGTCACGCTGCGCGGCGACCGCATGTACGAGTTCCTCGACCGCCTGCTCAACGCGGCGCTGCCCCGTATCCGCGACTTCCACGGCGTGCCGACCAAGGCCTTCGACGGCCGCGGCAACTTCAGCCTCGGCGTCAGGGAGCAGCTCATCTTCCCCGAGATCGATTACGACAAGGTCGACCGAATCCGCGGCATGCAGATCAACATCGGCACGTCGGCAAAAACCGACGAAGAGGGACGGAAGCTGCTCGAGCTGCTGGGCATGCCGTTCTCGAAGGAGCGTGTTTAGCCATGGCGAAGACGTCGATGATCGTCGCGGCGAACCGCGAGCCGAAGTATTCGACCCGAAAGAAGAACCGCTGCAAGCTCTGCGGTCGGCCGCGCGCCTACATGCGCGCGTTCGCCCTCTGCCGCATCTGCTTCCGCGGCCTCGCGCTCAAGGGACAGTTGCCCGGCGTACAGAAATCCAGCTGGTAGGCACGCGGCCGTTGATAGCGGCCTTTCCGTAGCTCGCGTCAAGCGACAGCGCGGAAGAATGAGGAGCGGAACAAGCCTTGAACATGACGGATCCCATCGCGGATATGCTGACGCGCATCCGTAACGCCGTGACGGCGAAGCATGAGTTCGTGAACATCCCCGCGTCGAAGATGAAGCTCGCGATCGCGAACGTCCTTCGGAACGAGGGGTTCATCCGGAGCTTCGAGCTCAAGGACGAGGCCGAGCGCAAGTTGATGCGCGTCGAGCTCAACTACACCGGGAAGAAAGACCCGGTGCTGAATGGGCTGCAGCGGGTGAGTAAGCCAGGACTCCGTGTGTACGTCCAGAAGCGCGAGATCCCGCGCGTCTACGGCGGCCTCGGAATCGCAATCCTGTCGACGCCGCAGGGCGTCATGACGGGCCAGGACGCATGGCGACGCAGCATCGGCGGCGAAGTCATCTGTTACGTGTGGTAGGCCAATGTCAAGAATCGGAAAGCTGCCCATCCCGCTCGCGAAAAACGTTCAGCTCGAGATCGACGGCTCGAACGTGAAGGTCAAGGGACCGAAGGGCGAGCTCGTCCGCGACTTCCCTGGCGGCATCACGTTCACGAAGGACGATGCGACCGTCACGGTTGTCCGTCCCGACGACGAGAAGCGCTCGCGCGCGCTCCACGGCCTGTCGCGGTCGCTGCTGGCGAACATGGTGACCGGCGTCTCGGACGGCTACACGAAGACCCTCGAGCTGCAAGGCGTCGGCTATCGCGCGACGCAGGCCGCCGAGAAAGTGACGCTCGCCGTCGGCTACTCGCACCCGGTCGAGGTCGTGCCGCCGCCCGGTATCCAGCTCGCCGTCGAGGGCACGACGAAGGTACACGTGACCGGCATCGACAAGGAGCTCGTCGGGCAGGTCGCCGCAAACATCCGCAAGGTGCGCAAGCCGGAGCCGTACAAGGGCAAGGGCATCCGCTATCTTGGCGAGAAGGTACGACGAAAGGCCGGCAAGGCCGGTAAGGCGGGCAAGTAAAATGAAGGGCAGCAAGACCAATCGCGCAGCGCGCATCCGCCGCCACGCACGCGTCCGCAAGACGGTGTCTGGCACCGAGATGCGGCCGCGGCTCGCAGTCTTCCGCAGCACGTCGCACATCTACGCCCAGGTGATCGACGACGCCCGCGGACACACGCTCGCCGCCGCCTCTTCGATCGATAAAGATCTCAAGGACGGCGCCGGCAACAAGAGCGATCGCGCGAAGGCGGTCGGCGCGTCAGTCGCGAAGAAGGCGAAGGACGCCGGCGTCCAGGCGGTGGTCTTCGACCGCGGCGGCAACAGGTATCACGGCCGAGTGAAGGCGCTTGCCGACGCGGCGCGCGAAGCAGGGCTGGAGTTCTAGCATGGCAGGACCGAGAACACGCAGAGATGGCGGCGGTGGCCGCGACGGCGGCGGCCGCGACGGCGAGCTTCAGGAGAAGGTGGTCTTCATCAACCGCGTCTCGAAGGTCGGCAAGGGCGGCCGGCGCTTCAGCTTTAGCGCCGTCGTCGTCGTGGGCGACGGCAAAGGCAACGTCGGCGCCGGCATGGGCAAGGCAAACGAGGTGCCCGAGGCGATCCGCAAGGGCTCCGCTGTCGCCCGCAAGAGCCTGATTAAAGTGCCGATGAACAAGAGCACGATCTCGCACCCGATTATCGCCCACTTCGGCGCCGCGCGGGTGATGATGAAGCCGGCGTCTCCCGGTACCGGTGTCATCGCCGGCGGGGGCGTCCGCGCCGTCATGGAGTCGGCCGGCATCAAGGATGTCCTCACGAAGTCGCTCGGTTCGTCGAACGTCATCAACGTCGTTAAGGCGACCATGGCCGGGCTGAGCGAACTCAAGGACGTGAAGAAGGAGATCGCCCGCCGCAAGGGCAGTGTCAACCGCAACCGCGGCGACGTCTCCGCGAGCGGCGCGGCAGCAGGGTCCGCGGGCACAGCGACCCCCGCGGCACCGGCAGGCGGGGCGTAAGCGTTATGCCGAAAATCAAAGTTACTTGGGAACGCAGCGGCATTAACCAGAAGGAAGACCAGAAGCGCACCGTCCGTGCGCTCGGTCTTCGCAAGCTCGGCCAGACCGTCGAGCACGACGACAATCGCACGATCAGGGGCATGATCATGAAGGTGCGCCACCTCGTCGTCGTGCAGGAGGACGCGTAGATGCAGCAGCACGAACTGCG
>JBBSDV010000033.1:0-20007 GCA_038240335.1 Dehalococcoidia bacterium
GCACCGGCGTGTTGGTCGCGGTATTCGTCGCCGTGTTGGTTGGCGTCGACGTCGGTGGCACCGCCGTGTTCGTCGGTGTATTTGTCCGCGTCGGGGTGTTCGTCGGCGGTACAGGCGTGTTTGTCGCCGTCGGCACCGGCGTGTTCGTCGGCGTATTCGTCGCGCTGTTGGTCGGTGTCGACGTCGGCGGCACCGCGGTGTTCGTGGGTGTGTTTGTCCGCGTCGGGGTGTTCGTCGGCGGCACAGGCGTGTTCGTCGCCGTCGGCACCGGCGTGTTCGTTCGCGTCGGCGTGTTCGTCGGCGTATTCATCGGCGTATTCGTGCGCGTCGGAGTCATCGTCGCGATACCGCTCGGCTGGAAGCTGCGATCCTGGTTCTTGTTCCCCGCGCCGTCGACCTTCTGCGTCCGCATGTGCAGTTGACCACCGCTGCCCGATGTAGCGCCCTGCCCAACGCCCCAATAGCCGCTGTAGGCCAGATGCCCCGCCCAAACGAACTCCACGGCTGAGCCGCTGTTCACGAACGTTACTAACATGTCGGCGGTGTTCGCGCCGCCGCCCCAAACCGCAGGACTGTGGACGATCGGAGAGATCGACGTGATCGTGCCGCCGTAGATGCCCAGGCAGCGCGGCTGCGCGTTCGCCGCCTCGGCGCCGGCTACCGTCAGAGCAGGCGCGGCAAAGGAATCGCTCGGGAAGTTGAAGCACTGGGTCGGTTGCACGGGCGGCGTGCCGGGGAACGGACAGAGTATCGGCGCGGCGGCGCTGCCCGAACAGACATCGGCACCTGTCTGCGTGACGTTGTATTTCGTCAGGAAGTCGTAACCCTTGGCGCCGCTGCTCCCGGAGAAGTCGTAGTTGATGTGAACCGTATGCGTGACATTGTTCGCAGGGAAGCCCTTGAGCTGGTAGCGGAAGGGGATCGATTGACTCTCGAGATAGGACGAGTTGCTTCCGTTGAGATCCCCGTTGCGCCAATCACAGTGCCGGTCAGCGAACGCTGGCGAGCCGTTTGCGCACTGGTCGAGGTTCGGAATGATCGCATCCTCGAAGGTCGTCATAGCGATTAAGTTGACGTGATCGGTGTCGGACGTGCGATAGATATTGACGTCGTAATAGCCGGTTATGTTCTCTAGCAGATAATCCAACGCGAACTCGCCGTTCGCGTCGGCAATCACCGCATCATATGGCGCCGGCGGAATAAACGTGCCGTCTCCGGCTGCCGTTGCCACGCTTCCATCCGGTCGCAACACGACGACGTCGTAGCTGACGTCGGTATCCATGCCTGTCGCCGTGATGTGGACGTTGTCGAAGGGAAGGTACAGCGGGGCGTCTGTGTAGACCTGGGGGTCGGTTTCGAGGTGAGCGACGTAGTACACCCCGAACGTCGCGATGAACGCGATGAGACTAGTCGTGATGATTGCTCGAGATAGCCGATTGCCGAACAAAGTGGCCCCCCACGCTTGTCGCGCACTTGCGCGCCTGCGGCGACCTACCGGCTACCGCGGCTCAAAATCTTGTTCACTCGGAGTACATAGCAAGCGGGGATCTGCCCGAACGACAGACTTGCTGGGGCGATTATGCTCTTTTGTTATGCGGTTGTCAACGGGAAATAGGCCCCAGAGGGCGAAATGTTTACGTTTCCGCCACATTCCGTATTGACGCCGGCCCGGATGCGGCACGCATCCCGTGCATCAGGATTCTCGTGAGGCAGATCCATCGATGCCGAGATCGCCGTCGCTTGTGTCTGGATCGGCGTTCGGTGCCGCCCGGCCGCCGCTCTTATGGATTTTGCGGCCCTGCTTCTCCTCGAGGCGACCGAGCGCGCGGCCCTTCTCGGGCTGCTCGTCCTTGATGACGCCGTAGATTTCGCGTCCCTCATGCCCCTCTGGCAAGTGCTCGGTGATCGGAAGACCTTCCGAATTACAGAAGAGTAGTCAATGGCAGTACTTATACTTCTGCATCTCCTCGCAGGCGCAGATCCACGTGCTGCTCTTCGCCTCGGCCGCCTTGTCCTCGTAGAAGTTGCAGGGACAGAGCGGGCGGCCGACCTCATCGATGTGCTTGGCGAGGCCGATGACGAGGAATTCGGTGATCTCGTGCTGAGGATGAAGCGACGTGCCGCTCTTCTCCGCGAACTTCTCGACGAACTTCCACATCTTGTCGATGTTCTTCGGCGACGCTTGGCCGCGGTCAGCTTCCGTCACCATCTCCACTTTCGGCGACGAATCAGACGCTTCTTCGGGTTCGGGGGACGCGGGGTCGTCAGAGGTAGGCTCCATCGCCTCCATACTACACCGCCGCCGGCTGCACTTCGTTCTTGAGGTAGAAGGTCATCGATTGCAGCGAGAGCACAGGATCGATGTCCTTGACGTGAACGTGCGCCGGGACGTGGGCGGCGATCGGTGCGTAATTGAGAATTGCCTTGACGCCACACCCCACCAGTAGGTCGATCACCTTCTGCGCAGAGGCGGCGGGAGTCGCGACGATGCCGATGTCGATCGCCATGCCGCTGAGGGTCGCGCTCATCTCTTCCACGGGCTTCACCACCAGGTCGCCGAGATGCTGGCCGACGACGCGCGGGTCGTCGTCGAACGCCTCGATGATGCGAAACCCCTGGGGTGCAAAGCCGCCGTAACTAAGGACAGCGCGCCCAAGCTGGCCGACGCCAACCACTACCATCTGCCACTTTCGATCCAGACCGAGGATCTGATGCAGCTCCTCGAGCAACCGCTGGACGTTGTACCCACGCCCCTGCTTGCCGAAGCGGCCGAAATAGCTGAGATCCTTCCGAATCTGCGCCGGCGTGACCCCGAGCTGTGCGCCGAGCTCTTGCGAGCTGACGACTTCGCGCCCGTTCCGCTGCAGTGCGGCCAGCGCACGCGCGTACACGGGCAGCCTGTCGATGACAACATCGGGGATCTCGATGGGCATGTGGCTCCGCGGCGCGGGCCCAGTCGCGGGGATGGCCGGGAGCCCGATTGCGCAATTTGGCGCAATGTATCACCGAGTCTATATTCGGTCAATTACGAGACAGCCCGCAGTCGATCGCAGGCTGGAACAGATCTACCGCCGCCTAATCGAGTCTTCTTTACTTGCTCAACTTCTGCGGCATGACCACGCAGCCAGTCGCTGTGATTGACAACCGTGTCATCGAGAAGTACGATCGCGAGAAGAACTAGTGAGTGTGCGCTCACTAGTGAAGGAAAGTGCGTTATGGTGCGAGAACGAGCGCGCAGACTGCCTGCGGAAACGCGGCGGCGTCAGATCATCGAGAGCGCGCGCGGCGTCTTTGCTTCACAAAGCTACGCGCGCGTAGGCACCGCCGATCTCGCGAAAGCGGCCGGCATCTCCGAACCGGCGCTTTACCGGCACTTCGCCGGCAAGAAGGAACTCTTCGTCGCCACAATTCGCGCGACTGGGCCGCGTCTGCTCAAGATCTGGGAAGAGATCTCGGTCGACTACGAAGATCCGATCGAGACGCTCTGGGCGATCGGCGTCTACTACTACGATCACCTCGAATCGCACTCCGCCAACATGAAGCTGCAGTTTCGGGCGCTATCCGAGGCGGACGACGGCGATATCCAACTCGCGCTTCACGATAACTTTGCGGCCTTCGTCGACTTCGTGTCGGACACGCTCGAAGAGGGCAAGGCGCGCGGCATCGTCCGGCCGGAGGTCGATTGCCGGATCATCGCGTGGCAGTTCCTCGGCATCGGCATGACGCTCGACATGATGCACATGCTCGGCTTCGATAGCGAGATGGATCGCGCGCGCGCCGATCTGTGGGGCCGCGCATACCTCGACACTGTGCGTCGCAAGGACGGCCGGAAGCCGCGCTACGTAACGGCAGAGGGCACGCCGATGCGCGCGCCGGAGTAAACTCGAGGTTGGATGTTGGAACCTGGGCCATGGAGCGCGATTGACGTTGATTTGGGAATCGGCATCGCATCTTCTACTCGCGCGATCGGCCATCGCCGCTAAGGGACGACAGCATGGACTTTAACGACACCGCGACCGAATCAGCGTTCCGCACCGAAGTGCGCAGGTTTATCGCGAACGAGTGCCCGGCGGGAATCAAGCGCCGGGGATTTCGGGCCGCGTTCGGCGGCGGCGGATGGGACGACTCAGACATGTCGCGCGAGGAGTACTTCAAGCGCAACGCGGAGTGGGTGAAGAAGCTGGCCAGCCACGGCTGGGTGGCGCCCGCCTGGCCGAAAGAGTATGGCGGCGCCGGCATGACCGTGATGGAGCAGTTCATCTTTAGCCAGGAGATGTCGCTCTCCGGCGCGCCCCGCGGCGGCAACTTCGGCATCGGCACGGGCTGGGCCGGCCCGACCATCATCCTGTACGGCACCGATGACCAAAAGCAGAAGTACCTTCCCGGCATCGTCCAGGGCGACGACGTGTGGTGCCAGGGATTCAGCGAGCCGGGCGCCGGCAGCGATCTGGCCGCCGTGCAGACGCGAGCCGTGCGCGACGGCGATGACTTCGTCGTCAACGGTCAGAAGATCTGGACCTCAGGCGCGCATGTCGCCAAGTACATGATCTTGCTCGCGAGGTCCGACCCCGATGCGGCGAAGCACAAGGGGATCAGCTACTTCATCGTCGACATGAAGTCGCCGGGCATCACGGTGCGGCCGCTGGTGAACATGGCGAATAATCACGACTTCAACGAGGTCTTCTTCGACAACGTCCACGTCCCAGCGGAGAACATGATCGGCGAAGAGAACCGCGGCTGGTATGTCGGCACGACGACGCTTGACTTCGAACGCTCTGGCATCGCCACCAGCATCTCGCACACGCTGACTGTGAAGGATCTGGTGACGTTCATCCGCAAGCACAAGGACGAGGGCTCAGTGACTAAGAACAACGGCATGAAGAACGAAATCGCAGACCGCATGATCGAAGCCGGCGTTGAGGAGATGCTCTGCACGCAGGTGATCTCGATGCAGAACCGCGGCCTCGTGCCTAATAAGGAAGGCTCGATCGCGAAGCTGTTCTCGTCGGAGCTCGACGTGCGGATCGCCGGCAGTGCGATGAAGGTGCTCGGCATGTACGGCCAGCTGAAGAACGGCAGCGAGCACGCGCCGGCGGATGGCCGCATCGAGAGCACCTACCTCTACGCCACGACCAGCACCGTCGGCGGCGGCACGTCGGAGATCCAGCGAAACATCATCGCATCGCGAGGTTTGGGGATGCCCCGTGCTTAGTCGGACGAACGACAACAATACGTGGGAGCGCTCTTGAAGGAGCTGATGTTCATCGAGACGCACAAACTCGAGTGGCAGGATGTCGAGGAACCGCGGATTGAAGATGCGGGCGACGTGCTCGTGCGCCCGGTCGCGGTCGCGACCTGCGACCTCGATGCGGTCATGCTCGGCGGCCGGGCGCCGGTCCGTGGCCCGTTTCCGTTCGGGCACGAGTGCGTCGCGGAGGTCGTAGAGATCGGCGCCAACGTACGCGCGTTCGCGAGCGGCGACCGCGTCGTCGTGCCGTTCCAGCTCTCCTGCGGCGCCTGTGACTTCTGCGCGCGGGGATTCACCGGCAGCTGCAAAACGATCGGTGCTGGTACGGCGTTCGGGCTCGGACAACTTGGACGCAACCAGGCAGGGTTCCTCGCCGATCTGGTGCGTGTACCGCGCGCGGATCACATGCTCGTATGGCTGCCGACGGGCGTCGATCCCGCGACCGTAGCGAGTGCCAGCGACAACATCCCGGACGCGTGGCGAACGGTCGCTCCGCCGTTGCGCGACCGCCCTGGCGCGGACGTGCTGATCGTCGGCGGCGGCGCGGCAGGCATTCCCTATCTACGCGATCGACATCGCACTGGCGCTCGGAGCCAGCCGCGTCGACTATATGGACACCGAGCGTTCTCGCCTCGACCTCGCCGAGTCGCTTGGAGCGACGCCCATCGAAATGGAGCCGCCGAAGCGCTATGGCAGCTACCCGATCACCGTGGACGCGAGCGGCCGCGCGCCCGGTTTGTCCTGCGCCCTCCTCTCGACCGAACCCGAGGGTGTTTGCACGAGTATTGGCATCTACTTTTCGGAGACGACGCCGGTGCCCCTGCTCGAGATGTACACGCGCGGCATCACCTTTAAAACGGGTCGCGTGCACGCGCGCGCGGTGCTACCCGAGGTGCTCGAACTTGCGCGAGCGGCAAAGATTCACCCGCAGCGCGTGACCGGACAGGTGATCGATTGGGCCGATGCGGCTGCGGTGCTTTCGCACCACAGCGTGAAGACGGTGGTGACACGCGCGGCGTGAGTAACGTAACCAGGACGGCGAGCGGTAGCCAACGCGACGACAGGAGGACAACGGCATGAACTTCAAGGACAGCACGGAAGAGGCGGCGTTCAGGACGGAAGTGAAGGCGTTCGTCAAGGACGAGCTCTCCTCAGAGATCACGAGCGGTGACCTCGCCGAGACCGGGATGTACCGAGGTGCGTTTGAGCGGCTGAAGGGGATGCGCAAGAAGCTGTCGTCCCGCGGCTGGATCGCCCCCGCATGGCCGAAGGAATACGGCGGCGCGTCGCTCTCTGTCATGCAGCAGTTCATCATGAACGAAGAGTTCGCCGAGAACCGCGTTCCGCCGGTCGGCGGCATGGGGACGTCGATGGTCGGCCCGACGATCATCACGCATGGCACCGAGGAGCAGAAGAAAGAGCACCTGAGCCGCATCCTCTCGGGCGAGGTGCAGTGGTGCCAGGGCTTCAGCGAGCCCGGTTCCGGCTCCGACCTCGCGTCCCTGCGGACGCGCGCGGTGAAGGACGGCGACGACTACGTGATCAACGGCCAGAAGATCTGGACGTCGGGCGCATCGTACGCGCACTGGATGTTCATGATGGCGCGAACCGATCCTGACGCGCCCAAGCACAAAGGCATTAGCTATTTCCTCGTCGACATGAAGTCGCCGGGCGTCGAAGTGCGGCCGCTGACGAACCTGGCGAACCAGAACATGTTCAACGAGGTCTTCTTCCAGGACGTGCGCGTGCCGGCGAAGAATATCGTCGGCGAGCTCAACCGCGGTTGGTACGTCGGCACGACGACGCTCGACTTCGAGCGCTCGAGCATCGGCAGCGCCGTCGGCATCCGCCTCCAGCTCGATGGCCTGATGAAGTACGCGCGCGAACACGAGGCCGACGGCACGAGCCGCACCGATCGCATCGCATCGATCAAGACTGAACTCGCCGACCGCTACATCGAGGCGAATGTCGCGAAGATGATGTCGTACCGCGTGGTCACGATGCAGGCGAAGGGACTCATTCCCAACCACGAGGCATCGATGACGAAGCTGTTCTCGTCCGAGCTCAATCAGCGGATCGCCCGCACTGGCATGAAGGTGCTGGGCCTCTACGGCCA
This sequence comes from Dehalococcoidia bacterium, assembly GCA_038240335.1. GTDB lineage: Bacteria > Chloroflexota > Dehalococcoidia > DSTF01 > JACRBR01 > JBBSDV01. The sequence continues at coordinate 7,365 of JBBSDV010000033.1, forward strand.
GCTGTACGGCGAAGGTGCGCCGATGAAGGGCCGGTACGAGAGCAGCTACATGACCTCGCTCTCGTCGACGATCGCCGGCGGCACATCCGAGATCCAGCGCAACATCATCGCCACCCGCGGCCTGGGGTTGCCCCGGGACTAGTGCGCGTCTGGTCGCCAGTCACCAGTCACGAGGAGAGCACCAATGGACTTTACAGACACACCCGAAGAGGCCGCGTTTCGCACGGAAGTGCGGAGCTTTATCCAGGCGGAGGCGCCCAAGCCGAAGCCAGGTATGAGCAGCGAGGAAGCGCTGGTTCAGAACTGGCAATTGAACCAGGAATGGTTCAAGAAGCTCGGCAAGAAGGGGTGGATTGCACCCGCATGGCCGAAAGAGTTCGGTGGCGCGTCGATGACGACGGTCGAGCAGTTCGTCTTCAACGAAGAGATGGCGCTCAACAAGGCGCCGCGGCCGATGCACATGATCATCGGACTCGGCATGGCAGGCCCGACGCTAATCGTCCACGGCACCGAGGATCAGAAGAAGAAGTACCTGCCAGGCATGCTGAAGGGCGAGGACATCTGGTGCCAGGGCTACAGCGAGCCGGGCGCCGGCTCCGACCTCGCAGCCCTACAGACCCGCGCCGTCCGGGATGGCGACGACTACGTGATCAACGGCCAGAAGATCTGGACGACGCTTGCCCACATGGCGCGCTACATGATCCTGCTGACCCGCACCGATCCCGATGCGCCGAAGCACCGCGGCATCACGTACTTCATCCTCGATATGAAGACGCCGGGCGTCGAGGTGCGGCCGCTGACGAACCTCGGCGGCGCCCACGAGTTCAACGAAGTCTTCTTCGATAACGTCCGCATCCCGAAGGACAACGTCATCGGCGAGGAGAATCGCGGCTGGTACGCCGCCGTCACGACGCTCGACTTCGAGCGCTCGAGTATCGGCAGCGCCACCGGCATGAAGCAGCACGTCGAAGAGCTGATCGAGTACGCCAAGGCGCACGCCGACGACCCGACGAGCACGCTCAAGACGAACCCGCTGCTGCGCTATGAGCTGGCTGATCGCATGGTCGAGACCGAGGTCGCGCGGATGCTCTCGTACCGAGTCGCGTCGATGCAGTCGCGCGGGCTGATTCCAAACTACGAGGCCTCTTCGCTGAAGCTCTTTTCGACCGAGCTGAACCAGCGCATCGCCAAGAGCGCGATCCACATCCTCGGCATGTATGGGCAACTCAAGGGCGACGACGCGCCGACGCGCGGCCGCTGGGCCAGCACCTTCCTCCGCTCCGCCGCCTACACGATCGAAGGCGGTACCTCGGAGATCCAGCGCAACATCATCGCGCAGAGGGGGTTGGGGCTGCCACGCGACTAGCACCGGTTACGGCGGATGGGACATGAGGAGCGCCAGCAGCGGCGACGGCGTGGCAGCAGCCTCACCTCCCACCTCTCACCTCTCACCGCCCAATTCGGAGGCCGCACTATGAGATTCACCTTCACACCCGAACAGCAGGCGTTCCGCGCCGAAGTCGATGCGTTTCTGGTAGAGGCGCTGCCTGCGGACTGGGAGGGGGCGGACAACGCCATCGACGACGAGTCGTACGAGTTCGGCCGTACGTTCCTGAAGAAACTGGCGCCGAAGAGGTGGATCGCGCCGGCCTGGCCGAAGGAGTACGGCGGGCTCGAGATGTCGTACTGGGATCAGGTGATCTACAACGAGGCGATGGGGTACGCTCGCGCGCCAATCGTCAATACGGCCGCGGTCGGCTATCTCGGACCGACGATCATCCTCTATGGCAGCGACGAGCAGAAGCAGCAGCACCTCCCGGGCATCACGTCGGGCGAGGTCGTATGGTGTCAGGGCTACAGCGAGCCGAACTCGGGCTCGGATCTCGCATCGCTGCAGACGCGCGCGGTGCAGGACGGCGACGAGTTCATCATCAACGGCCAGAAGATCTGGACGAGCCAGGCGCACTACGCCGACTGGATGTTCGTCCTCGCCCGCACCGACCCCGACGCGCCGAAGCACCGCGGCATCAGCTACTTCCTACTCGATATGAAGACGCCGGGGATTAGCGTGCGGCCGCTGATCAACATGGCGGGTGGCGAGGGCTTCAACGAGGTCTTTTTCGAGAATGTGCGCGTGCCGATCTCCGGCCTGCTCGGGGAACTGAACCGCGGTTGGTACATCGCGACAACGACGCTCGACTTCGAACGCTCGGCGCTCGGCGGCACGGCGCAGACACAACGCTCGCTCGAAGACCTGACGCGTTTCGCTCAGAGCGAGCGTGATGGGGCGTCGGGCGCCCGGCTCTGGGACAAGCCGACAGTGCGGCACGCGATCTCTGATCTATGGATCTCGCTCGATGTGGCGCGGATGCTCTCGTACCGAGTGGTCAGCATGCAGGCGCGCGGCCTCGTGCCGAACTACGAAGCATCGATCATCAAGATCTTCACGACCGACCTCGTCCAGAAGCAGGCGCGCGTCGGCCTCGGCATCATGGGAATGTACGGGGGCCTCTGGGGCGAGGGCCCGTGGGCGAAGCTCGGCGGTCGGTTCGCGAAGTCGTACGTCGGCACAGTCGGCACCGCCATCGCGGGAGGCACGACGGAGATCCAGCGCAATATCATCGCGCAGCGGGGGTTGGGGTTGCCGCGGCAGTGAGTTCAGGGCGCTTGAGGCGTTTTCGGCTGAGGCTGGACGCAGGATGCTGGAAGCTGGATGTCTCGTTATGAAGCTTCGGCTTGAGGACTGATACATGGATGACGCGCGACGGTGTTAGAGACTGAGGCAGTTTCGGGCGGAAGTTGGACGTAGGACGTCTGGAAGCGCGATGTCTCATCGAGAAAGCTTCTGCGTGAACTGAACGAAGGATGCTGGATGTCTTATTGAGAAGCTTCTACCTGAGGATTGACCATGGATGACGCGAGGAAGCGCGGACCGATTCGCAGCTTTCGGGACATCGAAGCGTATCAGCGGGGGAGAGCGTTGCAGCCGGTGATTTACAAGATCGCGGCGGCTTTTCCGGATATCGAGAAGTTCGATCTCGCTGACCAAATGAGGCGTGCTTGCAAATCGGTCGTCACGAATATCGCGGAGGGATATGCGAAACGTGATTCGGTCGCGGAGTTTAAGAGGTTCCTCCGAATCTCAATGGGCTCGGCGAACGAAATGGAAGTGCATTTAGAGACGGCCGGTGAACTCGGCTACATCACGCGGGCGGAGTCAGCGAGGTTGATCGCTGAGTACCAGATCATTTGGGAAGCAATTGCATCGTCTCATCGAGAACTGGCAGAGGTTCGCATCCACTTCGCCGACAACGCGACCTTCCGCCTCGACACAACCCGGAAAGCGCCGGGCGCCACGAAGCGCCAGTCGATAATCACCATTCAGTCCGTACGGCACCGATCCAGTATCCAGCGTCCAGCCTCCAGCTTCTGCCCGGAGGGACAACGATGAATTTCCGCGACACCCCCGAAGACGCCGCCTTCCGCGCCGAAGTGCGCGACTTCCTCGCGACGGAGATGCCGCACGACCTGCGGGCTGCTGACGACGCGATCCTCGGCGTAGGCATCGGCGAGGATGAGCGCGAACGGGGCTGGCTCAAGACGCTGGCGAAGCGGGGGTGGGTGGCGCCCGCATGGCCCGAGGCGTATGGCGGTGCAGGGCTCTCGGTCATGCAGCAGTTCATCTTCAACGAGGAGATGGCGCGGGCGGCGGCGCCGCGGCCGAACTTCCTCGCCATCGGTCTCGCGGGACCCACGATCATCGTCCATGGGACGGAGGAGCAAAAGCACGAGCATCTCTCGGGTATCCTCTCTGGCGAAACATTCTGGTGCCAGGGATTCAGCGAGCCGGGCGCGGGCTCCGACCTCGCATCGTTGCAGACGCGCGCCGTGCAGGACGGCGACGACTTCATCATTAACGGCCAGAAGATCTGGACATCGGGCGCGCACCGGTCGCAGCGGATGATGCTGCTCGCGCGGACGGACAACGATGCGCCGAAGCACAAGGGCATCAGCTACTTCTTGCTGAACATGCAGTCGCCGGGGATCACCATCCGGCCGCTGACGAACATGGCCGATACGCCAAGCTTCAACGAAGTCTTCTTCGACAACGTGCGCGTGCCGAAAAGCGACATGCTCGGCGAGATAAACCGCGGCTGGTACGTGGCGACGACGACGCTCGACTTCGAGCGCTCCGGCATCATCAACGGCGTTAGCCTACAGCGGCTCGTGCGCGAGATCGCCGCCTTCGCACGCGACGATCCGCAGCGGAGCAGGGGGTCGCTCGGCGACCACAGCGGATGGCAGTCGGTGCGCTACGAACTGGCCGACCGCGCCATCGAAGCGGAGATCTCGATTGTCCTGTCGTACCGCGTCGTCACGATGCAGGCGAAGGGCATCGTGCCGAATCAGGAGGCGTCGATTACGAAACTCTTCGGCTCGGAGCTGGCGCAGCGGATCGCACGCACCGGTGTCAAGGTCGCCGGCATGTACGGACAGCTGACGGACGGCTCCCCCGCCGCGCCGCTCGGCGGCCGGCTCGACGCGCTGTATCGGATCGCTATCGGCTCGACGATCGCGGGCGGTACGAGCGAGATCCAGCGCAGCGTCATCGCCCAGCGCGGGCTCGGCCTGCCACGGGCGTGAGAGGTGAGAGGCGGGATCGGCTGTGCGCGAATGGACACTGCGGATGCGGCATCCTGCCTGAAGGTTCGTCGACTCCTAGGGACGGGTTCGTTGGAACTGCCCCCCAGCGCTGGGAAGGCGAAGGAGCGCAGTTCTGACCGTGGAGGCCATGCCGCAGTTGCGCGAAGGAGCAGCATGAGACGCATCGGGATCGCCGTGGTTATCGCGGTCGCCATTTACGCCGTCGCGATCGGCGTTGGCTCGCTGCTGTATGCGACGGGGGCGATTGCTACGGGCGCGACACACAACGACTGCGTCGACATCAAGCAGAATCTCGCGGTGCGGCTCGGCATCGATGAGGAAGACGTGCCTCAAAGCGAGATCGCACGCGAAACACAGGCGTGTCTCGATACGCACGAGTTGACCGCGGGCGATGCGTTCCGCACCGAGTATCTGTTCTGGTCGGCATGGCCCGGTGCGATCTGCGCGCTGATTTTCCTCGCCTGGCCCATCTGGGCGCGCACGCTGCACAACCAGGAGCTCACCGACGATCTGTTGGAGACCAAGGGGACGTGATGGGCTGGTGCGTTGGAAGTCGGACATTAGACGTCGGGATCGAGGCTCGTAGACACGAGGCTCATTCGCACGCCGAAGCTGGAAGCAGGACGCTGGAGTCCTGGATTTCCGAGCCCGCCGACCTGTCAACTCTTGGCGCGCATGGCCTGGCTGCAGCGACGGAGCTACACGTGAAAAACCGCGAATGACCTGAGCTCCGATTTCCGACTTCCGACCTCCAACGGCCTTCCCCATAAGGCGGATCAATTGCATAATCCAGAGCTAATCTTGAAAGGGGCGAATGAATGGACCTGGGTCTCAGTGAAGAACAAGAACTGCTGAAGAACGCGGCGCGCGACTTCCTCGAGAAGGAGTGCCCCGAATCTCTCGTGCGCGAGATGGAAGACGACGAGAAGGGCTACTCGCCCGATCTCTGGAAGAAAATGGCCGAGCAGGGCTGGCAAGGCCTTCTCATACCGGAGGAACTCGGCGGCGCAGGCTTCGGCTACCTCGACCTGATCATCCTCATCGAGGAGTTCGGCCGCGCGCTCGTGCCGGGTCCGTTCATCTCGACGCAGGTCGGCGGCGTGCTGCCGCTGCTCGAGGGCGGCACCGACCAGCAGAAGAGCTACGCCCTGCCGCAAATCGCGAGCGGCAACGCCATCTGGAGCCTCGCTTACACCGAGCCCTCGGCGCGATTCGACACAGAGGGGGTGCAACTCGAGATCAAGGAGGACGGCAACGACCTCGTCCTTAATGGCACCAAGCTGTTCATCCGCGATGCCAACGTCGCCGACTTCTTTACCGTGGTGGGCCGCCGGCCCGGCACGAGCGGCGATGACGGCATCGAGCTCGTCATCGTCAATGCCAAGACCGAGGGCATCAGCCAGACGCAGCTCAAGACGATCGCCGCCGATAAGCAGGCGGAGGTGAAGTTCGAGAACGTCCGCGTTCTAAAGGCGAGCATCATCGCCGGCGGCGCGGCGTTGCTGAAGAAGATTCAGCGCAAGGCGACCGTGCTCGAGTGCGCATACCTCGTCGGTCTCGCCCAGATGGACTTCGAGATCAGCGTGCAGTACGCGAAGGACCGCATCCAGTTCGGGCGGCCGATCGGCTCCTTCCAGGCGATCCAGCACAAGGCTGCGGACATGGTGACGGACGTCGATGGCGCCCGCTTCATCATGTACCGCGCGGCGTGGTCGGTCGACCAGGACGAGGCCGACGCAGACATCAACGTCCACATGGCGAAGGCCTGGTGCAGCGAGGCGACACGCCGCGTCGTCGCACATGGTCAGCAGATCCACGGCGGCATCGGGTTCACAAAGGACTACAAGGTGCAGCTGTACTTCCGCCGCCAGAAGGCCTCCGAGCTCGCGTGGGGCGACGGCGACTTCCACCGAGAGCTCGTCGCTGCGGAGCTCGCGATTTAGCTCGGGTCACGCATGCAAATTTGGAAAGAGCCGTCCATTCGGGGCGGCTCTTCTTCCATCTCCGTCCGGCGTCGCCAACTTCATAGGCGGTAGGCTCAGGCTTTGATCGCGCGGGTGGCGAAGTAACCGGGCATGTACTTGGCGGTGATGCCGGCGTGGTGCGGCGCTTCCGCGAAGGCCGTCAGTACAAAGCCAGCCGCGAGCTGGCCGCCGATCTGCTCCGTCATGCTGTGGCTGTACTCCAGCGGCGCGTCGGCACCGACGAGGCGCGCGCGCTCCTCAGCGGTCACGTGCGTGAGGTCCGAGTACGGTAGCGCGTGCCGGACGACGAGCTCGCCGCGCACGTCCTGCGCCTCCATGTCGAAGATGTACAGGTCTGGGTTCATGAATCCGGCGAGCAGCACGCCGCCCGATCGGAGGCCACGAAAGCATTCGGTCCACACGGGCGCGAGGTCGGGGCAGAAGAGGTTCGAGACCGGGTGCACAATCACGTCGAAACTCGCGTCGGCGAACGCGCTGAGGTCGCGCATATCGCCGAGCACGGTCTTGATCGCGAGACCGTCGCGCTCCGCCACGAATCGATCCTGTGCGAGTTGCCTCGGTGAGTTATCGAAGACCGTGACGTTCGCGCCGGCTGCGGCGAGCACCGGCGCCTGCTGCCCGCCGCCGGATGCGAGGCAAAGCGTGTCGACGGCGCGCATTTCGGCGGGAAACCACGAACGGGAGACCGGCTCGTGGCCGATGAGCACGATCGACCAATCGCCTTCACGCGCGCGGGCGATGACATCGGCATCAACGGGCTGCGTCCACTCGTTCGCTTCGTCGACCTGCTTGTCCCACGCCGCGCGATTGTGCGCGACGGGATCGATGTTGCTGTTCATGCGATGACGATAGCACGGGAACGTCCGGGCGAGTCCCGGTGGGTGTACCGCCGTCTTTGCTAGCGCGTACCGGGTATTGACAGAGAAACTAGGAGAGAAATCGTGTTTCCAGGGGACACACCGGTCCCCCGCGGAGGCGCTGCGCCTTCTGCACTCCCGCTGTTCGCGACGGCGCTTGTCCCTGTAGGCTCCATAGATTTGTCGGCGCGCAGGGTCGAGCCAGCTACCTTTCGACAATCGGAAGCAGCGCCGGTACGAGTAACGAACTTAGCAGTGATGTGAACAACGGCGACGGAGCGGAGTGCTCCGTCGCCGTTGCTAGCGTGTCGTTCGTGCTGGCTCTTGCGCCCATGCGCAAATCACCGGGCATCCGCCCCTAGACCTCGCGGAACTCGCCTTCGACGGTGCCCTCTTCGGCCTGGCCTTCCGCGCCGGGCTCGCCGCCCATGCCGTCGTCGTCGGGCGCGGCGCCGTCGGCGGACTGCTGGGCGCCGTAGACGGCTTGGCCGATCTTCTGCATCGTTTCGGAGAGCTCCTCCGTCGCGGTGCGGATACTGCCGGCATCGCCGGACTGCAGCTGGCTGCGTACGGCCGCGATCTTGCCTTCGACCTCCGACTTCAGATCGGCGTCGATCTTGTCGCTGTTCTCGCGCACGGTCTTTTCGGCCGAGTAGGCGAGGCTATCCGCGGTGTTGCGCACCTCGATGTCGTCGCGGCGCTGCTTGTCCTCGGTGGCGTGCAGCTCCGCTTCCTTCTGCAGGCGTTCTACCTCGTCCTTCGAGAGGCCGCCGCCGGCCGTAATCGTGATCTTCTGCTCCTTGCCGGTCGCCTTGTCGCGCGCCGACACATTGAGGATGCCGTTGGCGTCGAGGTCGAATGTGACCTCAACCTGCGGCACGCCGCGCGGCGCCGGCAGAATGCCATCGAGGATGAAGCGGCCGAGCGACTTGTTGTCGGCACCCATCGCCCGCTCGCCCTGCAGGACGTGAATCTCGACGCTCGGCTGGTTGTCGGCCGCGGTGGAGAAAACCTGGCTCTTGCTCGTCGGGATCGTTGTATTGCGGCTGATCAGCGGCGTCGATACGCCGCCGAGCGTCTCGATGCCGAGCGTCAGCGGCGTCACGTCGAGCAGCAGCACGTCGCGCACTTCTCCCTTGAGAACGCCGGCCTGGATCGCGGCGCCGATCGCGACGACCTCGTCCGGGTTGACGCCCTTGTGCGGCTCCTTGCCGAAGAACTGCCGCACCTTCTCCTGCACCAGCGGCATGCGCGTCTGGCCGCCGACGAGCACGACCTCATCGATCTGCGCCGCCGTCATGCCGGCGTCGGTGAGCGCCGACTTTAGCGGTTCGAGCGTCTGCTCCACGAGCTCGCCGACCAGCTGCTCGAGCTTCGAGCGCGTGATGTTGATCGTCATGTGCTTCGGACCAGCGGCGTCGGCGGTAATGAACGGCAGGTTCACTTCCGTCGACTGCGCGGTCGAGAGCTCGATCTTTGCCTTCTCGGCGGCTTCCTTGAGCCGCTGCAGCGCCATCCGGTCCTGCTTCAGGTCGATGCCCTGCTCGCGCTTGAACTCGGTGACGAGGAAGTCGATGATCCGCTGGTCGAAGTCATCGCCACCGAGGTGCGTGTCGCCGTTGGTCGACTTCACCTGGAACGTGCCTTCGCCGAGTTCGAGGATCGAGATGTCGAACGTGCCGCCGCCGAGGTCGTACACAGCGACGACCTCCTCCGTCTTCTTGTCGAGGCCGTACGCCAGCGCCGCCGCCGTCGGCTCGTTGATGATTCGCAGCACTTCGAGGCCAGCGATCTTGCCGGCGTCCTTGGTGGCCTGGCGCTGTGTGTCATTGAAGTATGCGGGCACCGTGATCACGGCCTCGGTGACGGTTTCGCCGAGGTATGCCTCGGCGTCGGCCTTCAGCTTCTGGAGGATCATCGCCGAGACTTCGGCCGGCGAGTAGCCCCGGCCACCCATAGCGACCTGCGCGTCGCCGTTCGACGACCGCTCGATCTTGTAGCCCATCAGCTTGATGTCGCGCTGTACTTCCGAGTCCTCGAACTTGCGACCCATGAGGCGCTTCACCGAGTAGACGGTGTTGTCGGCGTTCGTTACGGCCTGCCGCTTAGCGACCGTGCCGACGAGCCGCTCGCCCGTCTTGCTGACGGCGACGACGGACGGCGTGATGCGCCCGCCCTCGCTGTTCGAGATGACGACGGGCTCGCCGCCCTCCATGACGGCGACGACGCTGTTCGTCGTGCCGAGGTCAATGCCAATTACTTTTGCCATATCAGTTTGCCTCTCCGTCTGGCTCTGGCGAGCTCTCCAACGATTCGTCCAATGCCGCGCGCGACATGCGCACGGCGCGTTCCGTCTCGATCATGAGCGGGCTGTCCGTCGGCTCCGGCGGGGAACCCGCGAGTCGTCGTGCGCCGGCTGGCGCCGTCTGCATCGCCTCCAGGGCGGCCATCGATTTGCGCATCACGGTGTCTGCGGCGAACCAACGGTAGTCGTGTGTCATATCTGCCTTGCTCCTTCTGGTCGCTGCTTCATTGTTTCGGCGCCAAGCGTGTGCCGGAGGTGGTCGGTAATTCGCCGTGTCCGCTTGCGCGTACCCGGATACAGAAGGGGAGAAGAAAGAAGTTGTTCCGGGGGACACCCCCGGACCCCGACAGAGGCGCTGCGCCCTCTGCACTCCCGCTCGGCTCTCTGGTCAACCTGCGTGCTCCGTCCTCATCATTCGACCTGGTCGCCAGCAAAGAGAGGAGAGTATTCGCAGGGACACGCCGGACGCCCGGCAGAGGCGCTGCACCCTCTGCACTCCTGCTTTTCTTGTTGTCGCGTGACTTCGCGTTCATCCGCTAGGTTCCATTTCCGACGATCACCTTGGCCGGCCGCACGAGGCGATCGCCGAGGCGATAGCCTTTCTCGACGACGGCGACAACCTTGTTTTCCTCGCCGGGCGCCTGCGTCAGCGCTTCGTGCTGCGAGGGGTCGAAGGTGTGGCCGTCGGCATCGACCTCCGTAACGCCGAACATCTCGATCAAGCCGCGGAACTTGCGCTGGATATGGCGGATGCCGTCCATCCACGTCAGATCCTCAAGATGCGGGTCGATGTTCTGCATGGCGCGATCGAGGTCGTCCATCAGGGGCAGCAGATTGATCACCGCTGCGACGTTCGCGGCGCGCGCGAACTCCGAGCGATCCTCCTCTACGCGCCGCTTGTAGTTCTGGAAGTCGGCCGCCGCGCGGTGCCAGTTCTGCTTATAGGTGTCGGCCTTCGCGCGCTCGTCATCGAGCTGCGCCTGCAATGCCGGGGAGTCGCCGGCGCCGTCATCCGGCGGCGCGCTCGCATTTTCGTCTCGTTCTGTCGTCATGCGCATCTCCGTTGGTTTTCTTCCTACTTACATCGTTCGCTCGTCAGGCGATGGCGGGCAATAGCACGCGCCTTCTCTCAGGTCGCGTCTAAGTGGCAGTTTGCGGCTATTTCTCGCCGACGGGCGCATCCGGATCGTAGTAAGTCGTCAGCATCTCGCTCATCAGGTCGGCGATGAAACGAACGGTCGAGATCGTCTGGCCGTAGCGCATGCGCGTCGGCCCGACGACTGCCATCGCGCCCGAGATGCCACCCGGCGTGCCGTAGGGGCTGACGACGACGCTGTAGTCGTGCATCAGATCGTCCTCGTTCTCGGCGCCGATCATCACCGTCACGCCATCGGTCGAGATCTCCCGAAACGGGATCAACTTCGTGAGGTTTCGCTGCTCAAGCAGGTCCAAGATGCTGAGCATCTTCTCGCTGGTTGCGAACTCGGGCTTCTGGAGGACGTTCCGGACGCCCTCGAGATAGGCCTCGTCGTAGCCGCCGCGGTCGGCTGCGGCCATGATCTCGCGCACCGCAGTTGCGACGAGCCATTCCATTTGCGTCAACTGCGCCTGCGAGTGCACGATGTCAGCGGCCGTGTGGCCGCAGAACTCGGCATTCAGGTGCATGGTGATAGCACTGAGCGTCTCGGCAGCGATCGGCTCGGGGAAGATCAGCACCTGCTGCTTCACGCGGGCCTGTTGGAGGACCAATACGAGCAGCGCAGCCGTGTCCTGGATAGCGACGAGCTCAAGCCGCTTGAGCCGCGAGGCGGCGGTCCGGGGCACCGTGACGACAGCCGCATTCTCGACCGAGCGGGCGAGCACGGCAGCGGCGAGGTGTACCCACTCGTCCTCCTCGCGGCCGGCCTGGTGGAACTGGTGGCGAATCGTCTGCTTCGCGTCCTGCGGCAGGTCGCGCTCCTGCATCAGCATCTCGACGTAGTAGCGGTAGCCCTTATCGGACGGCACGCGGCCGGCGGAGGTGTGGGGGTGGCTAATGAAGCCTTCTTCTTCGAGCCGCGCCATCTCGTTTCGGATGGTGGCGGACGAGAACGGCAGGTCGAATCGACGGACGATCGCGTCGGATCCGACGGGGATCGCCGTATCGACGTACTCTCCGATGATAAGGCTCAGGAGCTGCGAACGGCGGTCTGTGAGCATCGAAATCTCCTCGATTAGCACTCTCGTGGCAAGAGTGCTAACTGCCTCCGCATTGTATCAATCGAGGCTGAGGGCGGCAAGTTTCGCGGCCGCGTGGTGGTTACGTTATGTAATCGTTTAGCACTTTTAGCTGTCGGGCGAAGGCTTGTTTCCAGACATATAACCATCGCAGGCGAGCAACCCGGGGACGTGGGCCTTCTTGTCCCACAGATTCCGGCCGACTTCCGAGCGCGATGGTCAGCGGCGATTGGGTTCCCGCTCACGTGGTTTGGGATGGATCAAGGATCGGACAACGACGGGCGCGCGGCCGTGGATGGTCATGTCGCGACTGGGGGTGAGGCGGAATCAGGGGTAGATGTTCCGGGGAACATCCCCGGGCCTCCTCCACGGCGAGAAGGCCGGCAGGAGGTGCTGCGCCGTCTGCACTCTTGCTCTTAGGCTGCAAACCGATGCCAGACGTGGCTGCCGACTGGGACGATCGGCGCTTGACCAAGGACGTGGCAGAACCTGCTACGATCGTTGCATGACCTTTTTGCTGTATGTGCTACTCGGCGTGTTGATCGCGATTCTCGTCATCGGCCTCGCGGCGTGGCTGTTCTGGCGGCACATCACGCGGGAGGAGCGGCGGGTGA
>JBBSDV010000034.1:0-19719 GCA_038240335.1 Dehalococcoidia bacterium
CTTGTTTGTAGTTCGTCGTTTGTCGTCGTCGTTTGTAGCCATCGTCACCACCCGCCACCCGCATCCCGTCTACCGCTTCCCACAAGGTAGGTGCCCGCCCCAGTCTCTAGCCGGGCGTGAGCCGCGACCCCGCGGGGAAACGCGCCCGCTGCCGACACTCGAGAGGACGGAGCGAGCGTGCGCGCCCAATGTGTGCGCATCTGCCACGGATGGCAAACACGAACAAAGGAGAGGCGGCGATGCTCATCCTCACGCGCAAGATCGACCAGGGGATCGTGATCTCCGGCAACATCCTCGTCCGCGTCCTCGGTGTCGAGCGCGACCGTGTGAAGATTGGGATCAGCGCCCCGGGTGAAATCACCGTCCTGCGCCAGGAGCTCTGGCACGAAGGCGATGGCGCATTCGACAAGAAGAACAGCCATCGGCGCGAGGACAGCGACGCCGACGCCCCGTCGGCGGCCTCCGCGTAGCCATTGCGGAGAGCGGCACGCGTCAAGTAGGAAGCAGGAGTGCGCCTCCAGCCTCCGGCGCTCCCCGCCGCTAGGCCCACACCGCCGACTCGCGTACATTCACAACCATGACTGTCACGGGACCAGCCTTCGGCATCGTCGTCGCCGGCGGCCGCAGCGAGCGCATGGGCGGCATCGACAAGGTGTTCGCCGCGCTCATGGGCCGGCCGCTGCTGGCCTGGACGCTGGCTGCTTTCAAGGCATGCACGGACGTCGAGGGCGTCATCGTCGTCGCATCGCCTTCGTCGGTCGGGCGGATGCGCGACTTCATCAAGGAGTGGCGGTTCACGAACGTTGTCTCGGTCGTCGCGGGTGGCGAGCAGCGGCAGGACTCCGTCCGCGCAGGCCTCGATGCGGCGAGCGCCGCTGCGATCGTCGTGATTCACGACGCCGCGCGTCCGCTCGTCACTCCCGACATGATCTCGCGCGGCATCGCGCTCGCGCGAGAGACCGGCACCGCGCTCTGCGCCGTCCCGTCGCGGGACACCGTGAAGCGAGTGACGGGCGATCCGCCGCACGTCATCGAGACGCCCGTGCGCACCGAGATGTGGCTCGCGCAGACGCCGCAAGTCTTCGCCCGCGAGATCCTGCTCGACGCGCACATGCGCAGTACGACGCCCGCCACGGATGATGCCGCGCTCGTCGAGGCCGCGGGCGGCGAAGTGCGGGTGTACGAAGGCGCGGCATCGAACCTCAAAGTGACGACCCGCGACGACATCATCGTCGCCGAGGCGTTGCTTCGCGAGCGCTTCGAGCAGGAAGCGTAGCCGGCCGAACGATGAACCCCCGATCTAGCCGCGGTTGTTTGACGGTGCGGCGCCCGACACAGGCGACGGTCGTGTGGCGTGTCAAGTGCCGGCGATGAAGCTGAACTGGCCCTGCGCGACCCAGTAGACGCCGAGAACCAACACGCTGAGCGCATAGGCGTGCAGTTCTATTGGTTCTGCCACCCTACTTCGCCGCGGCGACGCTCGCGTTTCGGTCGAGATGGCGGCGCAGCGCCGGATTGAAGATCTCGGGCCGCTCGAACTGCGGCGAGTGCGCAGCTTTGGGCACGGTCTCGAGGACCGCGCCGGGGATCGTCTTGGCCAGGAATTTCGAGGCGCCGGTGATCAGCGGCGCGTCCAGCTCGCCGTAGATCACCATCGTCGGCACGGCAATGTTCTGGGCGCGGTGCTCCGTGCCCTCCCAGGAAGAGAGTGCCTGCCACGCGCCAATGTATGCGTCGACGGACATCTTCGAGAGCCGAATGTCGGTTTCGGCGGTGCGCTCCTTTGGCATGTGCGGCGGCGGGTCGGTGAGCTTCGGCATCGCGAGAATGCCCTTCATTCCCTGCGCTTCGGCGATGCTGTTGCGGTAGGCGATGAACTTCATCGCCGCCTCGCCGCGCATCGTGAAGTTGAATGCCGTGTCCTCCAGCGTCAGCGACATCAGGCGGCCCGGATGCCGCAGCGCGATCTCCTGGACGACGGCGCCGCCCATCGAGTGGCCGAGCAGGTGGTAGCGGTCGAATCCGACCTCGGAGACGAGCGCCTCGACGTCATCGGCCATCTGGAGCACGCTGTACGACGAGCGATCCTTCGGCGCCTCGGATTGCCCGTGGCCGCGATGATCCATGATCAGCACGCGGTTCGTCGGCGCGAACTCCGGCAGCTGCCGTCGCCAGTCCGTGAGGTCGCCGGTGTAGCCGTGCACGAGGACGAGCGGCTCGCCGTCACTGCCGTGGAGCTCGTAGTTGATCTCGATGCCGTTGATCGTCGCGTAGGCCATCGTTGGTTCCTGTCTGTTTAATCGTGGTTCTCGTTGGTTCTCGCGGCTTGCGTGACGAGACGCTGTTACAGTCTAGCGATCGCGCTTGGCGGTTCGCGACGAGTTCGTCGCACGATCGCATCGAACGCGATGCCGAAGCCGCCGGCAGCGGCGACGGCGAAGATGGGGAAGAGCGGCACGTGGTAACGCGGCTCGGCCGAGAACACGATGTGAAAGAGCGTCCACATCAAGACCGTAATCGCGAGCAACAGCCGCTTCGGGTCGCGGCGGAGCCAGAACGGCGCCGAGCCGACGGCGGCGAAGAGCAGCACGTAATACGACACCTCGAACATCCGCCAGAGCGCGTTCTCCAGCGATTCAGAATGAATCGGCGCGGCTGTCCCGAGCTTCACCCACTCGATCACCCACGCGTCCGAGCGATAGAGGTGATAGACCTTGTAACGGCTAAGATCGACCTCGCGATGGAAGTGCGTGAGCGCGTACGAGATCGAGCGCCGGGTGTATGCCTGGTAGCTGCGCACCTCGGTGTCGGGATGGTACGCCTGCTCCCACACCGGCACGCCATCGACGGGCTCCGGCGGATTCGTCACCTCCGTGGTGCCGGTTGATTGCGGGCTATGGCCGATGCGCAGCGCGATGCCGCTGTTCGTCGCGACGGGGATCGCCGCGTGCATGACGACCTTGTTGCGGATCGTCCACGGCGCGATCACGACGACACTCGCGATGACGGCGAGCACGATCGGCGGCAAGGCGCTGCGCCAGCCGCTGCGCGCGAGCCAGAACACGATCGCGATCGGCAGCAGCACGGCGCCCTCGCCACGCGTAAGCGTCGCGATGCCGGCGAGCACGCCAAACACGACCGGCGCGCGCCAGCGGACACCGCCCAGCGCATCAGTATCCACGAGCAGCCAGAGGGCGGCGACGAAGACGAGCGTGAAAAGCTGCTCCGGGAAGAGCACGGGCGTCCATGCGATGGCGTTCGGGAAGGTCGCGAACACGGCGGCGGCGATCCACGCCGCCCGCTTGTCGAAGACTGCGCGCGCGAGCAGGTAGACGAAGGGGATCGTCGCCGCCGCCAGCACCGCATTGAGCAGCTTCGCGGCCGTGACGCTGATTCCGAACACGGTCCACAACGCCGCGAGCACGTACGAGTACGCCGGGGGCCATGCGGCCGTCGGCTCGCCGATGATGGGATCGCCCTCGAACAGCGTGCGGTGGTCGGCGACGAAGCCATGGCCGCGGGCGATGTTCGTCGCGACGTTGTAGTACCAGCTGGGGTCGCCGCCGAGTGGCTGCGTCTGCGTGTACAGCACCCAGCCCAGACGCAGGGCGAGTCCGAACGAGACGAGCGCAGTCATCCAGAGCGCCGGTGACCGCAACACTGCGTGCGAATCAACGCGGGAGGTGGGATGAGACGCTGCCCGCGCCGGCGCGATGCGGGGGCGGAGTGCCGCGCGCTGCCAGCGTGGTGCATCCTGCTTCACGGGCCTAAGTCTAGGAGTTGGTGCGCCGCGGCGCACGTCGGCGCGTCGAACAGGAAGGTCCTCACGCCGACCGGACATTTCGTCCAACGAGGGTGCCAGCGTGCTGCAGCACGGCCGGCGAATGGATGACTGTTCCGACGAGTGTACGACCAGTGTACTAGGGGGGCGGCACGTTGAGCACCTGGCCGATATGCAGGTCGGTCGGGTTGATGCCCGGGTTCGCCGCCAGCAGCGCCGAGACCGAGACGCCCAATTGCTCGGCGATCTTCGCCGGGAAGTCGCCTTGCTGTACGACATAGGTGCCGCCGCCCGGCGGCGGCGAAGTCGGTGCGGGCACCGGGGTGTCGGGGGCCGGAACCGGCGTGCTCGTGGCGGGCGGCTCCGTCGGCGGGGCGATCGTGGCCGGGGCATCGGTCGGCAAGGCAGCGGCGGTGGTTGCCGCTTCTGTCGGGCTGGCTGCGCCCGATGTTGGGGATGCGGCCGTCGCAGCATCGGGGCTTGACGGCAGCTTAAGTACCTGGCCGACACTCAGCTTGCCCGCGTCGATGCTGGGGTTCGCGGCCCCGAGGTCTTCGAGGCTCACGCCGAAGCGCGAGGCGATGCCGGCAAGCGTGTCGCCATCCTTCACGGTGTAGGTCGCGCCGCCGCCGGCCTGTGCGGCGCTGTTGCCGAGGAGCTTGGCGTCCGGCAGTTTCGCGGGCAAGGTCGCCGTGGCGATCTTGTTTCCGTCCGGGCCTTTAGCGTTGTTCGCCGAACCGCCTCCACACGCCGCCGCGACGGTGACGACGAGCGCGCAGCACGCGAACAACCTGAGATCCCGAAGATCCGCCACGACCGCCTCCTGATGCTTGGGTGAGGACGCCCGATCGTAGCTGACTCGCCGGATGCGGGCAATTCGAGCCCGACCGAGATCGGTGGTGAGCGGAGGCTGGCGTATTTCACGTCGAAGCCGGAAGCTGGAGGCTGGAGGCCGTCCGACTTCAATCCAGTCCCACACGCGTGGGTGTCGGCACAAGCTCAAGGGGCGCATCCCGAAGCCGGAACGCGCCCCTGTGATGGCACTGTCAGGCGAATGTCGCCCCGGCGAGTTCAGCCATCGCTCCGATCGTACCCCACGGCTCTATCGTCGCGGCGACGCGCGACGCAGAGCACGTCACACCAGCATTGCAATCGCAAATCGCGCGTCAACTTGGGCGTAGTGGGTCAGCGCGAATGCCATTGAACACGATACGAGTTCCCGTCGAGCGCGCGTTCAATTGAAGGTCGCGACTTCGACGCATGATCAGCGAGCCGCGAGACCGGCGCTACCTGTTTCCGGCGGCGTGATGTGCGACGGCCCGGCTCGCCCGCCGAGGATCGCCGTGGCGAGCGAGGCGAGCGGCACGCGAGGCGACTGGATGAACAACAGCGTTGCGTAATGCGCAGGTTCACGCGCGAACAGAACTTGACGCGAGCATCACAAATTCTTCAGTAGTTCAGCCGGCATTGGCCGCCGTTGGCACGCCATTCTCGAATGAGTCGCCGACCGCGACCCCCATCTCGGTCGCGAACTCCGCCGCCGGCAGCTTCTTGCCGCCGGTTCGCTGCAGGCGCTGCGCGTGCAGCACGCCGCCGAGCAGCGCGATGTCGATGCGATCGGGCTCTGCGGCGAGGATGCTGCCGGGGCCAGCGGGAAACTCGCCGTGCTCGGTCGCGATCGTGCCTCCCGTCGCCATCGGGTCGTCGAGCAGCGTCAGGCGGGCGTCGAAGATGCGGACTTGCGTGGCGTAGAGCACGGCGTGGGCGCCCGGCGCCGGGTTGGAGCCGCGGATCAGGTCGTACACGTGCTGTGCCGGCTGCATCCAATCGATTGCGCTGTTCGCGTCGTCGGCCGGCGGATCGTACGTCGCCTGCGATTCATCCTGATCGATGCGTGGCGCGCCGCCTTCGCGCACGAGCCGCACTGCCTCGACGAGCGACTCGACGCCGAGCGGGAACAGGCGATCGAAGTACAACGAACCGACGGTGTCGTCGGCGCCGATCGGCGCCTCGCGCTGCAGCAAGATTTCACCCGTGTCGATGCCGCCATCGACCCAGAAGATGCTCAAACCCGTCGTCGCATCGCCGTTGCGGATCGCCCAGTTGATTGCGCTTCGTCCCCGGTGCCGCGGCAGCAGCGACGGGTGATACTGGATCGTTCCGAGGCGCGGCATCGTGAGCACGGCCTCAGGCAGGATGTGGGTGACGAACGCCATCGCGCACAAGTCGGGCGCGGTCGCCCCGTACGCCGCCAGTACTTCCGCGCGCTTGAGCCTGCCAGTTGCGAACACCGGCACGCCCGCCGCCTCGCCGGCCACCCACAATGGATCTGGCCGCGCCTCAGTTCCCCGCACCGACGACACGGCGACAATCTCCTCGCCCGCATCGACGAGCGCGCGAAACACCGCCGCCCCGAACGCCGCCTGGCCGATGATGGCGATTCTCATTCATCGACGATTCCGCGCTCAGGTCGGCGCGCTACCATGTCCATCGAAGCGTGGATCACGGCTAGCATTACGGGTATACGAGTTCGCGCTCGAGCAGGGAGCGGGCGATGACGACGCGCTGGATCTGGCTCGAACCCTCGACGATCATCAGTTGGCGCGCGTCGCGGTAGTGACGCTCGAGCGGGTGATCCATCATGTAGCCCTGCGCGCCGAGCACCTGCATCGCGTCGCTCGACACCTTGACGGCAGTTTCCGTGGCGAACGCCTTCGCGATCGACAGATACGCCGCGTGCTCGCGCCCGAAGAGCCCCTGATCGACGCGCCATGCCCCTTGGTAGACGAGCAGGCGCGCGGCTTCAATCTGGATCGCCATGTCGGCGAACATAAACTGGATCGCCTGCAAATCGGCGATCGGCTTGCCGAACGCCTCGCGCTGGCGGGCGAACTCGAGCGCGTACGTCATCGCCCCTTCGGCGAGCCCGACGCCGCGGGCGCCGACGACGGGCCGGCAGGAGTTGAGGGTCAGCATCGCCTGATTGAAGCCGTCGCCCTCGACGCCGCCGACGAGATTCTCGGCCGGCACGCGGCAGTCTTCGAAGACGATGTCTGCTGTCGGCACGCCGCGCACGCCCATCTTGCGGTCTTGCCCCGCGACCCGGAAGCCGGGCGTGCTGGTCTCGACGATGAAGGCGCTGATGCCGCGCGGCCCCTGTTTGCCGTTGGTGCGCGCGAAGGCGATCACGTAGTCGGCGACCGTGCCGCCGGAGATGTACACCTTCTCGCCGTTCAGCACGTAGTCGTCGCCGTCGCGCACAGCGCGCGTCTCGAGATTGCCCGCGTCCGACCCGTGGTTCGGCTCGGTGAGGCAGAATGCGCCCTTGATGCTGCCGCTGGCGATTCCCTCGCCAATCCATTTCTTCTGCCGCTCGTCGCCGCCGATCATCACCGGCTGCGACGGCAGCGCCGAGAGCAGCAGCATCAGTCCCGAAGCGCAGCAGTACTTCGCGACCTCCTCGACGGCCAGCGCGAGCGCCAGCATGCCGGCGCCGCTGCCACCGTACTCGGTCGGGATCGTTAGGCCGGTGAGGCCGGTCTCGCGGAAAGCCTGGAAGATGTCTTCGGGGTACTCCTGCGTCTCATCCATTCCGGCGGCGCGGGGTGCAACCTTCTCCTTCGCGAGCCGGCGCGCCGTCTCCTGGATCAGCCGGTGCTCTTCCGAAAGTGTGAAATCCATGTGAGGGCTGCCTCTCCGGTAGCGAGATTCAATGCGCACGATCGTACCGGCGCAGGACGCGGAGGCAAAGACGGCGTGGCGGTAAGGGATGCGGGAACGGGAGGCGGAAGCGGAAGCGGGAGGCCGGAGAAGTCTAGGGGTGGAGGATGGAGGGTGATGTTGGACGACGCACACGAGGCACCGACGAAATGCGCGAGCGTCCGTCGATCCGACCTCCGATTTCTGAGCTCTGACTCCTCGCGCTACGCGTGCCGGATCAGCATGACGCCATCGCGGATCGTCAGCATCACGTTGGTGACGCGGGTGTCGTTCTGAATGCGGTCGTTGAAGGCGACGATCGCGCGGTCGTCCTCCTCCTTCGGATCGAGGACCTTGCCGCTCCAGAGCACGTTATCCACGGCGATCACCCCGCCCGGCGCCAGCATTGGCAGCGACGCCTCGTAGTAGTTGATGTAGTTGCCCTTGTCGGCGTCGATGAAGATCACGCCGAACTGCGTGCCCGCGAGCGATTGCAGCGTGTCGAGCGCGGGCCCCTCGCGCACCTCGATCTTTCGACCGTGCGGGCTGCGCTCGAAGAAGCTCTTGCCGAGAGCGATCGTCTTCGGATTGATGTCGCACGTGATCAGCTCGCCGTCGTCGGGGAGCGCCGACGCCATCATCAGCGCGCTGAATCCGGTGAACATCCCGATCTCGAGCACGCGCTTCGCACCCGTTGCGAAGACCACCGTCTGAAGCAGGTTCCCGACGAGCTGACCCGACAGCATCGTCGCGAGCGCGCCCGTCTCGCGCTGGGTGGTCGCGAACAGCTCCGAGATCAGCGGTGGCAGCGGTGTGGAGTGCGCTGCCGCGTATGCATCGATCTCGTCAGGTACCAGAGTGAGTGCCATGATCAAGCCTTCTGTTGGGCGCAAAATGGCCCCGAGTAACCTCGCGTGCCTCCCGACCTCATCCTCGTCCGGTCTTCCGTTCGGCCGGCTTGCGCCTGCCTACTTGTACCTCCGGATTCGTCCGCCGGGACGCGCTTAGCTGCTCGGAGCCACTCACACAATATCGTTATGCCGCCTGCGACGTCAACGGTGTTCGGCTTGCAGTTCCGCATAGATCAGCGGGGAACAATCCGTCACCTGACCGCTACGACGGGCGCGCCCGACACCAAGCCGGGCAGGCACCAATCATGGGAAAGCCGTTGGGGTCGGGATAGCCGCACTGGTGGACGGAGAGGCGAGCCAGTCGATGATCGCATCCTCGACGAGGCGCTGCACCGGCGGTGAGTCGTCGAGCGTCTTGTGCGTCACCATCGTCACGCCGCCACCGCCGTCGCTGGGAGCGATCGGCGCCCGCTCGGCCGATGCATCGACGTTCGTGACGTTCGGGGCGTCGATGAAATCGCCATGCCAGCCTTCGTTCGTCTGGAAGAGGTTAAGCAGCGGCGTTCTCTCGGGCATCTCGGTCGCCGCGCGATCGTACAGCGCGATCGTGCGATCGAGCATGACGCCGAACATGCGGTCGCCGTACTCGGCGTCGAGCACCTCCGTAACGGACGTCACGGTAACGCCGCCGTGGCTGTTGCCGATGAGGACCGCGCGTAAACATGGGTAGTTGTCGAGCACCTGCGAGAGATTCGACTCGAGCCATTGCTCCATGCTCGTCTGCGCCTGCTCGGCGCCGAAGAGCGCCGACGCGGCGAGCCAGGGCGCCGTCGTGATGCCGGCGGCGGTGGCGCGCGGCTGGAGAGCGTTGATGATGTCGAGCAGCCCGAGACTCTCGCCGCTCGTCAGATCGAGCAGGTCGGTGCCAGCGGAGCCGATCGTGAGCAGGATCGCCGGCCGATCGCCGGCCGCGCAGTCGAAGCCCGAGGAGTCGGTTCCGCCCTCGGCGAAGAAGTCGGCATGATGTGCGCGATCGATGCAGGACTTCGCCGGAACAAGTGGGATCGATACGTCGCGCAGCCCGACGCCATCGCCCGCGTCGAGGACGCCGTCATGATTAACATCGAGGCACGAAAGCAATAGCCAGCCCTTCCCGTATTGGCCGTGGAAGCTGACCACGCCCTCGGGCCACGTACGCGGGATCGGAGTCGCGGTCGGCGCCGCTGCCGTCGCTGTGTGCGTCGGGATGATGGCCACGGCAGCGCCGGAGGGCGACGAGCCGTCGGCGAAGACGACGAACAGCACAATCGCGGCTGCCGCCGCGATTCCCGTCACCACCAGTAGCCCGAGCAACCTCATCCCACGGCCCGTCGCCGCGGCGCGTCGACGATTACGGCGTAGCGCCGAGCATTGCCACGCAATGAAGCGATGGTCTCGAGCCACGGCTCCTGCCGGATGCCGAGAAGCGCTGCGGACGCAACGGAGGAGCCGTCATGCGCCTCGAACACCGCGTGCTCGTCGCCCGCGGCGATAGTGAATCGATTACGTCCGGCCGTCGCGGCCGTGACGTCGCGGAGCCAGAACGCGACCGAGCCGATTGACGCATTGTCAACGTTCGGCAGAAAGAACAGGCGGTCCGTCGTGAGAATGAGTTCTCCTTCCCACCACCCTGGCGCAGCGGCTGTGCGGTACCACGCGCGCCCCGCCCGCGCGATTCGCTCGCCCGGAAAGAGTTTCTCGTCGTCGAACCAACTCTGTGCGTTCGAACCCATACCTTAGTATAGGCTTGTCAAGAAAAAATGTGCGCATTTGTTACGTCACATAGCCGTCAGGATTGAGATCAGAGCCATCACAACCGTCGCTGACGTCATGAGTCACCGCTCGTCCCGCGACGACCCGACCACGCGGACGACCTAGCCACCACTCTAAGATCGGTGCGAGGCACCCGTCAGTCGTCGCCACTCGCCAATCACCAACGCCGCTAGATCCGATACTGATGCGGGCCGAAGTCGGCCTCGTAGAACGGGGCGACGCTGTCGCCGCGGCGGATGATGCGATTGATCTGCTTGCGGTCGTCCTCGGTGATCTCGACATCGACAGCGCCCATGTTGTCGTCGTACTGCTCCATCGTCCGCGGTCCGATGATCGGGCTTGTGACGCCGGGCTGATTCATCACCCACGCCAGCGAGAGCTGTGACAGCGTGCAGTTCTTCTCAGCGGCGATCGGCTTCAGGCCGTCGACGACGTCGTAGATGCGATCGTTGAGGCGACGCCGGTAGATGGGGTTCGAGGTGTCGCCGAAGCGCGCGCCTTCGGGCGGCTCCTGGCCACGCTCGTACTTGCCGGTGAGCAATCCCCCGGCGAGCGGGCTCCACGGGATCACCGCCATGCCGTATGTCTGCGCCATTGGCAGCAGTTCGCGCTCGATGCGGCGATCGAGAAGGTTGTACGGCGGCTGCTCGCAGACGAAGCGGTTGAGCCCCAGCTCCTTCGAGACAGCGAACGACTCCATCACCTGCCAGGCCGCAAACGTGCTCGTGCCGAGGTAGCGCACCTTGCCGGAGCGCACGAGGTCGTCGAGCGCCCGCAGCGTCTCGTCGATCGGGATATCCGATTGCGGGCGGTGGATCTGGTAGAGGTCGATGTAATCCGTCTGCAGGCGGCGCAGGCTCGCCTCGCACTGCTCGATGATGTGGCGGCGGCTGTTGCCCTGCATGTTCGGGTCTTCGTTGCCCATGACGCCGTGCACCTTCGTCGCCAGCACGACGTGGTTGCGCCGGCCGTTGCGCTTCAGCGCCTCGCCCGTCACTTCCTCGCTGCGGCCGATGCTGTAGACGTTTGCCGTGTCGATGAAGTTGATGCCGCCGTCGATCGCTTTATCGATGATGTCATAGGAGTCGTCGGCGCTCGTCTTGCCGCCGAACATCATGCAGCCAAGACAGAGGCTGCTCACTTTGACACCGGTTCGCCCGAAGTTCCGCATTTGCATTGTGAGGTCCTTTCTCGATGCGCGTGAGAAGGACAGTTTACGGCGACGGCTGCTTATGAGCGCGTCGTTCGAGTTAGGGAACGACGCCGAAGTCGCCGATACGGTGGCACGCCATCGCATGCTGGTGGCGACCGGCACACAACGCAAACGGCCGGCAGAAGTGCTCTGCCGGCCGTTGCGGTTGGGTTGGGCCCTCAGTTATCGAGCTATGACGCTCGCTTCGATTCCGCGTCCTCAACGAAGCCGGGATTCGCGACCTCCAGCAGCTCCTGACGCATCACCTTTACTTCATCCGGAGCCGTGATGCCGAGTTTCACGCGATCGCGGTCGACGCTCAGCACCTTCACCCAGATATCGCCCTCGATCCAGATCCCTTGCTGGGCCTTGCGCACTAAAATAAGCATCCTGCTTACCCTTCTTCTCCGCCCCCCAAAGGCGGAATGTGCCGACTCACACTCCCCACAAAAGACGGCTCGGCGACCGTCTCGCACCGAAAAGCATCACCTTAAGCTTGACATTACCGGAGCAATCCGGCTAACTAGGAACTGCGATGCCAGATGTTCGAAGCCGGAAACGTATGGCCACACCTACGTTACCGGAATTTGATTACTGGTATCGTACTTCGCTAATACTCGCGTGTCAACGGATGCGCGCGCGGATCTGTTCCTCTGTCGGTTGTCCTGACACAATCGGCACGCGGGAGGGGGAATGATGACCGGTCGTTGGGGCCTGCTGACCAATCACGCTCTCGTCCTCATCCACGTCATCGAACACCCGCGTTCGACCCTGCGCGACATCTCGGACTCGGTCGGCGTCACGGAGCGCGCCGCGCTCTCGTTACTGCGGGCGCTGGAGGCGGACAATATTGTCGCCCGTCGTCGCGAGGGACGCTGCAACGTGTATACCGTCGACGTCGACGTCTTGATGCACCACCGCAGCCACGGAAAGTACAGCGTCTCGCAGATCGCGAACGCGCTTTTCGCCATCTCAGGCCGCATCCCGGGCGCCGAGCTGCCGCCGGGCATGCAGATTGTCGGCGGCGCTCCCGGTCCCGACCCGCGGTCTCCCGTCCGGGAACCGCTGACGAGTTGACCCTAATCCGCTTTGGCTACGACCTGACACGCAAGCAAAAAGCCGGTTCACGCCGCCTTGCGCCCAATGTGCCCGAGCTAGAGCGCCTGCAGTTCAATCACCGTAGAAGGCCCATCGGGGATGTAACATTTGAGTTTGTGCGTGCCGCCGCCATCGGGCACCGTGTACCCCGGCGTCCGCGTCTTGCCGGACGGCACGACGAGCTCCTCGAACTTCGTGCCGTCGATGCCCTCGATCTCGTAATCCTTGCCACTCTCGTTCTGAACCACGAGCTTCAGCTTCTCGCCGGGCTTCACTGCGATTGATGCCGGCGCGCAGCCGTCGTCCTTCTGTACAATCGTCACTTCGCGGCCACCTGCACCGCTGCTCGAGCACGCTGCGCCGAGCGCTAGAATGATGACCGCGCCCGCGATTAGGACGCTTTTGATTGGCATCGATGGTTCTCCGATCAGGTAGGGGTTGGGGTCGTATGAGTGCGCCGAAGGCGGGATCACCGTTTCGGCAAGAAGTCCTTTGTCGCTAGCGAGCCGTTGACGGTCACGGTCGCCGCCGCGAGTTCATTGGGAGTCTCTGTCGCGGCGGAAGCCTGCACGCGGCGCGCTGTCGCTGGCTTGCCGGCCGGAATCAGGAAATACGCGCCGAGGACGATGACCACATAGCTCCAGTACAGCGCGATCTGAGCCAGCGCCGGTGCGGAGTCGTAGCCGAGGACCGTGTGCAGGAACTTCCCCATCGTCGACGTCATCGGGATCGTGCTCTCGGTGTCCCAGGGCCGGCGGCCAATGTTGTCGATGAGCGCCGCTGCGTGCAGGTTCGCCAGGCTATTCGAGAGCAACCCCGCTGCGAGCACGATGACCGCCACGCCTGAGACGAGGAAGAACTGCTTGAGCGGCAGCTTCGCCGCGCCGTAATACAGGGCGACGCCCGCGATCGCAGCGATGCCGAAGCCAAACAGACCGCCGAGCACGAACTGCGTCCCCGAAGCACTGCCCGTTGAGCCGGCGAAGAGGAAGAGTGTCGTCTCAATGCCCTCGCGCGACACCGCCGAGAACGCGAGCATCGCCAGCGCCAGCACGGAGCCATGCGAAAGGGCGCTGTCTATCTGCGATCGCAGCTCGCGTGAGATGCCGGCCGATTGCCGTTTCATCCAGAACACCATCCAGGTCAAAACGGCGACGGCGAACAGCATCGTGAATCCCTCGAACGCCTCGAGCACGCGGCCGCTGAGCTCGCGCGACGTCATCTCGAGCGCGACCCCGAACGCCAGTGACAGCGCCGCAGCGAGGCCGATGCCGATCCAGATCTCGCGGAAGTGGCGCTTTTGATCGATGTTTCGCAGGTAGCCGAGGAGGATCGTGATCACGAGCGCGATCTCGATGCCTTCGCGGAGGGTCACAAGAAGTGAAAAGAGCATACGATCACGCTGAAGACTGTGCGAACGCCGGGTTCTCTTTAGCCTATGCTAATTATTATCCGTAGTCAAGGCTACAGACACACCAAGCAAGCAACCCGCGAGAGATTCGCCCAGGATCCTTCGCTATACTCGACGGCGTGCTGCACGGGCGCGCTCGCCCTCATCCCGCTCCACATACTCGCAATAGGATGGCTGCATGCCGCACAAACCCTCCTCTATCATCGAAGACTATTTGATGGAGATCTATGACATGACGCGGGCCGAACGGCCGGTCATCGCGGCGCGCCTGACCGAGAAGATGAGCGTCAGCGCGCCCACCGTATGGAACACGGTGCACCGCATGCAGCGCGACGGCCTCGTTGAGATCGATGCCGCGAAAGAGATCACGCTGTCAGCCGCCGGGCTCGACGCGGCAGAGTCGATCAAGCGCCGGCATCTGCTCACCGAACGCCTTCTGGTCGATATTCTCGGCCTCGATTGGGCGGACGCCCACGAGGAAGCGCATCTGATCGAGCACACGATCACGCCGCGCGTCGAGGCGCGCATTATGGCGACGCTGGGCAATCCGACCACCTGTCCCCACGGCAACCCGTTCCCCGGCGTCGATCCCGCGACGCGACCGGCGACGCTGCCGCTGGCGACGGCGCAGGCGGGCGACGAGCGCACGATCGACGGCATCAACGAGCCGGCGGAGGAGGACCACGATCTCATGACCTTCTACCAGCGCAACGGCTTCGTTCCCGGTGCCCGCCTCAAGGTGCTCGAAGTCGCGTCCTACAACTCGACCATCACCGTCGAGATCGGCGGCCGCGACGTAACGCTCGGCATGCCGGCGGCCGAGAATCTGCGCATCGTCGTCGGCGAGCCGGCGGTGGTGGCGGGATAGGAAGTTGGAAGCGCGAAGTTGAAGCCGGGATCAGACGATCTCGAGGTTGTCGCGCTTATTGGCTGTCACTTGAATCTGGACGCTGGAAGCTTGACCTGGATTCGCTGTACTTGCGCCGGCAAAAGTTCTGGTGGTGAGACCGGAGCGCTGTGTCCCAACTGCAGCACATTCTTTTGACGCGCAAGCGCGAAGGGCGCGAAGAAACATGAGCACTGTCGCGTGCCGTGAGTGACGCGGCTCGGACCACGCGCTTCCGCCAAGTCGTGCGCGACGTCAGCGCCTGCCACGCGTGTGAACGAATGGCGCATTCCCACGTGCTCGGCGTGTCGAATGGCACGCTCGATGCCCGCGTGCTCTTCGTCGCCGAGGCTGTCGGCCGGCGGGGCGGCGCGATTACCGGCGTGCCGCTGACCGAGGACGAATCCGGCAAGCGCTTCGGCACATTCCTCGCCCTCGCCGGCATCGACCGGCGCGACGCCTTCATCACCAACGCCGTACTCTGCAACCCACTCGACGACCACGGCCGCAATCGCACGCCGACCACGAATGAGATCACACGTTGCCGGCCGTTCCTGCAGCGCACGCTCGATCTCGTCCGTGCGCCGCTCGTCGTCACGCTCGGTCGTGTCGCCCTCGACTCGCTCGCCGCGATCGCGGCGCACGATGCCGTTCTCGCGCGCGACGTCGCGACGAATATCGGATGGTATGGCCGTGATCTCGTGCCTATGTACCACCCGAGCCGCCAATCGACACTGCATCGATCGAACGAGCAGCAGCGCGCCGACTGGCGGCGTCTCGGCGAGCTACTTCGGGAACGGAGGTCCGCAGAGCCGTGACCGAGTACTTGAGGTTTCGAGAACCAGGAAGGTCACAGGGCGGGAATCGCCGTAGTTCGAGCGTCCGGTCCCGACTTCGAAGCTACGCGATGGTCGTCGGCAGGCTGGGAGCTGCTTCCGGCGCCTGTCGCTGGATCAGCGCGCGACCTTCCTCCGATGCTACGGGCATGCCGTCGCGATAGATCACGGCGTTCGTGTGCACCGCCGGCACGCGCGGCCCGGGCGTGATGATACCGGCGAGATTCAATGGATCGGCGGCATTGATCCGGATTGTCTCGCCCGTTCGCTCCTCGCGGCGGACCCGCCGCAGCCCCTCGACCGCTTCCGGCAGCGCGTATTGCTCGCCGATAAAGCCGGCGACGAAGCGGCCGCCGCGCACGACGCCGCGCGCCTCTTGCCGACGCAGAGCGCGTAACACCTCGCGCCACGGCACGCCGAGCGTCTCGCGGACAAGCAGGTCGCGAAACACGACACCGTAGCGCGCGAGCAATTGCATGCCGACGCGCTCCGCCAACTCGTCGACTGGCGACGGCTCGTGTTGGAAGCGGTGGACGATTGACCAACGGCCCTGCGGCGACGTGCTGCGTGTCGCGCGCGAGCCGCCGTAGCGTGTGTGGCGTCGCGCCGCCCGCGCGCGTGATGAGCCGCTCGGCGTCATGATCTGGCGCAGTGACTGGAAGCCGTCGCCCGTCAGCATGCCGCGCGCGACGAGATCCCAGAGCGCCTCCTCGAGCTGCGCCGGCAGCTGGCGGCTCGCCGCCGCGAGGTCGTCGAAGAACAGCGCGCCGTGCTGGCGCAGCGCGTCGAGCGTCGCGGCCGCCGCGCCGTTCGTTGGC
Organism: Dehalococcoidia bacterium; assembly: GCA_038240335.1. GTDB lineage: Bacteria > Chloroflexota > Dehalococcoidia > DSTF01 > JACRBR01 > JBBSDV01. The sequence goes on from JBBSDV010000034.1 coordinate 16,385, forward strand.
TCTTCGGGCTGCTCGTCGCCGCGCGCCGCCTCGAGCAGCCAGCCGAGATCGCGGCGCAGCGCGAGCGTGATCGGCGTCGCCCGCTGCGGCGATGTGCCCCGGCCGTTCGTCGCGCCGTTCGACTTGCGGAGCGACAATCGCGCCCACGCTGCCTCACCCGAAAGACAGAGGTCATCAAGCCACTGTGGGTTGTAGTTGACGACGCGCGACGGCAGCACGTCGCGCTCCCAGGCCGCTGCGGCAAGCTCGAACCCCTGCAGCTGTCCGATCGCCTCGACGACGCCGCGCTTTCCCTCAAGCCGCCGGTTGCCGGAGATGTGCTGTCGCGCGAGCAGGTAGCGCATGAAGTCCTGCGCGCTCACCGGTTCGATCTCGCTGCGCAACCGGTCGAGCGTGTAGCGATGAATGCGCGCCAGCAGGCGCCGATCGCACCACTCCTCCGCGCGCTCGCTCGTGTCACCAGTCGCCGTGAAGCGCCCGCGCAGGACAATCCCCTCGCCCTCGAGACGCGCGAGCGCCGATGTGACTTCCGGCGGGCGCACGTCGAGCATCGCGGCGAGCGACTCCGCCGTCGCCGGGCCGAGGTACTCCATGTGCCCGCGCACGGCCGCGAGCACCGCGTCCTCCCGCTCCGGGATCGGCGCATCGAGGTGGGACGGCAGGGCGACGGGCGGCACTATCGTCGCGTCCCCGTACAACACCTCGATCGCGCGCAGCTGTTCCGTCGCGAACCAGAGCTCGCCGGCCGCCGTCGCAACGGCGGCGGCACGACCGCTCGCGGCGAGCGTGTCGTACGCCTCGCGGCCGCAAGGCCATTGCGCATCGAGCAATGCCGGCGCGACCATCAGACCGAGTAGCGTGTCGTGCAGCTCGTCGGCGTCGCGCGGCTCCGGCCGCGCCTCGTCGCGCACGCGCTCGATCGCATCGGCGTCGAGCTTCCCGAGATCGCGCTGGTTCGCTGGCAGGGTGCGGCGCAGCGAAACCGCGCGCGTCCGACGCTCCTCCAGCGGGGCATCGTCGAGGAACGCGTATGGCTTCGCGTTCAGGATCTCGTGCGCGAACGGCGACGGTTCTGTCGTGTCGCGCGCGTGCATGCGGATCTCGCCGCGCTCCATCTTCTCGATTACTGTGGTCAGGCGAACGAGATCCATCGCCTCGAAGAGACAGTCGTTGACCGTCTGTCGCGTAAGGGGATGATCCGGGATATCGAGCGGTCCGGTGAGATTCTCCTGGCAGCCCACCTGCTCGGGAAATACCGCGGCAAGCAGATCGTCCGACCGCATCCGCTGGATCGGCGGCGGCACCTGCTTGCCGGCGTTGCTCCGCAGCACCTGCAGCGCGCGGGTCGCGTTCCAGCGCCAGCGCGCGCCGAACATCGGCGAGACGAGCAGCGCCTGCTCGATCGACTCGCGCAGCACGTTGGCCCGGACGAACGAGAAGGCATCTTCGAGCGGGAAGCTGTGCTGCGGCCCCATCGAGAGCACGACCGCGTCGTCCGTCGCGGCCGCCTGCAGTTCGAAGTCGAAGTTCACGCAGAATCGCTTGCGCAGCGCCAGCCCGAAGCCGCGGTTGACGCGGCCGCCGAAGGGCGCGTGCACCACCAGCTGCATGCCGCCGGCGTCGTCGAAGAAGCGCTCGAAGACGATGTCCGTGTCCGACGGCATGACCCCGAGCGCCGCCACTTCCGCCGCGATGTAGTCGATCATTTGCGCCGCGGCGGATTCATCGAGACCGCATGCCGTGGTCAGCTGCTCGAGGACGAGTGGTTGGGTCGCCGATCTTGGATGTTCGATGTTGGATTCTGGATGAACACGTTTTCCAGGTTCCACATGATCCCGCGCCTCGCTCTCCCACCCAATCGCACGCGCGACATCGCGTCGCAAGCGGCTGACCTCCTCCGACAGCTCCCACGTCCGGCCCGGCGCTTCGCCGAGCCAGAATGGCACGCTCGGTGGCCGCCCCTGCGCATCCTCGACACGCAGAATGCCGCGCGCCGATTCGACGCGCCGAATCTTCCACGAGTGCGAGCCAAGCAGGAAAATGTCGCCGGCCATGCTCTCGATCGCCCAGTCTTCGTTCACCGTGCCGATAAACGTCTCGTCCGGATCGAGCACCACGCGATAGTCGGCCACCTCCGGGATGGCGCCGCCGCAGGTCAGCGCGGTCAGCCGCGCCGAGCGCCGGGGCCGCAGCGTGCGGGCGATGCGATCGCGGTGCAGCAACGCGCGGCCGCGGCCGACGCGCGGCGCAGCGCCTTCGCTTAGCATCTCAATCACGTCGTCGAAGTCGGCGCGCGAAAGGCCGGCATACGGCGTCGCCTCGCGCACGAGCTCGTACATCGCGTCCTCACTCCACTCGCCGCACGCGATCTCGGCGACGATCTGCTGCGACAGGATGTCGAGCGGGGCGATTGGCGGCTCGACGCGGTCGAGGCGGCCGTCGTGCACTGCGCGCACCAGTGCGGCGCACTCCACCAATTCGTCGCGGGAAGTGGCGAACAGCCGCCCGCGCGACGTCAGCCCGAGCGCGTGACCGGAGCGGCCGATGCGCTGGAGGAACGTCGTGATCGCCCGCGGCGAGCCAATCTGGCAAACGAGATCGACGGTCCCGACATCGATGCCGAGTTCGAGCGATGCCGTTGCGACGATCGCCCGCATCTCGCCGTCCTTCAGCCGCTGCTCGAGCCGCAGACGCCGGTCCTTCGAGAGGCTGCCGTGATGCGCCGCCACATGCTCCTCGCCGACGCGCTCCGCGAGGTTGTGGGCGATGCGCTCGGCCATTCGCCGTGTGTTGACGAAGACGAGCGTCGTTCGGTGCTCCGCGATCTGGGCCGCGATGGAGTCGTAAATGTCGCCCCACTGCTCGTTCGTCGCGACCGCCTGCAGATCCGATGGCGGCACCTCGATCTTGAGATCGAGATCGCGTCGATGACCGACGTTGACGATCGTGCATTCGGGCTTGCCGTCGGCACCGACATGCCGCGTCCCGACCAGGAATCGCGCCGCCTCGTCGATCGGATGCACCGTCGCGCTCAGGCCGATGCGCAGCGGCCGCCGCGATGGGGCGGTGAGCGGTCGGATGTCGGAGGCCGCGGACGCCGAATTGGATCCAGCGTCCAGCATTACGCTTCCAGCTTCGGCCGGTTCTGTGGCCGCACCGCCCGTCCCCATCACAAGCGCATCGAGGCGCGCCAGCGTCAGCATGAGATGACTGCCGCGTTTGTCGCGCATCAGGGCGTGCAGCTCGTCGACGATCACGGTGCGGACGTTGCGCAGCAGCCGCCGACTGCGATCGGCTGTCAGCATCAGGTAGAGCGACTCCGGCGTCGTGATCAA
>JBBSDV010000035.1:0-19693 GCA_038240335.1 Dehalococcoidia bacterium
AGAACCGATCGTTCCGGCGAGAGCGTAGCCATTCCGTTGAGGCCGACACGGCGCTCCATCCCTGCCAGGGGTGGCTTTATCGGCCCTGCTGGCTTTGTTAGAATGCTTTTGTGATGTTTCACGCTGAGCAAGGAGGGCGGTGATGCAAATCGATTGGGAGAAGACCCTCGACGACATCTTCGCCGACAAGATCAACTGCCTGCGCTGCGGCAGCCTCAATTCGACGCTGGTCGCCGGATACAGCCGCTCGCCATCGGTCGCCGACTACGCACCGCGCACGCACAACTGCAAGAACAAGGACGAGTGCGACGCGCGCCGCCTCGTTGTTGTGTGCGAGAACTGCGCCCGCGAGCTTCGCCTGCGCGCCGACGCGGTCGATCGCGAAGGCATGATGTCGCTGCTGATCAACGACTGCCGCAAGGACCTCGAGGATTGCCTCGACTATCTTTCCGACTACTGGCAGGAAGATCTCGATATCGACCCGAGCGACGTCAATGCCCGCCTCGAGGAGGTCGATCCGGCCATCTTCGCGGAGGAGGATGAGTGGCGCCGCAAGCTCGAGGACGAGTACTTGAGCTACCACCACTGGTTCCGCGAGCACACGATACGCATCCCGAACCCGGGCTGGCGGAGCGAGTACGTCGAGGAGATCATGGGCCTCGGCTACAAGTCCGTGCTCGGCGACTAGACGGCCCTCAAAACATCAGTGCTTGCACCCGCCGATCGCGGCGCCCGCAAGCACGGCATGGTGACCGGCACCGGCCGCGCGTTGTGACGCTCACAAGCCAAGGCTATACTGTCGTCGCGATCAGTCCACAGACCATCATCGCGCGCTGCGCGTCATAACAGGGTGTCCACGTTGCCGAAACAAAACCGACCGCTCGTCCGCGATGGCCGTATCCAGGCGAAGAAAAAGCGCACGGATCGCAGCTATCTCGCCGGCGCCGTCGCTACCGCCACGGAATCTGTCGAGAGCCCCGAGCACGACACCGACATCGTCGACGATCCGGAGATGCTTGCCGAGGCGGAAGCGGTCGAGCAAACGGCCGACGACGAAGTCGCCCTCCTCGCCGACACCACGAACACGATGGCCACGGTCCCGCCGCCCGTTCCGATCGCGGCTTCGCCGCCTCGGCGAGAGGCGGTCGCAGCATCAACAGCCGGCTCTACGCGCGCGAACCGCCTGCCGACCACCGTTCGCGCGATGCAGCAGCAGGGCGTCCGCAAGCGCCGCGAGTTCGACCTTCAGGCGCTCGCCCAACGCGACACCTCGTACGCCTACCACGAGCTTCGCCGCATCGCGATCCTCGCGACGATGGTCGTCATCACCCTCGTCATCCTCGGGTTTGTGCTTCGATAAAGTTCGTCGTTTGTAGTTCGTCGTCTGTAGTGATCGCAGCCGCGACGGTTCGCCAGTGACCTCGATACTGGCGTTCGGGCTGGCACTTTCAACTTGCACCAGCAATCGACGCGACCATGCGTGGCGGCCGCGAACTGGCTCACCTGCGCCTACCGCAGTACTACAAACGACGAGCTACCGGTACGGTTTCTGGCAGATGCGGTGATCCTGGCAGTCGCTTGTCTTGCACTCTTCGAGCGATGCGACCTCGACGTCGCCGCACACGCTGCAGAGGCTGGCGCTGAGAATGCGGCTCTTGGCGACGTCGCAGCGCAGCAGGTCGTGCGTCGATTGCATGCGCGGCAGCGTCGCCTCGGCGACGAACGAGTGCGTGTGCCGGATGCCGGACGTTCGGTCTTCCTGCGAATCAGTCATCGTCGTTCCTTCGTCCAAGGTGTGCAAACGCGCGGCTCAACGGTAGTGCCCCTTCGGATCCGGTCGGGTCATGTCGCCCTCGATCGGGCCCGCACGTGCCACCCGCAGCTCCGCCCATTTAGTGCGCGCCTCCGCTTCGAGCGCGCGCACCCGCGTGCTGTCGAGGTGCGGCGTTGCGCGTAGTTGCCGCAGGCGATCCGTGAGGATGCCGATGTCCGCAAGCAGCGTCTGCTGGTGTTCGATCGTGGTCTGTTCGTTCATGTCGTCGGCTCTCCGGCCGGATAAGGTGGTGCCGCCGAGCGAACGCGCGTGGCGGCCAGAGGCGCAGTGCATCGGCGCTGACGCGGTCGTTACGGGCCGGGAAGGGTGCACCGACTGCGGCCGGCCGTCACGATATCCCGATCAGGGATTGCGCTCCGGCCGCACGCCACCGCGAGGGCGAACGGTAGAAGGGGCACCTCAGTATAGCATGCCGCCCCTCGCCTCCGTACGGGGATGCAGGCACCACCGCGACTCCTTGACGGCGCGAACGCTCGCGGCCACGGTGCAAGCGTGCTTCAGCCGGGTGGAGCAGTCGTGAATAGCGGCGTCACCGGGTATACGGCGCGCGGTTACTTCCCGCGGCGGCGCCACCAATTGCGGAGCCGGTTCGGGCTTGGCTGTGAGTAGCTGATGACCTGGCCGCGCCACCGTCGCTCCACCGGCCCCCCGGCGATCGTCCGGCGGCTATCCCAGCCCATCAACGACAGCAGCAGCGCGCCTCCGGAGAGAATCAGCCCGAGGAAGAAGACTGGGCGCGCGTAGCCGCCGAACAGCCCCGGCGCAAACGTGGCGAGCAGTGTCAGTCCGATGCCGCCGAGCAGGATGTGACCGACCGTAATCTTTGAGAATCGCGCGCGGAACCACAGAAACGTGCGCTCGAACGCGCCCGGGCCCTCGTTCTCGCGCCGGCGCTTCTTGATCTTCGACACAAGCCGATCTTCAGGCACGAAATTATCGAGCTTGTCGAGCAGTTCCTCGATCTCGCGCTGAACCTTATCGGGCTCTTTGGCTGGCATGTCCGAGGTCTCCGTCGCGGGGCCGTGTCTCTCAGTGTACGCCCGCGCGCGCAACGCCGTCCATTCGGGGATCCGCGCACGAAGGTGCCGTGGGGCCGCGGGCCTCTCGGCCAGCTCTCCATTCAGTGCGCGTGGATGTTCGGAGCCGGTATCTCGCTGAGCCAGATCCGGCGTGCGTTACGACAAATTCGAATGCGGCAGTGCCAGAGGGCGCAGCGCCTCTGCTAGGGGTCCGGGGTGTCCCCCAGAGCTCTCTCTCTCTCCCTAATTAACAACTGCATCCGGGCACGCGCTGGCGGACACGGCGAATGAGGCGAGGAACTCGGCGCTCGACGGACGATGCGTTCTCGTCCCCAAGCTACGAAGGATCAGCGCGCCGCGAGCACAGGGCGCGCTCGATGGCGCGTTCCAAGATCAGTACACACACCTATACCCACGGCGTCGCCGCCCACGCATAGTTGTCCCATGACGGAGACGCCGGTATCCTCTTCGGGAACGGTGCGACGCGCCGATGATCTAGTCGGTGCTTCTGTCGCGAACACCTCTTTGGTACCAGTTCATCTAGGTTTAACCGCTGGTTAATCGTGCCGTCGCGCGTCGGCGCTACGCTGAGCACGAAGACATAAGGACGTGAGCATGGAGAACAACGACGTGACGGTACACGAGTCGACGACGGCCAACGCCGACCTCTGGACACGCTACTTCCACGACCAGTGGAGCCAGTGGCTCAACCCCTTCGGCACGCCGGCCGCTACCCCCGTCTCCGAGATGGCGGAAGGCACCGCGGCACGCGTCGCCGGCTTCCTGACGCTCGTCGCCGCCGGCCCGATCGCCTGGCTGTACAGCGCCAACTCGCCCCGCGTCACCGAGATCCGCGAGGAACTGACAGCGGCGCGCATTGCGAACGATGACGCAGACGACGACGAAGAATCCGCGGCGTAGCGGGCGCGGCGGCTAGTCTGTCGTTCGTCGCCCGCTACACGTGAACGAAGAACAGCGCCAACGCACCGATCCTGAACTGTTCGTGATCGCACGGGGACGCGCAGCGCGGACGATATTGAATCCTGGAGTACCGGCATCCACACTACGCCAAACGCCGCTCCCGAACCGGGAGCGGCGTCTCTGCGAAACAACAAACTGTGAACTGTGAGCTGTGAACAGCGGCGCCAGCCGCTACGGTCGCACGCCGATCAGCTTCCCCACCTTGATCGTGTTGAAGAGCGCCGTCGTCACGTACCACTTGACGCGCGTGCGGGTGGCGTCCTTCGTCTCGAGGCTGCCGATCGTCTCGACGATCAGGCCGCCCGGCGCCGTCAGGCCGGCCAGCGCGCCCTCACCCATCTGCATCGCGTATACCGTCGAGCAGTCGGTGCTCGTGCCGACGGTCTTCGCGTCGTTGATGTAGTCGGAGACGCCGATCGGCACGCCGTCGTAGTACTGCACCATCTGGCCGAACTGGTTGCGGTCCGTCTGCAGGAAGCTGCCGCTCGTGCGGGCGAGGTTGTTCAGCGAGCGGCGGGTGCGCTTGCTCATCAGCAGCATCGCCGGCGGCCCGCCCTTCACGAGGTCGATCACCTCATCGAGCTTGGCGAGCGACAGCGTCGCGCCGTTGACGCCCATCGTGGCGATCTGGCCGCCCGTCGTCAGCTTGTCGACGCCGTCGAACGACTTCGCATCGACGGCCGTGTCGCCGTTGATGAAGGTGTCCTCGAACTTCTGCTGTACCGCCTTCGCCTTCAGCCGGATGACGGCGGCCTGCATGTCCTGGATGTTGCTGCGCGTCGTCAGCAGATAGTTGTCGATATCGGCGTCGCCGCCGACGATCGCGAGCGTCGCTGTGATCTGCGAGAACGTCGGCGTCGCCTCGGTCCACGTGTCGCCAACGTTGAAGAACGTCGCGGCCGGGTTCGTGTTCTCGCGGTTGTACGTCAGGCCGTTGCCGGTGATCTCGATGAACGGCAGCGCCTGCAGGATCGGTGAATCGAGGACGATCGTCTCGACCACGCCCTGGAGGATGATGTCGTTCGAGAGCTTCGCCGACTCGGCGAGTGTCAGGGCCACGTGTTCGTCTCCGTTTCTGGTGTGCTGGTGATTGGTGATTGGCGACTGGTCACCGGTGTTGGTCACTGATGACCGGTGATTGGTGAGCGGTGATGCGCGACTGGCGATGGCCTGTGCGGCCAAGACGGAGACGCACGGCCAAGTCAGCCTTCGTACGGCGCGACCTCCGACCGCCGACCGCGGATCGACGAGCAGCTACGCGCGCGCGTTGAGCCCGTGGCGGATCTTCTGCTCCGGCGTCAGCGTGCTGAGGTTCGGCGCCGAGCGCGACGGAGCGCCGGCGGGGACGCGGCCGGCCTGCGCCTGCGACTCGATGTGCGAGCGGACGCGGCCGACGATCTCGCGCGCGGCCGTCACGGCGAGGTCGATCGCCTCGACGCTATCGCCGGCGATCAGGTCGGCCGGCAGGCTCGGCTCCGTCCGCAAGACGAGATCGCGGTAGCGGTGCGCCGCCGCCCGCGACTGCTCGTTCGCGGTCTCGATCTCGTTGCGGACCTGCGCCGCATCCGCGGCCACGGCGGCGCTCGCCTCCGTCGCCGTCAGCACGTCGCCCCGCAGCATTGTCGCCTCGGCGATCGCGTGGTCGGCGCGCGCGTTCGCATTCGCCGCCGAACGCTGCAGCCGCTCGACCTCCGCCTGCGCGTCGGCGAGTTGCTCTTCGAGCGCGCCGATGTCCTTCGTCTCGCCGGCTCCGTCCGCGCTCGTCCCGGGCTTCTCCATCCTCCACCTCCTCCTGAATCGAACCCTGCTGGTCAGGCGAGAGTACGGCGGGCGGGACAGGATCTCCTATGGGCGGAAGTCACTGGGCCGTAGGGGCTCTCGTTCCTGCCGTGGGTGAAAGCGGGGTTCGAAGCGGCGACGGAGTTCGTTCGGCATTTACTGGAATTTACGGAACGACCAGAGTGGAATCCGCACGTCGCGATCGGATGGCACATGGTCGTCGTATATACATATGCGTGGCTCGTTTTGTGGGTACGACGGAAGCTGAGTCTGCGGAGCGGACGCCAAATGCCGCGAGAGCGTGGCACGAAGCCGCCCGACGAAGCATGACCTTACGGCGAACTTTTTATGTTGTCGTATCGACACGACATCGTGTTCGCTCGGTAATCGCGTGACTAACGCTCCGCGCCGACCGATTTCACCAGCTCGATCACCCGCCCGAGCGTCGCCAGCCGATCGTCGAGTGTGGCGCCGTCGGGGTGGACGCGCAGCGTCGTGATGCCGGCGTCGCGGTAGGCGCGGATGCGGTCGCGCACCATGTCCTCCGTACCGAGCATGTTCACCTTCTGCACCATCTCGTCCGGCACGAGGTCGGCCGCTTCCTTGCGCTTGCCCTCGAGCCAGAGGCGCTGCACAGCGAGCCCCTCCTCCTCGTACCCGGCGCGCCGGAACGCGGCGTTGTAGAAGTTGTGCTCCTTCGAGCCCATCGCACCGAGCGTGAACGCGATACCGGGGCGGTTTCGTGCAATCAGCCGGTCGACGTCGTCCGAGAACGACACGGTGCCGCCCGCCTGCAGGTCGAGATCCTCGAACTTGCGCCCGGCCTTCTTCGCACCGGCTCGGATCGCGTCGAAGAAGACTTCGCTTGCCTGCTCGGGGATGAACGACGTGCCGATCCAGCCGTCAGCCACCTCGCCCGTCAGTTCGAGGCTCTTCGGGCTCAGCGTCGCGAGGTACACCGGGATGCGCGACTCCGGCTTCGCGCCGGACTTCAGAGCCTTCCCCTCGCCGCCGGGCAGCGGCAGGTGGTAGATCTGACCGTCGTACTGCAGGCGCTCTCCGCTCGAGACGAGGCGCACGATCTCGATCACTTCGCGGATGCGCTGGATCGGCTTGCGGAACGGCACGCCGTGCCAGCCCTCGACGACCTGCGGCCCGCTGGCGCCGAGGCCGAGGATGAAGCGGCCGTGCGACATCGAGGCCAGCGTCATCGCCGTCATCGCCGTGTTGGCCGGCGTCCGCGCGACCGCCTGCATGATGCCCGCGCCGAGCATCATCCGCGATGTCTTGGCGGCGAGGTAGCCGAGCGGCGTCACCGCGTCGTGGCCCCACGACTCCGCCGTCCAGGCGTAGTCAACGCCGAGCCGCTCCGCCTCGACAGCGTACGTCGACAGCTCGTCCCAGTCCGCGGTCCCCGTCATTCCGAACCCGATCGCGACCTTCATGCTCGTTCTCCCGCTAGCGCCCGTCGAACCAACCCGGCTGCATAAGTGTAATCGCCTGGCATCGTCGAACGAGGGGGTTCGTGGGCAGGTCGCGGTTCGTCGTTCGTCGCTTGTAGTTCGCGCGGAACGCCGCTCCCGGATGCGAGAGCGGCGTGTTCGGCTCGGCGCAAATGATGTGTGCGGACGCGATCGCGCGCTTGCAGGACGGGCGTTACCCGGTCGCACCGGCCGCTGCGACGCGCGGCGTCCGGGAGCTCGTCGTCGCGAGCGTATCCGCGATCTCCATCGCCGACGCGAAGCAGATCTCGCTGAGGTTCAGCGGCAGGTCGCGGCCGTCGCCGGCAAAGTACAGGTTCGACGCCGACGCCGATCGCAGCGGTACGCGGTTACGCTCGAACTGCGCCGGCGTGCTGCGCGCGCACACCACCCGCACGTTCGGCAGCGTGCGCTCGACGACGAGCGCCTCTCGCCAGCCCGCGAAGTGACGATCGAGGCCGCCAACCAACGCCGCTTTTCGCCCCGCGAGCAGCGCCTCGTCCAGCGTCTCGTCGGGCGACAGGTACGCCATCGCGTGCATCAGCAGGCCGCCCGCCGGCGCGAGGTCGGTCGCCGTCTCCGAGTGCAGGCTGTAGTAGAGGTCGTCGTTGATGTCGAAGATGTACGACAGGTCGTCGCGCAGCCGGCGGCTGAAGCCGAGATCCATGCACAACGCCCGCACGTCCTCGAGCCCCGACCACTGCGCTAGTTCCGTCGCCAGGGCCGTCCCGGGAGCGGCGATCGTCGGCGCATCTTGCGGCGGCAGCGTGCAGACGAATGCATCGGCCTCGTACGGAACGCCGTCAACGATCGCCGCCGTGACCCGACCGGCGGCATCGGTTTCGAGCCGATCGACGCGGGCGCCCGTGACGAGCGAGCCGCGGCCGCCGGCGGTCAGCGTCTCGATGAACGCGTCGTACATCGTCCGCCAGCCGCCGAACATGTAGCCGACATAGTCCTTGGCGAAGACGTTGCGCTGGATCGCGCTCAGCACGAATGCCGCGCTCAATCCGGACGCCGGTCGCGTGTACGTGTTCACCGTCGCGAGTGCGTTCGCAAACCGCCGTACCGGCTCATCGCTCGTCGCGCCGGCGACCCACTCGCCCCACGTCAGATCGCCGCACGTATCCGGCTTCGCGCTCTTGAGCTTGAGGAACAGCCGCGCCATCGCGATGCGGCTGCCGAGCGAGAACAGCGGCGTCATCAGCATCTGGTGCGGCTTCGCGCCGACTGCGCCGAACCGCTCGCCGTCGGCCCAGTAGCTGCGGATCGGCTCCGGAAATCCGTGCTTCGGCACCGGCCGCCCCAGCCGGCCCATCAGCTCGCCGAGCAGCCCCGAATTCGGACGATAGATCGCGTGCGGGCCGTAGTTGAGCGTGAAGCCCTTCTCCTCATAGGTGTAGGCGCGGCCGCCCGGCTGGTTGCCCTTCTCGAGCACGGCGACGCGCTTGCCCTGCGTCGCAAGCAGCGCCCCCGCTGCGAGCCCCGTCACGCCGCCGCCGATCACGATCACGTCGTACTTCATCTCGACCTCCTATGCGCGCGTGCGCGTGCTGTTTCCGCGATGCCCTCGGCATCGATCATCTGCGTTTTGCTGCGGCGAGTCGTGCGATCGAGCACGCCGCACACGCTCGATCGTCGGGCTAGCCCGGTGGCGGCAGGTCGCCGAGCGACTCGACCAGGACTTGGATCGGCGTGCGGTCGTACTCGTCATCGACGATGGCGCGCGTAAAGTTGCGGTAGTCGTCACCCGCCGTTCCCGCCGTGAATTGCGTGTTCGCGTGCGCACGCACGAAGCGCACCGTTCGCCGAAGCGCCCGGTAACCACCCTCACAGCGAGCGCACGACGCGAGGTGCGCCTCGACGCCCGCCCGAACGCCGTCCGCAAGTTCATCGTCGAGAAGGTCGGACAGCAGCTCGTCGATCTGGTCGCAGGTCATGCTCCACCTCGCGCGTTTGCAGCCGGCAAGCTCCGGGTGATTGCGCCGATGTCCGCGCCGGCGTTCGTCGATGCGGTCCTCGCATGCTCCGGGTTGGCGTCGGCACCGGCGCGGCGTCGCGTCTTCCTCGGCAACGCGGCGCCGGCCGCGCCATCCTGTCGCCCGCCCGCTCGCGTCTGCGTTTGTTCCAATGGAATGATCTCCGCAGCGGCGATTCCCTGGCGGTCGCGCTGGATGCGCTTCGCGCGCGCAGCAACGATGCAGCCGTCGCACTCGTTCTGTTCATCGACCAGCTGGCAGCGTGTCTCGAACACCTCGGTCATCTTCTTGCGTGCACGATGCAACTCGGTCTTCACCGACGCGACCGAGGCGTTCATCGCCTGCGCCGCCTCTTCGCGCGAGAGCCCGATCTGATCGCACATCACCAGCGCCGCCCGCTGCTTGTCCGGCAGCGACATCGTGATGCAGTTGACGCAGGTCGCGGCGACTTCCTTCACCTCCGCCCAGCGCTCCGGCGAGAGGTACATCTGCTGCTCGACCTGCCGCACCAGTTCGCCGTTCTCGCGGAACCACTGCCAGCGCTTGTCGAGATCCCACGGCTTCTTGCCGCGCTGATGGTCGAGGCAGGCGTTCGTCGCGATCCGGAACAGCCAGGTCTGGAGCGACGCCCTGAAGTCGAAGCCCTCGAGGTGTGTGTAGGCCTTGAGAAGGGTCTCCTGCACGAGGTCTTCGGCGGTCTCGGGTGATCCCGTCATCCTGTAGCACAGGCGCATCAGGGCGCTGCGGTGCTCCTCCGCAAGGAGGCCGAATGCATCCTTGTCGCCGGATTTCGCCCGCTCCAGCAGCATCACCGCCGCCTCGCGCTCCTCGTCCACGCCTGTTCTCCCTTCATCTACTTAGACGCGAGGGTGCGGGGAAAGGTTACATCGTTCGACTGAGGCGGTGAGAGTGAGAGATGGACGCTAGGAGGTCGGACGTCGGAGGGCGGGCTTTCGAGGACGTTTTCGGCGGGTGTTGAATGTTTGAGGTTGGACGTTGGAACGATGGAGGATCGCGCCCGGAATGCGACGAATACGTCGTCGAATGTCGAGAGTTTTGCGCGGGTGCGACGCGTGGTTGAGGCGGGCGTGCAGAGGGCGCAGCGCCTCTGCCGGGGGTTCGGGGGTGTGAGCGGACACGGCGAATGAGGCGAGCAGGTTGGGAACGCTCTACGACCCACCCGCCTAAAGCAACGATTGCGCACAGCCCTAGCCCACGCGCTCGATGCGCGAGCCGCTGCCGCTCGTCTTCACGATCAGTCGATCCGGGAAGTCCGCCGGATCCTTGAACGCATCGAGATGCGAGACGACGATCACCTTCTCCATATGCGTCGCCAGCTGCTTCAATTCGTCCACCATCGTCTGCTGGCCCGTGTCATCCAGGCTGCCGAAGCCCTCATCGATGACGATCGATCGCATCCCGCCCGCGCCCGCGTACTGCCCGATCCCCGACGCGATCGCCACGGCGCAGCGAAATTTCTGCGACCCCGAGAGCACCCGCACGCTGCGCGGCTCCCGCATGCATGTCGAATCGATCGCCTGCAACTCGAGCGCGTCGCCCTCGCGCTGGATCGTCAGCTGCAGGCTGCCGCCGGTCAGTCGCTGCAGGAACGCGTTGGCGTGATTCTTGATCGTGTCGAGCGCGCTCGTCACCAGCATGCCCTGCAGCCCCTGCTTGCCGAGCAGCTTCACCAGCGTCTTCAGCAATTTCCAGCGCGCCTCGACCGCTGCCTTCTGCTCCCGTAGGTCCGCCAGCTGCCCGATCCGCGCCTGGAGCGTCGCAAGCGCGTGCTGCGCCGCCGTCAGCGCCTGCTTGGCCTCCGCGCACGCGGCATCGGCCGCATTCGCCGCCGCGGCGCCGACGTCCGCCGCAATCCGATGCGGAGCCGGGATCGCCTCGATCTCATCGTCCTTCGCCGCGCGCTGCGCCGCGGCGCTTGCCCGCTGCTCCCTCGCCGCGTCGAGCGCTTTCTTGCGAGCCGGGGCGCCGGCGAGCTGCTCTCGGTGCGTCTTGAGCATCGCCCGCGTTCCCGACGGATCGGCCAGCGCCGACGCCGCGAGTTCGCCGAGCCCATCGGTGAATGCCGCGGCTGCCCTGCGATGGCCAGCCGCCTCCTGCTCGTGTCGCTCAGACTCCCGTTCGAGGATCAATCGCTGCTCGCGACCATCGCCGAGCGCGCTTGCCGCCGCGGCCTCCGCCTTGCGCGCGCGTTCCGCCGCCGCGGTCGCGCCGTCGAGCGCTTGCGACGCCGCGAGCAGCTGTTTCTTCGTCGTCGCATGCGTCGCGCTCGCCGTCGCGGCATCGCCGATGCGCCCGCCGAGCGTGGCGCCGTGGGCCGCGAGCGTCTCGTCCGTGCGTGCACGCTCGGCGATCGCCGCCGTCCGTTCGCCGCCGATGCCGCCGAGTGCGGCGACCTGCCCAGCGGCCGCATCGGCGCGCTGCGGCACGTCCGCGTGCGTGGCGAGTAGCGGCGCAAGCGCCTTCGAGCTGATCTGCGCCGGCACGGCGGCGACCAGTTCCTGCGGCGCGACCTGCTCGAACTCGCTCCGGCGATCCATCGCGATCTTCGTCGCGCGCGCGCACTCGTCCCGGCTCGCGGTCGCGCCGTTCGTCGCCGCTGTGTTCGCGACGATCGCGGCCGCGAGCCGCTTGTTCTCGTTCTGCGCGGAGGTGCGTGCGGCCACAGCAGCGCGCTCGTCGGCGACCGCCGATGTCGCCTCGGCCTTTGCCGCGGCGAGTTCCGCCGTCAGCTCCGCGAGCTCGCTCTTCGCCCGCTGCTTGTCGATCGCCTGCCCGCAGCGGCTGCACGTCGATTCCTTCGATGACGCCATCCGCTCCGCCCGCTGCTGCTCGAGCTGCGTGACCCGTGCGCTTGCCGCAGCAGCACCGCTTCGCGCGCCATCCAGCAGCTTCTCGGCGGCGAGCACAGCCCGCTCGCCCGCGAGCATCTCCGCATCGAGGCTCTTGCGTTCCCTCGCGAGCTTCTTCAGCGCCGCGGCCGCATCCGTCGTTTGCAGCGACTCCAGGTGTTCGTACGCCTCGCGCAGGAGCCTGAGCGCCGGCAGCGCCTCCTTGATCGCACGCAGCGCTGCGGCCTCTTGTTCGAGCTGCGGCAACGTCGCGAGTTGCCCGTCGTACGTCACGATCCGCTGGTCGCACTCCCCGAGATGCGCCCGCGCGGCGAGATACGCCTCCGCGACGACGGCGAAGTCCGCCGCCTCGCGCTCATGCCGCACTGCGTCTGTGTGGGCAGTTGCGGCGGTGGCAGCATCCGCCGTTGCGGATGTAGCCGCCGTCGCCGCGGCGACGTGAGCGGCCGCCAGCGCATCGATATCGATCGCTCCGGCGCGGCCGCGCGCGTCCTTCGCCGCCGCTTCCTCTCGGCTCGCATCGGCGATTGCTGCGCCGACGCGCGCGACCTTCTCGGATGCATCACTTAGTTGCTGGAACACCAGCGCGTCCTTCTCGATCGCATCCTTCTGGACGATCAGTTGCTCGGCGATGGCGATCTCTTCATCGAGCGTCGCGATCTCGGCAGCAAGCCGCGTGTATCGCTGTGCGTCGGCGAGCTGCGCCCGGGCCGCCAGCAATGCCTGCGATGCCGACGCTTCACTTGCGGCGGCCGCGGCGGCTTCCGCCTGCAGTTCGGCGAGCGAGGCCGCGTCAACACCACCGAACTTCGCGAGTTCGTTCTTGAGATCCTCGAGCCGCTGCTTCTCGATCTTTTGCGCATCGCGTGCCCGCTTCTCGAGCAGTTCGTATTCGTGTAGACCGATGAGGCCCGCGACAATCCGGAAGCGCGGCTGCGGGTCTGCATCCAGGAACTCGGTCGCCGCGCCCTGCTGCAGCAGGAACGACGACGTGAACGCTTCCGGCGACAACCGCACGATGTGATCCAGAGTGCGGCGCAGCGCATCATCCTTCTGCGTCCCGGCCACTGGGGTCCACTGGTCTGGCCCCGCGTTGTCGAAGCTCCAGAGGCCCTGGTCGCGCTCGCTCTCCTTTCGGCCGCGGCTGCGGCGTACCAGGTAGCGCTCGCCGTTTGCCTCAAACTCGAACTCCACCGAAAGCCGGTTCTCGTCTTGCGAGATCAATTGCTCGACCTGCGTCTTGCCGAGGCGATGCTGCCCGTAAAGCGCGTACGTGATCGCATCGAAGATCGACGACTTGCCGGTGCCGTTCTCGCCGCAGATCGAGATCAGCCGGCCGTGCGAGAAGTCGGCGACCTGTTCGTCGCGGTAGCGCATCCACCCCTTCATGACGACGCGAATCGGGATCATTCGTCGCTCCGTACCGCTGTCGCGCGCAGCTCGCCGACGAGCGCGATCAGCGCATCGCGCTCTCCCTCAGGCAGCATCTGGTCCTCCAGGTAGCGGCGCACCGTCTCCTCGACGTTCGCCGGATTGAGACCCTCGATCGACGGGTTCAGTTGCTGCGCGCCGGTCCAGACGTGCTCGACGTTGCCGTAGAGCCGGGGGAACAGCTGCCGCGCCAGGTCGACGAGCGGCGCTGTGTACGTCCCCTCCGGCACCTCAAGCGTCAACTTCACGAGCGTCTCGTCCGGCCGCTCGATGCCCTCGCGCGCGGCGCGCAGTGAATCTTCGTCCGTCGCCGTGATCGCAGCGAACGGCGTCGGGTCGAGGGGCAGCGAGGTGATCTCGCGTAGGCCTTCCGGCCCCATATCGGCGAGCAGCACACGTGGTGCGTAATCGCGCTCGCCGATATCCATGCGGTCGAGGCCGCCGACGTAGTAGAAGTGGCCGCCGCCGATCTGCTCGGCCTTGTGGATATGACCGATTACCGTCAGTTCGAAGTCCGGGAATGAGCCGCGCGGTACGACGACGTCATCGCGCGCCGAGATGCGGTGCGCCTTCACCGTCGTGCCGGTGACCGTGACGTGCGTCAGCAGCACCGTCGGCAGGCGTTGCGCCGATGCCTCCTTCCGCAGCTCCTCCATCTTTTCGATGAAGAGCTTCGTCAGGATCTCGTTGCGCTGGGCGACGCCGCCTGTGTCGTCGGCTCGCATGTCGTAGCGGCTCGCATCCGGAAACGGCAGCAGCGCAAAGTTCACTCGCTCGCCGTTGGCCTCGACTGTCACCAGCTCCGGCCGCGTGCGCAGGATCACCCGCTCGCCGCCGGCCGCGGCGTGCGCGCCGAGCCAGAGGTTCGCCGTATCGATGAACCAGTCGCGGTCGTGGTTGCCCGCCACCGCGACGATCCGCAGTCCGGCTGCAAGCGGCGCCGCAAGCGCGGCCATCATCGCGCCGACGGCCTGCCGCGCGCCGCCGCGCAGCTGCGCCTCGAATACGTCGCCGGCGATCGCTAGCACGTCAACATCGTGCTGCTTGATGTACGCCGCGATCAGCTCGATCTGGCGCACCTGATCGCCGAGCCGCTCGATCGCGTTCGCGCCGCCGAGCGTATAGCCAAGATGCCAGTCTGCCGAAAACAGGATCTTCATGATCGGGCCACACCCCCACAGCCTCCCTGCCGCATCGCGCTCGGCGCGACGGCGATCCCGCCGCATCATACGAGCGCAGCCCCACGCCTCGCTACGGCGTTATGTTCCGGCACGACCGCGACAACCGTTGTCGCCACGCCAACGGTCGCCCGAAAAACAATGCGCGAAGGATCGGGTCCACGGATAGCCGCAGATGTCCACAGAAGAACCGAACGGAGCAGTCAGGTCGCTGGGGCGCTCCGAGCAACGTCGGGGATTCGCAACAGTCCGTCCGTCGCTGGGCCGATGCTCATGACCAGCGACCAGCGACAGTAATGGCGACCGATTCCCAGTTCTCGATCCCCAACCTCCAGCGAACGATTACCATTCACCAGCGAGATATACTGACACCGTGCCCCGACCGACGCGCCCTCTTGCAGTCCTGGCTTCGCTGTCGCTTGCGCTGTTCACCGTGCTCGGCTCTGGCTGCGGAGTCGTCGGCGGCGCATCCGCAACGAAGACGCCGACCGCGACCGGCACTGCGACGCGCACACGCACCGCCACGTCCTCGCCGACTCCGCAATCCACCGACACGCCCGTAGCCACGGACACACCCGTCCCGACGCCGACGCCGCTCGCGACGGACACGCCGCCTCCTCCCGCAACGGCGACCCCGCCTGCGGTCGCGACGGTCGCGCCGCTGGCGCCGCAAACGGGGATGCTATCGAGCGAGGTCTTGCCGCAGGGACGCACGATCGTCGTTCGCGTCCCGCGCCTCGGCGCGGCGAGCGCGTCGCTGTCGTTCCGCGGCGACACGCACTCGATGCTAACCGCCGCCGATCAATTCTGGCTGCCGCTCGGCGCGTCGCCGACCGCGGCCATCGCCGACAGCGCCGTTACGGTGACGCTGTTCGACGCCGGCGGCGCTGTCGCCGGCACGCGGATCGCGACGGTCTCCGTCGTCGCCTACGACTTTCCGATCGAGTATCTAGATGTCCCCGTCGATGGCCCGAACGGCCTGCGATCCGCCGATGAGGTGCAGGAGGAAGAGAACATCCGCGCCACCGTCTACGCTGGCTTCACGCCGGACAAGCTCTGGAGCGGCGCGTTCATCATCCCCGCGGGTGGCCCGATCACGACGGAGTTCGGCACGGCCCGCAGCTACAACGGCGGCCCGATCTCGACGCACCACAGCGGTACCGACTTCGGCGCCGATTCGGGCTCGCCCGTCGTTGCCGCGGCGAGCGGCCGCGTCGCCTACCAGGGTCTGCTGACGACGCGCGGCAATTCGATCATGATCGATCACGGTGGCGGCGTCTTCACGGCCTACCATCATCTGTCTCAGATCAACGTCGTCGTAGGGCAACTGGTAACGCAGGGCGACGTGATCGGCCTCGTCGGCACGACGGGCCTCGCGACCGGACCCCACCTGCACTGGGAACTCGTCGTCGGCGGCGTCAACGTCGACCCGATGCAATGGACGCTGCCCGGCGTTGCGCCATGATCATCGCAGAGACAGATCCGTCAGCGATCGCGATCTTTGCGCGCATCATTGATCCCGGCTCGCACCGCCGCGCGGATCAGCGAAAAGACGCCCAATGCCATGAGGAGCACGATGCCGATCAACATCACCAGGCCAAGTTCGGCTGGGCCGATCATTTTGAGCCTCCTGCTGCGACGATAATACCTCCGTTCGTGAGACCATGACGACGACAATCGCCGCTCCCCGACCGATGTCAAGCGCAACCATCGTGCGCGACGTGCTGACGGGCCTCGACGAGGCCTACGGCGACGAGCGCTGGCACTGGATGCCGCAGTTCGTGCGCGGACCGATCGACGTCGTCGCCGGCGCCATCCTCGTCCAGCACACGACATGGACCAATGCCGAACGCGCGCTCGAATCGCTGCGCGCCGCCGGAGCGCTCGACGCCGCGGCCCTGGCGACGTTGCCGCTCGAGACGCTCGCCGCGCTCGTGCGCGTCAGCGGCACGCCGTCGATCAAGGCGCGCCGCCTGCGCGCCGTCGCGGCGATGATCGAAGACGCCGCCGGCCTGCCCGCGCTGCTCGCGTTGCCGCTCCCCGATCTGCGCGCGAAGTTGCTCGCGACGCACGGCATCGGCCCCGAGACCGCGGATGCGATCGCCCTCTATGCCGCCGGACATCGTACTTTCGTCATCGACGCCTACACGAAGCGGCTCGCCCGCCGCGTCGGCATCGGCCCGGCCGGTGACGCATACGACGCATGGCAGCGGTTCTTCGAGGATGCGCTGCCACACGCCGATGCGGCGCTGTTCCAGCGCTACCACGCAGCGATCGTCCTCCACGGCAAGACGCTGTGCCGCGCCCGGCCGCGCTGCGCTTCGTGCCCGCTTCTCGACCTCTGTCCGCACGGCCGCGCGTCGACGACGTCGCAGCGATTACTCGACGCCGTTGCGAGCGGCGCATCATGACGCGGTCGGTGCGCGCGCCGTTGCTCGCTGCCGCAGTGCTCCTGCTCGCGATTCTTGCCGGCGGTTGCCAGGGTGTTCTCGGCAGCGAAACTGCGCGCACGGCGACGATCGTTGCGCCGGCAACGACCAGCAGCGATCAGCAATCGGCGACGGTAGCGCCGCCCACCGTCACGCCGGCGCCGCCGTCCGCGCCACCGGCGCTGCCGCTGAACCCCGACGCCCTGCAGCGCTGGCGCGACTTCCCGATCCCGTATTGTGTCGCGTCCGGCGAGGGCTGGGTGTCGGACGCTGAGCTTACGACCGCCGCCGCGCGTGCGTTCGCGGCCTGGGGCGTGGCCGTCCGCTACACCGGCGTTTGCGACGGTACGGCCGAGGACGACGACCTGAACGAGATCGGTTGGGGCACGCTGAACGACGGCCTCCCCGCGGAGGGCGGCTCCTACGAGGCCGGCCTCACGTCCACGCGCTACAAGCGCTGCACGGCGAACTGCGACCCCAACGACCGCGTCCACATTGTCGAGAGCGACATCACGATCGATAGCGCGCCGCCCCGCGACTTCCGTACGAAGGAATGCCTCTACGCGAC
This sequence comes from Dehalococcoidia bacterium, assembly GCA_038240335.1. Classification (GTDB taxonomy): domain Bacteria; phylum Chloroflexota; class Dehalococcoidia; order DSTF01; family JACRBR01; genus JBBSDV01. The sequence continues at coordinate 17,550 of JBBSDV010000035.1, forward strand.
GATGCTGCACGAAACCGGCCATTTCCTCGGCCTCGAGCATCTGCCGGCACCCGCCGTCATGGCCGCCGAGACGCAGGGTTGCCTGCAAGACCTCACGCCAGCCGACATCGACGCCCTCCGCGTCCGCTACGGCGCCGTCGCCCAACCCGCGCCGTAGGACGGTGGTGCTTCTTCGCTGCCCGGCCAGCCGGCCGCGAGCCTGTAAGCTGCACCGACCATAGACGAACTACAAACGGCAAACTACGAACCGCGAACTACCGAAGGGACACGTACAGTGGAAGTCTCGCCGCACGTCACGAGCCTGCACGTCGATCTCTCGTGGTTCCCGCAGCCCTATCCGCCGAACGTCTTCCTCGTCCGCGATGGCGCGCACGCCGCTCTCATCGACAGCGGTTTCAGCGACGATGAGTCGTACAACAAGCGCACCGAGGCGCTGTCCGCATTTCCCGATCTGAAGATCGACTACATCGTCCTCACGCATCACCACTACGACCACGCCAGCGGCGCCCACCGTCTGCGCGACGCGACCGGCGCTCGCATCGTCGTGCACAAGGACGAAGTGTCGCTCTTGCTCTCGCCCGACAGCGAGAGCGGCGATATGGAGATCCCCGAAGACCAGAAGGAAGCGCGCGAGCAGGCGAAGCGGTGGCGCGCCGAGGCGGCGAAAGCAGTGCCCGATCTTCGCGTCGATGACGGCGCCGTGCTCGACGTCGGCGGCCTCCATCTGCGTCTCGTCCACACGCCCGGCCACACGGCCGGCCACCTCTGCATCTTGCTCGAGGAGGAGCGGCTGCTTTTCGCCGGCGACAACGTCCTCGGCGTCGGCACCGCCGCGATCGCGCCGCCACCGCACGGCGACATGGCTCAGTACATCGAATCGCTCCGCAAGATGCAGTCGCTCGACGCGACGCTGCTCGCGCCCGGCCACGGCCCCCTCGTGCGCGAGCCGCAGCGCAAGATCCAGGAGTTGATCGAGCATCGCCGGCAGCGCGAGGAGCAGATCATCGGCCTCGTCGCCGCCGGTCGCGACAGCGTGAAGAGCCTCCTCAAGGCGATCTATCCCGAGCTCGATAAGCGGCTGATGATGATGGCCACGGGGCAGGTGCTGTCGCACCTCCACAAGCTGCAGGCGGAGGGCAAGCTGCGGCTCGAAGGCACGGGCGCGGAGACGACGATTCAGTCCGCGTAGTCCGTCGACCCTACCAAATCCGCCTCCCGCCGAGATGCTCGCATCGCCACACTGCCGCAACTATCCGCCAGAGACTGCCCGTCCGGAATGCCCGTATCGGCAGCGGTGCAGGACCCTGAACCCCCTTACGACCATTTTGAAACACATCTGCAAAAACTTGACGAAATGGCCTCGATTGAATCGAAGCGCAACTCGTAAGAGGCGCGGTTGAGGAAAACGCAGCCGACGCCTCGAAGGTATAGTCTAATTCATGAAATACATTGCATGTAGGCGGTCAAGCTGGCGGATCCAGGGGGTTGACAGGAATGTTTCAGGATGATTACATAGCATCTACTGGTGACTCTTCCTACACCCCGCCACGGTTAGGTTCTGTCCAACTGAATATCGTTCTTCCCGCCACGGAAGGAGCACAACGTCGAGAGGTTGCTGAGAACTTCTCGTGTTGTTTGCCCAAGCTAGGGGCCGTATCCAGCTGGATTGCACGTCGCGGGTGACCATTACGACACAAGCCGCACCCGCGGCACGCGGTTCCAGCAGTCTCGGTAGCACGGGATATTGCGAGTGCGTAGGCGTCCGCTTGCTGTGGACGAAGGAACAAGGAGGTGCGGGTAGTCCTGTAAGTCGTTAGCCCTACGAATAAATTGAACCATCATTTTCAGGAGGAAATCTCAATGCCAAAGAAGCTCACCATTACAGGTGTGCTCATGGCGCTGGTAATCGGAGCACTCGGCGTGTTCCACTCCAGCGCCTCGGCGGCCCTACCGATTCAGACGTTCCTCAAGGCCGATGTCGACTACGACACGTGCTTCGGCGGTGCGGCGCCAAACAACGGTCTTGCCGTTTGCGGCGTCGGCTCGTCCGACACCAACGTCGCCGCGAACCAGACCGGCGACAGCTGGAACATCATCACGCTGCCCAAGGGCAGCCGCCTCACCCTGCCGATCACCTTCACGCC
>JBBSDV010000036.1:0-19472 GCA_038240335.1 Dehalococcoidia bacterium
AGCGTCACCTGGACGGCGAAGCGATGGCCGGCGGCGCGCGTCTCCTCATGTTCGACCTCGATGACGGCGTCGGATGCTTTCGGCAACAGATGCTCGACGCGCGCAAGCTTCTTCTCGGCGTGCGCGCGGAAGTCGTCGGCGACGGTGGCGTGGTGGGTACGAATCGTGAGCTTCATGTGAGGGAGTGTAGCGCGCGGGGGCGAGGCGGTTGGAGATGAGATGTGAGAGCCAACGGATGCGTTGGTTGAAGCTATTTTACAGCCCAGTGCAGAGCACTCTGCACTCTCGGAACCTGTCATCACGACGTTTCGAAGCGAATCACACCCCCAGAAGCAATGCCGCATTAATTTGTCGGCGTCGTGCGGTTCAGACTCAGTCGGACGCGAAACCGGCCCGCATAACGCGCCTCCGCAGGGAATTACGACCATAATCGCCAAATGTGTTACTTACAATCGAGTGGCGGCTGTTGTACGATTGGCATAATCAACCCCGCGAGCGTGATGTTCCCGCCACAACTGCACTGGAGGCACCGTGTTTCGACGGTTTATCGTACCCGGACTGATTCTCGTGGCCCTTGCCGTCACGATGCGGCAGCCCGCGCCCGCATTCGGCGCGAGCATTCCGATCAACTTCGTGCGTGGCACGCTGGCGGGCAGTGGCTTCGCGACGACAAACCCATCTGTCGTCGCCGTTGGTCCCGATGGCCGCGTCTACGTCGCCGACACCAACGGCAAGATCCAGGCGCTGACGCTTGATCCGACGACGAAGGCGATCACGGCCGTACAGCAGATCACGACGAATACGGATCTGCAGGAGGTCTTCGGCATCGCCTTCGACCCCACGGACGCTACCTCGCCGCCGCCGCTCTACGTCACCAACACCGTCTCCGGCTTCGGCGACGCCGGCCAGGCGCCCTACGGCACCTTCCCCGGCAAGGTCACGAAGATCAGCGGGCCGGCCTATGCGACCCGCACCGACATCATCACCGGCTTGCCGATCTCGAACTCCGGCCACGAAGCCAACGCCCTGGCGTTCGGTCCGGATGGACGTCTCTACATCGCGCAGGGCAGCAGTACGAATGCCGGCGTTATCAACCCGAACCCGGGCCTGTTTCAGCTACAAGACACGCCCCTGTCGGGCGCCATCCTCGTGGCAAACATCAAGGCGTCGGGGTTCAACGGCAACGTCACCTACTCGCCCGCGAATACATATAGCTCCGGAGTGATACAGACGGGTGGCGACGTGAGCGTGTACGCTCCGGGCTTCCGGAACCCGTACGGGATGGTCTTCCACAGCACCGGCCGGCTCTACGCCACCGACAACGGGCCCAATGCCGGTTACGGCTTTGCCTCGACAACATGCAGCACCGACTCCGGAACGGATGCCGCGGGGCTCGATGAGCTCGACCTCGTGCAGGCCGGGAGCTACTACGGACACGCGAACCGCAACCGTGGGGGCACCGATGCGCGTCAATGCACGTACCACTTCGGTGTTGACCCGAGTTCGCCCGGATACACCGCACCGATCGAGGCCAACCTGCCGGCCTCATCGGATGGACTCGCCGAGTACACGTCGAACAAGTTCGGCGGGCAGATGCAGGGCGATCTGCTCTACGCAGCCTGGGTGAACAGCGAACTCCATCGCGTCAAGCTCTCCGCCGACGGCCAGTCGGTCGTCTCCGACACGACGCTGGCATCGGGCCTGCAGAACGCACTTAGTGTTTCCGTCGCACCCGATGGGACGATTTACGTCGCTGAGTACGGCAGCAACAAGATCACGTTTCTCAAGCCGGATGAGACACCGGTTAGCTCGATCAGCGTCACCGGCATCTTCCCGACTGGCGGGCCGCTGGCCGGTGGCCAGGCTGTCACGGTTAGCGGCACAAACTTTACTACCGCAGCCGAGACGAGCGTGAGCATCGGCGGCGCGGCGCTGACCAACATCGTGGTGCAAAACTCCGGCACGATTACCGGCACGACCGCCGCGAACACGAGCGGAACGAAGAGCGTCGTCGTCACGAACTCCATCGGTACAGCGACGCTGCCGAACGCCTACAACTACGTCGCCGGCGGCGGCTCAACTCCGCCGGTGGCGAACGCCGGGCCGGACCTCGTCGTCCCCGTGTCTCACGAGAATCACGCGCACGCCAATCTTGATGGACGCGCGTCGACCGACGCGGATGGGTTCATCGCCTCGTATGTCTGGTCTGAGGCGGGTACGCAGCTGGCTACGGGCGCTTTCGTGACGGTTGAGTTCACAGCCGGCACGCACCTTGTGACGCTCACGGTGACGGATAACGACGGCTTCATTTCGACCGACGACGTGCGTTTGACGATCACGACGGGACCGATCAACCCAACCCCGTACTTTTGCTCGGACGTCGATGGCAATAAGTACGTCAACGCAGCGGACCTGGCCCTGATCGCCAACCAGTTCAACAAGCGGTTCGGCCAGACCGGATACGCGCGGCTCAAGGACTGGAACTCCGATCGCGTGATCAACTCAGCTGATCTCGCAGGCACCGCGAGCTACATGGGCAAGTATCCCGGAGGACTCTGCCCGCTCGTCGACCAGCAGATCCGCACCGCCGTCGCAGCGGTGGAGAAGTACCAGAACATTAACACCGCGATCGCCGACGGCTACACGCAGATCACGCAGTTCGTGCCCGGCCAGGGACGCCACATGGTGAAGAACTCCCTGCTCGATACCGTGATGGCGTTCGACCAGCCGGAGGGACTACTGTACGAGCCTGACTCGAGCACGCCGGGCGGCTGGCGGCTTGGCGGCCAGATGTATGTGATGCCCAGGGCGCAGAACCCGACGCTGCCCGACGGCTTCGATGGGCTGGATGACGGCTGGCACTCGCACGACTGGCTGTGCTTCTATCCGAACGGCACCGTCACGCTGGACGACCAACCGACATGCACATCGCGCGGCGGATCGTACCAAACGGATGTCGGTTGGCTGCTCCACCTTTGGGGCTACGTACCGAACCCGGATAGCAGGTTCACAGAGGACAACCCGAAGTTCTACGGCCTGCCGTAACGCGCAGAGCACCAATGAAACACAAAGAGGCCGGACGCACGCGCGTCCGGCGTCTTGCGTTTGCTTATTACCCATGCACGGCGGCATGCGGCGCTACGTGTTATCCCTGCCCTGCACCTGCGCGGTGCACGAGCCGCTCCAGCGTCCCGTGTGTTTCCGCCGATGAGACATGCGACGCCGGCGCGGGCAACGCCGCCCAAAACCAGGCCGATGCGAAAGTGCGCCGGGATCGTACTCGAAGCCGTGCGACAACGGCGCGGCCCGCTGCGTGTTAGGCTGGATCGATGGAGATTGACCAACTACCCGAGCTCGACCGGCCGAACCTGATCGCTGCCTTCCAGGGCTGGAACGATGCGGGCCAGGCGGCGACGACCGCCGTCCGCTACCTGATCGATTCGTGGAAGGCGGAGCGGTTCGCGCACATCGATCCGGACGAATACTACAGCTTTACCGACACGCGGCCGACGATCCGCATCGTCGACGGCGCCCAGCGCGAGATGACGTGGCCGAAGAATGAATTCTTCGCCTTCCCCGGAACGTCGTCGTCGCCGAGCGCGGTGCTGATGGTCGGCGTGGAGCCCAACCTCAAGTGGCGGAGCTACTGCGGCGAGATCACGCGGCTGGCACGGTCGATCGGGGCGCAGCGCGTGGTTACGCTCGGCTCTCTGGTGACGGACGCGGTGCACACGCGGCCGGTGCCGCTGACCGGGTTCAGCAGCGACCCGGCGGTACAGCCGAAGCTCGTCGCACGCGGCATCAGTCGTTCGAGCTACGAGGGGCCAACTGGCATCGTCGGCGTCGTCCACGATGCATGCCAGCGCGCCGAGATCCCGACGGCGAGCCTGTGGGCGGCCGCGCCGTACTACCTTGGCGGCACGCCGAACCCGAAGGCGGCGCTCGGCCTGCTGGAGGCGCTCGACGAAGCGCTGAACCTGCACCTCAACCTGTCGGGGTTACGCACGATCGCCGATGAGTTCGTCCGCCAGGTGTCGCTCGCCGTGCGTCACAACGACGACGTCGAGCAGCGCATCCGGAGCCTCGAGGAGGCGTACGACGCGGCGGGCGGCTCACCGCCGCAGCAGACTGAGTTCCCCCCCACCGGCGCCATCATCGCCGATCTCGAGAAATTCCTGAAGGAACAGCGAGACACGTAGTTTGTGGTTCGTTGTGACGTCTCTGTCGACGGCCTTCAACGAGCACCCCGGGTCGAGCGACGGGCACTGCTGCCGAGCGTTGCCTGTTCGCGATACCAGCGGGCGAACTGAGGCGATCGGCGGCAGTGCTACGCCGCGCGGGCCGGCACTGCGTCATCGTCGGCGTCGACGTCGTCGATTGCGATGGCGCCCGCGTGCAGGGAGGTCGGGGTTGCGACAGCGCCGATGTGCGCCGGCGTAGCGCAGGTCATCTGCAGCGCCGCGCCGTTGACGATGATCTGCTCGCCCTCGCCGAGGGCGTTGCCGTCGGCGTCATAGACGTGCGCGCCCGTGACCACGAAGAAGCTCTGCATCAGCGTGCGCAGGACGGCCGCCGCATCGGCGCCGGTCGATAGCGCGACAATACCCTGGATTTGGAACGGCGGCGCGAGCAGCAGCACGGGCGCTTGCTTGCGCTCGGCGCGAACGACGCCGCGCGTGTAATGCGGGCCATCGAAGTGGGCGAAGATGATCTGCTCGCGCCGCACGAGCAGCGGCGCGTCGAGCGGCAGCTGCGCCGCGGCACGATAGAGCGGCCGCACGGCGGGATGCTGCAATTCGATCTGTCGCGAGAGCGTCGGATTGTTGAGATTCTCGAGCAGCCGCCCGAGATCGTGGACGCCGTCGGGCGTCCCTGATGCGACGAAGGTCGTCGTGACGACCTCGATCCGCACACCGTTGTCCTGAACGAGCTTCCTCATGATGCCCTCCGATCCGCCGTCGCGAGACAGAGCGCATTGTGCGCCAATGCACCGGAAATTGCGCTCCGGCGCATCCCGCGATCGCGGGCGCGGGTTCCCTGATGTAGTGGTCGGTGACTGGCGATTGGTTCAAGTCCGGGACGTGGTTTGTGCGGCACCGGTATTGCCGCACGGCGGCCACAGCGGCCGGGTGAGTTCCTGCCTTCAAAACCGACACTCGGACAGTGCCCCGCCAAGGACGGAAACTGACCCGACGCGACTTGTGACGTCCGGCGACCGGGAGCCGATCTACAGATCGGATCTCAGCCTGACTGCGGTACCACACCACCCAAAACCAAAGCGGCGCCCGCGGTCCAACCGCCGACCTCCAATAGCCCGCGCTACAGCCCCTTGCTGGCTACGAAGGCGAGCATGTCGGACATGCGGCAGGAGTAGCCCCACTCGTTGTCGTACCACGCGGCGACCTTCACGAGATCGCCGCCGACGACGTTCGTCGTCAGCGCATCGACGATCGATGAGCGGGAGTCGCCCTTGAAGTCCATCGAGACGAGTGGCTCGTCGCTGACCCCGAGAATGCCCTTCAGGGGGCCCGCCGCCGCCTTGCGCATGACGTCGTTCACTTCTTCGACGGAGGTCGGCTTCGCGACGAGGCAGACGACCTCGACGATCGACACCGTCGGCGTCGGAACGCGGTAGGCCGCGCCATCGAGCTTGCCCTCGATCTCGGGGATGACGACCTTCAGCGCGCGCGCCGCGCCTGTCGATGTCGGCACGATATTCAGTCCCGCAGCCCGCGCTTCACGCAGATCCTTCGCTTGCACATCGAGCAGCTTCTGCGAGTTGGTGTAGGAGTGGATCGTCGTCATCTGGCCCTTCAGGATGCCGAACTCATCGACCAGCACCTTGACCACCGGCGCGAGGCCGTTCGTCGTGCAGGACGCGTTCGAGAGCACGTGCATTGACGCCGGGTCATAGCTGTCTGCGTTCACGCCGAGGACGAGCGTGGCATCCTCGTTCTTCGCGGGCTGCGAGATGATCACCTTCTTGACGCCGTCATGCAGGTGCTCGCGCGCGAGATTGCCGTCCGAGAAGAAGCCGGTCGACTCCATGACGATCTCGACGCCCACGCTGCCCCAGGGGATCTTCGCGGGCTCGCGCTCGGCGAAGACGGCGATCGGCCGGCCGTCGACGACGAGGCCGCCCTCGCCAGCCTCCACCGTGCCGGGGTAGGCGCCGTAGTTCGAATCGTACTTCAGGAGATGAGCGTTCGTTTTCGTGTCGACCAGGTCGTTGATGGCGACGACTTCGAGTTCGCCCTTGTGCCGCTCGTTGATCGCCTTCAGAACCTGCCGCCCGATGCGGCCGAAGCCGTTAATGCCGATCTTGGTGACCATCGCTGTCGTCCTTTCGGCGAGCGCCGGCACGGCCGCTCGCGTCTACGAATAAGCTAGTATTGCCTTCATTGTGACGCTCCGCGAGCAGACGGGCTAGTGGCGGCCGGTTGGTGGCTGTCGCGGATCGGCGGTGGGCGGGAATAATGTTCGAGGCAGCCACCGTACCCGCACGGGTGCTGCAGCGGGCACGTCGGCAGGCGCACGCCGGAGGGGCTATCATGCGCAGCAGAAGGAGGGATCCATGGCTACCTACATCGTCCTCTACAACTTCACGCCCGAGGGTGCGAAGGGGATACGCGAGAGCGTCAAGCGCACCGGCCGTATCCGGCAGGACAACGCCCGCGTCGGCTTCAAGATCCGCGAGATCTTCTGGACGCAGGGAGCGCACGACATGGTCGCGATCGTCGACGCGCCATCGGAAGAGGCGATGATGGGCGCCATGCTCAACATCATCGGCGCGGGCAACGTCACGGCGACGACGATGCGCGCCTTCGATGCCACCGAGATGGGCCGCATCCTCGCCCAGACGCTCCCGCTCTCCGACGACCGCGCCGGCGCCGCCGCCTCCGGCGAGGCGAAGCCGTCCGCGCCAAAGCGTGGCGCGAAGAAGTAGTTTCCTCTCGTTGCTAGTCGTTGGTCGCTTGTTACACAACGGCCCTGAACGAGAACGAATTCAAGCGGGAGCGCACGGTGCCTCTGCCGGGGTCCGGGGGTGTCCCCCAGCACCCAATTCTTATTTCTCTGTTCTTTATGATCCAGCGATCGCAGCAAAGACATTACGCGCATCATCCGAAGAAGCGCTGCAGCGCATCGAAGCCCGAGCTCGCGACGTAAGCGACGGCGATGTAGTTGATGCACTTGCCGATGAACATCACCGTCATGAAGCGCCGCATCGTCATCCCCGCGACACCCGCCGCGATGCCGCCTACGTCGATAAACGGGTTAGGCACGGCAGCGACGCAAAACACCGTCAGCGTGCCGTGCCGGCGCATCAGCGACACGAGGATTCGGCCGATCCGGCTGTTGCCGATCACCGAACGCCCGCCCACGCCCGTCGAGTAGCCCGTCAGTTCGCCCACCGCCGATCCCGCGGCGACGATGACGCCGACAAGCACCTCCTGCGGCAGCGGCACGTACGGGATTGGGTCGAGAAGCAGCCCGAGCGTGATGCCGGCGGCGGCGCCGGGCACCGGGATGAACATCGAGGCGGAGCCGATAACGGCGAAAATGAAGACACCGATGTAGCCAAGCTTCTTGACGAGCTCCTCGCCGCCGACGGTGTACGCGATGACGAGCGCCGCCGTCATGCCGACGAGCGCTATGCCAATGCCGAACAGGGCGACGCGCTGGTTCTCCGACCGTACGACGACCTCGGCTGCGGCCGCCGAATCGGCGCCTTCGAGCGAATCGAGGAAGCGCTCGATCCGGCGCTGCACGCGGGCGCGGCGCGACGTCGCGACGGGCGGCTCCACGGTCTCGGAAGGTGGCTGCTTCACCCTGGAACGATAAGGCATGCCGGGGGCGGACGCCGTCGGGAGAACGGAGCGGTTGCGTGCGGACGCTGCGTCTCGGCTACCCTTCCGGCGCGCCACACGACTTAAGGTCGAAGGGCTTGATGCCGATGACGCCACGGCTGCGCGTGCAAGTGCGCGCGCTCGTGTCGACGATGAGTTCGCCCCCGCCATTGACGCTCGTGTCAAACCGATCGAGATCGCCGTAGCCGCTACCGAACGCGAGCTTGCCGTCGACCCGCCATACCGTGCGGGCGTTGTTGCAGTCCTCGACGAACGCGCCCTGCGTCCCGGGCAGCGGCTCGAGCGTGCCGATGCCGGCGGTCTCGTCGTACGTCACGCGGCAGTCGCTGCCGCCCAGCTCCTGCTGCTCGGTCGATCGATCGTAGAGCGCAACGACGCCGCCGTCGGGAAGCCGGACAATGTAGAGGTGCTGCGCCTCCGCGTAATTCACGGAACCCGGCGGATACGCCGTCAGGGGGCCGGCATCGTAGCCGTGTACCGGCTGATCGGCGTTCTCCCCCTGGTCGAAGATCGTGCCGATGGCGACGACGATCGCGATGAGGACAGCAACGCCGACGAGCACGCGCAGCGCGCAACCGCCGCGGCCCGCCGGCAACAGCTTCGACCGCGGCGGCGCATCGTTCGCCGCCGGAGCGGCATCCGGTCGCGGAGCGTCACGCATGCGGCGACTCCGTCCGCACGCGTGCCGCGATCATTGCTCCCAGCCGAAGCGCCTCGGCCAGCGGCAGATCGGCGCCGCGGACGAGCGCCTCTTTGACGCCGCGGACGGCCTCGGGCGGCAGGCCGGCGAGCGTCGTCGCGATCGCCGTCGCTTCGCCGAGCAGCTCGGCCCGCGGCACGAGGCGGGTGACCAGACCGGCGGCCAGTGCCTGCTGTGCATCGATCGGCCCGCCCGTCAGGATCATCTGGCGCGCGATGCCGGGCAGCGTCATCCGCGGCAAAGTCTGCGTGCCCCCGGCCGACGGGATGTATCCGAGCGTCACTTCCGGCAACGCGAAACTGGCGTCATCGGCGGCGATGCGGATATCGCAGAGCAGCGCCAGCTCGCAGCCGGCCCCGAACGCGTATCCGTGAATCGCCGCGACGAGCGGCTTCATGATCGAAAGCATCAACCCCCAGAGATCGCGATCCTGGCGCGCGCGACGCGCGTCGACGTACGACGGCGCTGTGCCGAATTCGGCGATATCGGCGCCGGCCGAGAAGCTGCGCTCGCCCGCGCCGCGGAAGACCGCCACGCGGACGTCGGGATCGTCCCGCACCGCCTCCAGCGCCGACCACAGGGCGTCGCGCATCGACAGGTTGATCGCGTTCAGGACATCGGGCCGGTTCAGCGTCAGCCAGACGACGCCATCGTCGCTCTTCTCATATAGCAGAGGCTCGCCGGAGGTGCGTTGAGGCATGCGCTAAGGCTAGCGGGAATAGTTCGTCGTTTGTAGTTGGTGGTTTGTAGGTTTTTGGTCTTTGGGGCGCTCACAGTGATGATGAGAGTGAACGCAGCGATCCGTACCGCCAGCGTCTTCGGGCGTGTCCGCGTGCTGCGATTGCAAACGTGAACGCGCCGGCAAACGCACCTCGAGACGCGAACGCAGATTCGAGCTATACAAGGTACGATTGTCGATGCTTCGCCGCATCGCCGATCGGATCGCCGCTCCCTCGTTGGCATTAATCTTCTGCGTCCTCGGTCTGGGCGCTTGCACGAGTAGTGCTCCGTCGCCAACGCAGCGTGTGTCGCCCACACTGCGGGCCGCTCTCGATCGAATGAGCCCGATACCGAGCGCGCCGCCGATGACGGAAGAGGCGACATCGACCTCGAGTCCGGGCGCAGAGACGCAAGCGGTCCCCACCGGGGCGCCGGTCGTGGCGATCTCGGCCGGGCATGGCGGGCCGCGCAACATCGGCGCGGTGCATCACGACCGGGCCGGCAACGTCGACCTCGTCGAGAAGGATCTGAATCTCGATATTGCCCGGCGGCTCGACGTCCTGCTGCGCGGCGACGGGTACGGCACCGTGTTGATCCGCGATTGCGATTGCAGCGTCGCGGCCGATGGCGGCGCGCAGACGAAGGACCAGACCCGTGCGGAGTCGCAGGCGCGCGCCGATATCGCAAACGACCGCCACGCCGACATCCTCGTCGTCATCCATCACGACGGATCGGAGGACCCGCTGATCTCCGGCACGTCGGTGTACTACGACGCGGATCGCAGTTTCGGCGCCGAGAGCCGGCGGCTCGCCCAGTCGATCCATGACGCGCTAATCGCGTCGATCTCCGGCTTCCAGTATGCGGATGCGGATCGCGGCGTGCTCAGCGACGCGGCAATCGGCGCGCACTATGGCGAGCCGCACACGTTTCTCTTCGGCGAGTCCGCGGGCTTCCGCGCGACGCAGATGCCGGCGGCGCTCGGCGAGGCGCTCTTCGTCACGAACGACGCGGAGGCCGGCCTGCTGCAGCTCGACGCGATGAAACAGCGCATCGCAATCGGCTACCGCGACGGCATCGAGGCATATCTGCGCCAATCCCGTTAGCGTCCGCGACGTCGCGCCGGATGCTTCATCGCCGCGTCAGCACGCTGCTCAACTTCTACGGCCGTACGAACGCGGATCGAGGTACGCGCCGTCCGTCGGGTCTACGTGAAGCTGCGGGTGACTTCGTCATAGAGCGCGCCCGAGCTGCGACGGGAGACGGGCACAATGCGGAGGTGCGGCAGCGGCTCCTCCGTATAGAGGTCGGACACCGCGTGCCGCAGCGGGGTCGGCCCCCAAATGACGATGAGCTGCGCCCAACGCCGGTGGGCGAGCGCGTCCTTGGCCGAGTGCGAGGCCTTCGTGCCGTCGACGTACTTCATCTCCAGTCCGGTGCCCTGCAGCTGCGCCTTCATCTCTTGCCACTGCGGCGGCGTGCCGCCGACGACGACGATGCGGCTGACGCCCCGGTGCCGCAGCGCGCGCACGAACGCGATTGCCGAGCGGCGGTTGTTCGAGCCGTTGCAGATCTCGCAGTGCTCCTGTGTCACCAGCACCGCTTCCCGTGCCGCGCCCGCGCCGCGGCGGTCGATCGACAGGCAGCTCTCGCCGCATACCCGCAGCAGTCGCGAGCGGAGGAGGTCGCTCGCGGCATCGAGCTTGGTGGCGACGAACGCCTGTTTGCCCGGATGCGTCAGCCCGCCGGCCTCGAGCTCGGCGCGTGCGCGACGCTGTGCGGCCGGCGTATCGAAGCCGCTCTCGCGAAGGAACTGCTCGATGTTGACGGCGTCGTCCACGCGGCCTCCGGAGCGATATGCGTGCGCCTCTCGCCGGCGCCGCTCCGACTGCCGGCAGCCACTTTCGCGCCGCTCGATGTAGGGACTGTACACCGTGACCATGCCGCACCTCCTGCAATCCGCTCGCCGGTAGGCCCATCATCGCGGTGGCGCGCGACAAGTCTTGTCGCCGTCAGGCGGAGATTCCGGCGCGCCCACGTCGCGCGACTCCGGCGCGCATCTAAGGAGAGGGGACGGAATGGAGAATGTCGCGCGTGTTGAGGTTTCGCCGCGGCACGGACCCGGCTCGACCATCTGTCGTTCCAGCCGCCGTCCGTACGGGACTGCACGGGTGCAACCGCCAGGAGTCAGTCCATCGAAAACGAACCGACGACCAGCGCGCCGAGCGAGTCGAGACCGACTACCAACGACCACGAGACCACCTAATGCATTTCCTGGCCGCCGGAGATGTTGATCGCCTGGCCCGTCATGTATGCCGCATCGTCGCTCGCCAGGAAGGTGATGACGTTGGCCACGTCCTCCGGATAGCCGATGCGGCCGAGCGGAATCGACGGCAGGACGTTGCCGATGAAGCGCGAGAAGAGATCGTCGCTCGGCACCGCGGCGCCGCCGGCGCCCCGCAGCAGCGGCGTGTCGATCGTGCCGGGGCAGACGCAGTTGACGTTGATCTTGTTCGCGCCGACTTCCTTCGCGAACGCCTGCGTGAACAGCACGACGCCCGCTTTCGACGCACAATACGGCGTCAAAAAGGCGTAGCCCGTCTTGCCCGCCTGCGACGCGACGCTGATGATCCGGCCGCCACCGCCCTGCTTGATGAACTGCAGCGCCGCGAGCTTCGAGCAGAGGAACACCGACTTCAGGTTGACGGCGAGCGTGCGATCCCACGCCTCCTCGGGCATCTCGATGATCCGCACTGGCGGGTTGCCAATGCCGGCATTGTTGACGAGAATATCAAGCCGGCCGAAGCGCTCGATCGTTGCGTCGAAGAAGCGCTGCACGTCGGCGCTCGCGCTGACGTCGCCCTGCAGCGTGATGTACTCGACACCGGCGTCGAGCGCATCGAGCGCCGCCGCCGTCTCATCGAGATGCGCTTGCTGGATGTCGACGAGGGCAAGCTTTGCGCCCTCGCTCGCGTACCGCAATGCGACGCCGCGCCCGATGCCGCGGCCGCCCCCGGTGATAATTGCGACCCGATCCTTGAGCAGCACGCCGTTCCTCGCTTTCGTCGTGATTTGGTTGCAGCCGCAGTGTCCGCGTCCGTTGCCGCTCGATCAAGCGCAGCACGACGACCCGTGCACTCGGGCGGCTGTCGATGTACACGGCGAGCGTCTCATGAACCAACATCCAATGCCGATATCGACGCGTCGCGGATCGTCGGCCAGAGGAACCGCGCGTCCCACCACAGCCTCGGCACCACGAAGGTTCTGATGAGTCATGCCCTTCGCCGCTCATCAACCACACATCCGACTTCCAGCCTCCAGCCTCCAGCTTGATCCCGCTGCCGTCTTTGCCAAGCAGCGCCCCGTCCGCCATGGTTACGCCATGCGACGCGCCGACCGCTTGTTTCAGATCATTCAGTTGTTGCGGCGGCGCAACGTCGCCACCGCCGCATGGCTCGCCGACGAGCTCGAGGTCTCGGAACGGACGATCTATCGCGATATCCGCGATCTCGTCTTCTCCGGCGTGCCAATCGAGGGCGAGGCTGGTGTGGGATATGTGCTGCGTCGGGGCTTCGACCTGCCGCCGCTGATGTTCACGGAGCCCGAGATCGAGGCGATGGTGCTGGGCGCGCGCGTCGTCACGAGCTGGGGCGATGCTGGTCTTGCGCGCGCCGCCACGAATGCGCTCGCCCGCGTCGAGTCGGTGCTGCCGGATCGGCTGAAGTCGCGGCTCGCATCGACGCCGCTCTTCGCGCCCGGGTTTCACATCGGACCGACGGTCGCCGCGCCGCTGACGGCGCTGCGCAGCGCCCTCGAGGCACGGCGGAAGGTGCGGATGGCCTACACCAGCAATGCGGACGAGCGGACCGACCGTGTCGTCCGCCCGCTCGGGTTGTTCTTCTGGGGTACGACGTGGTCGCTCACCGCCTGGTGCGAACTACGAACCGACTTCCGCAGCTTTCGCCTCGATCGCATCACCGATCTGCAAACGCTGCCCGATCGCTTCGCCGACGAACCGGGCCGCACGATCGACGACTATCTCGCCCACCGCCGCCAGGAAGAATAATCGTGCTCGCGTTGTCGCCGGAGGCCGGTCACCCCCAATTAGCGTCCGACGATGAACATCGCCGCGTTCGGGTTCCATGCCCAGACTGTGCCCCAGCCCGGCGAGAATATGCCGACCTTCACCGTGTACGTCCCCGGTGTGAGGCCGGCCGGCAACGTCCACGGTACGTAGCTCTTGTTCGATGAGTCGACCCGCAAGATCGCGCTCTGGTACGTCTGGAGCACGCGTGCGCCGGCCGCGCTATACACCTCGAGGTCTACGAGCGCATACACACTCGGCGTGGTCGCCACCTGAATGGTAAAGAGCTGCTTCGAACCGCCGTGCACATACATCGGCGAAGCGCTGACGATCGTCGTCATCGACACTTGTGGTGCGGGCGTCGGCGTCGCGGACGGCGTGTTCGTTGGCGCCGGCGCGGTTGCCGTGCGTGTCGGGGTGTTCGATGGCGGCACCGGCGTTGCCGTGCGCGTTGGCGCGACGACCGGGGTGGGCGTGCGCGTCGGCGCGGCGACTGGCGTGGACGTGCGTGTCGGCGGGACGGGTGTCACCGTCGGTGGGGCCGGTGTCGCGGTCGCAGCGATCGTCGACCAGCCATCGTCGAAGCCGCCGAAGTCCGTCGTCCAGTACCAGCCGTACGGGCTGCCCTGCACGTAGTAGCGGCCGATGCCGATGCTCGTGTAGTTCGAGCCGAGCATATTGGCGTTGTGCCCCGGGCTGTTCCGCCAGATGTCGAATGCCTCTTGCGCCGTCGTCACACCGGCGGCGATATTCTCGCCGATGTAGGTGTTGAAACCGTAGTTGCAATCGCGCACGCGCTGCACCCACGTCCGGCTCAGGTCGTCGTGCGCGAAGTACGCGTTGACGCCGAGGTCCTTCGATTTCCATGCCGATGCGCGCGACAGCGTGTACGAGATTGCGAGCCGCGACAGGCCATTTTGCGCGCGATAGTTGTTGATCAGAGTCAGGAATCCCTGCTCTTCGCTGTCGATCGACGCGTCGATCGTGCAGTCGCCCGCGGCCGACGCCGTGCGCGTCGACGCGCGTGGCAGCGCGATCGCCGCGAAGGCGACAAGCACCCCGAGTGCGACCAGTACGGCGGAAATACGGCGTAGTGATATACGAAGGTACATGTCGTGAGCCCCCAACACCCAACAATCTTCCCCGGTTAGTATCGGCCGCTACCGGGAACCCCGTAGCGACCCGGACGGCGCAGGCCGTGGAAAGCCAGCGGCTCATCCGAGCCATTCCACCGTAAGTTCTGCTTCCCTGTACTGTCAACGCTGGTATGACACCCGAGGCACGCCCACGCTCGTTCGTACGACCGCAGGCTCGTGCGCACGAACGTTTGCTGTTTAATTCACGATCGCGGCTAAAAGTTTCACGTGCCCTGAGCGGTTAAAGATCGCAGGAGCGTGCCATAACGCGTATGGGCAAACCCGCAGAACATGAGCGTCGCCGCATGCGCAGGGCTGATTCGCGACTCGGCACGGCTCGTCGGCGTCGCCCGCGCAAGCAAGCAAGTGGGCGGCACGCCCGTACGGATCAGGTCTTCAGACATGTCCGCCCGCGGCGAGTGCTTCTATGGTTTCGCGTCCAGAATTGACTCGATCATCGGCATTGTCCGACTTCCTCGCGCATTCGCCGTATGGGCCGGCGCGCCAGCTAGCTCGTGACGTCGTGAATAACGTCGATGAGCCGATCCGGGTCGAAGGGCTTCGCGATCGACGCCTGCGCGCCAAGCTCGCGCGCCGCGTCTTCGGCGCCGAATGCGGAGACGACGATCACGGGCGTCTCGATGCTCCGCGCGCGCAGCTCGCGAAAGAACGCGCGGCCGTCCATCACCGGCATCTGCAGGTCGAGGAGGATCGCGTCGGCCGTCTCCTCGGCGATACGCTCGAGCGCCTGCTCGCCGTTCGCCGCGAGACGCACCGCGAAGCCATTTGCCCGCAGCGCGATGCGCATCATTCGCGCCAGCGCCGGGTCGTCGTCAACGACGAGAATGCGCGCCGCCTCGACCGGCGCATCGCCAGGATTATCGCTACCGCTGCCCCGCGCCGGCCGTGCGTCGCCGCTATGCATCCGGCACCTCGATGGGCAGCGAGAACCCGAACTCCGTGCCGCCGCCCTCGCGCAACGCCGCCCAGATCCGGCAGCCCTGCGCCTCCATGATCCTGCGGCACACGGCGAGGCCGATGCCCATGCCTCCGGCGAGCGACTTCGTCCGCGTCGAGCGATAGAACGGCGAGAAGATCTCCTCGACCTCCTCCGGCAGGACGCCGCTGCCGCGATCGAGTACGCGCACCTTGATCTCCGCTCCTTCGCGCATCACGCGCACCTCCACCGGGACATCGGGCGGACTGTATTTGTCGGCGTTGCTCAGCAGGTTGGTCAACACGAGATCGAGATACGTCGGCTGCACATCGGCGAACGGCAGCTCGGGCTCGATCTCGGTTTCGATCATTCGCTCGAGATGGCGGCGGCGGAATCCGATGACTGCGGCTTCCACCGCGCGCGCGATGTCGACCGGCTCAGTATCGATGGCGGCAGTCCGGTCGAAGCGCGCGAGGATCAGCATGTTCTCGACGATCCGTTGCAATCGATCGGCTTCGCTCTCGATGTCGGCGATCGCATCATCGCGATCCTCGGGATCGATCGATTCGCGGTACTGCTTTAGCACGCGCGCGTTGCCGTAGATCGTCGTGATCGGTGTTCGCAGTTCGTGCGAGACGAGGCCGACAAACTCATCCTTCGCGACGTTCGCGAGCGCGAGACTCTCCGCCGTCGCCTTCAGCTCGTCGTATAACCGCGCGTTCTCCATCGCCAACGCCGCCCGCCGCGCGAGCTCGCGCCCGAACGCAAAATCACGCGCGTCGTAGCGGCGGCCGGACGTGTCCGTCTGCAGCGTCAGGCTCGCGATCACGCTGTCGCGTCCAACGATCGGCAGCGTCATCAGCGACACGATGCCGATCGCGTGCAGGGCCGCAAGATGCTCCGAGCTGACGGCGACCGCCGCCAACAATTCATCCGGTACGTCCGGGTAGAACTCCGCCGGACCTCCATTCAGTATGGCCGTGGGACCATGCTTTGCGCGGCCATTAAGCTCGGATCCAGTCGGCGCTGGTTGCCTGCCGTCCCGCACACCAAAAATACGCCTGACGGATCCGTCGGGTTGCAGCATATGGACGCCGGCAGCGTCGGCAAACGACGGCACGAGGGCGCGCGTGAGCGCCTCGCTGGTCGAATGCACATCGAGCGCGCCATTGAGAGCGTCCCCGACATCAAGCAGGATTTGTTGTTCACACTCGATGCGCTTGCGTTCGGTGATGTCGCGCGTCGTCTCGAGCACGATGTCGCGGCCGTTCTTCTCGCGGATCAGCCGGTGCCGGCTCTCCACCGTCACGACCGAGCCGTCGCGCCGCGTGTGTGTGAGCTCGCCGATCCACTCGCGATCGCGCTCTAGCGCCGCTGCTACGGCGGCAAACCCGCCCGGGTGGGTGGTGCGAAGCAATTCATGGCTGACGCGACCGAGCGCCTCGGCGCGGCTGTACCCGTAGAGTTCCTCGGCGGCGCGGTTCCAGTACTGGATGCCGGCGACGCGATCCCAAACAAGCACGGCATCGTGCGTCTGGTCGAGCAAGCCGGCCTGTCGCCGCAGCGCCTCTTCCGTGCGCAGTCGATCGATGCCGAGCGCCACGAGGTTCGCAGCGAACGCTAGCGCGAACGCCGTGGGCGCCTCGATCGGCGTCCGGCTGAACATGGCCATGACGCCGAGCAGGCGGTCGCCGACGAGCAACGGATGGCCGGCGAACGCGATCATCCCTTCGCGCGCCGCCCAGGCGGGATCGCTGATCGCCGCATCGGTGAGCACGTCATTGGTAAAGAATGGTGTTCGTTGTTCCGCGATGCGGCCGATCTTGAGGTTACCGACCGCCACACGACCGTGCGGCCCGTCGAGGTGCGTATAGGCGCCCGCGCTCGCCCGCAGCTCGAGCATCGTCCCTGTTTCGTCTAGCGTCCAGATGCGGCCGAATGCGGCGTCGAGATGGACGACGAGCGCCTCGGCACAGCGGCGCAGCATGTCGTCGAGATCGTCGCTCTCGGTAAGAATGCGGCCGACGTCGGCAGTGAACTCGGCGAGACGCGCGCGCGTCTCTGCCTCCGTTCTCGCGGTGCGCGGCAACGCTCGGCGTTGCGTCGATTCTTGCGTCATGCCGTCGCTACCTCGCGCCCGCAGCTGTCATGTGCAACCAAGCCATTGTAGGCACCCCACTTGGATGATCCGGCACTTAGCGCTTGCAACTTCATCAAACCGTCAGGACGAAGCCGAGTGGTCAAGGACGATCCAAGACGGTGAACAGCCCTGGATGCTCGGCGCTAACATTCAAAAGGACAGCACGATCGGTACGCATCGATCCGCCCGATCGCCCGCATCTGTGGACATCTGTCGATCGACCCACGCGAAGCGGCGCCCGCATGCGTCACACTGTAGTGACACGAGATACAAGCATCGGCGGGCCGGGCCCCGATGCGATACGCCGGTACGGCGGGGTTGTATGACGACGGAGACTGACACAACGATCGAATTCGGCGGGCTGCGGCTGACGAAGCCCGTGCTGCGCAGCCTGCGCGAGATGGGCTTCGAGGAGCCGACACCGGTGCAGGCGCGCGCCATCCCCAGCCTGCTCGCCGGCAAGGACGTTGTCGCCCAGGCCCTCACCGGCACCGGCAAGACGGCGGCGTTCGGCGTGCCGCTGGTCGAGTGCATCGACCCCACCCGCAACGTGCCGCAGGCGATCGTCCTGGCGCCGACGCGCGAGCTTGCGGTGCAGGTGTCGGAGCACCTGAGCCGGCTCGGCCGCTACCGCGGCTTGCGGCTGCTGCCGATCTACGGCGGCCAGCCGATCGACCGCCAGCTGCGGGCGCTGTCGCGCGGCGTCCATGCGATCGTCGCGACGCCGGGCCGGCTGATGGACCACATGCGCCGCGGCACCGTCGACCTGATGTCGGTGCGCATGCTGGTGCTCGACGAGGCCGACCAGATGCTGCAGATGGGCTTCCAGGAGGATGTCGAATACGTCATCGGTCATCTGCCCGAGACGCGCATCACGGCGCTGTTCTCGGCGACGATGCCGCAATCGATCCTCGACATCGTCGGCCGCTACATGCGCGAGCCCGAGATGCTGCGGCTCAGCAAGCCGCAGCAGCTGACCGTGCCGGAGATCGACCAGGTCTTCTACCAGGTGCCGTTTCCCCGCAAGCTCGATGCCCTCGAACGCGTCCTCGATGCCCGGCAGCCGGAGCGCGCGCTCGTGTTTTGCGCGACGAAGCGGATGGTCGATGAGGTTGTCGAGCGGCTGCAGGCGCGCGGCTACGTCGCCGAGGGCATCCACAGCGACATCAGCCAGACCATGCGCGAGAAGGTGCTGCGCGCCTTTCGCGATGGCCGCACGGAAGTGCTCGTCGCCACCGACGTCGCGGCGCGCGGGCTCGATGTGCCCGACGTCAGCCTCGTCGTCAACTTCGATATCCCGCCGGACCCGGAGTACTACGTGCACCGCATCGGCCGCACCGGCCGCGTTGGCCGCCACGGCGAGGCGGTGACCTTCGTCAATCCGCGCGAGATGCGCGAGCTGCGGGTGATCGAGCGCGTCACTGGCGCCCGCATCCGGCGCGCCGAGCTGCCGACCGCTGTCGAGGCGGAAGAGCGTGAGACGCAGCAGCTCGTCGAGCGCCTGCAGGGGGTGCTCGCGAAGGACGGCTGGGGGCCGTATCGCGCCGTCGTCGAGCAGCTGATGGACGAGCACGACCCCGTCGACGTCGCCGCCGCCGCCATCTCCCTCGCCGCCGGCGTTCGCGGCGCCCCTAAGCCTCCGCGCGCCCCGCGCACCGATTTCGAAACGCAGCTCGCGCCCGACCGCCGCGGCGACGTCGAGACGGAGCGCACCACCGGCGGCGCCGGCGAGACGAATCGCAGCGCTAACCGCCGCCCTGCCCAATACGCGCCGAAGTACCCGAAGCCCAGCCACGGCTCGACGCACACGCCGTACGGCGCAAAGCACCGCAAGCCCTCCGAGCCGCCGCTGCCCGAGCGCAAGCGCACCGCCGACAGCATCGGCAAATC
>JBBSDV010000037.1:0-19344 GCA_038240335.1 Dehalococcoidia bacterium
GCGCAGCCCGACCACAATCTCAACCCTCCGCAGGCAGCGGCGTTTAACTGGAAGCCGCCGGTCTTCGGCATCGCAGCGGGCCTGATGCTCATTATCATGGGCAACCTCGTCTGGGTATTTCAGTTCGCATCCGCGTACGGCATCGGCGGCAAGGGGCTGTACGACTGGGTCGACGTTTCCGGCCTCACCGCAAACGAGCCTAGGCACGCGTGGTACCCCTCGCAGTTCTTCGCCTTCTTCGATGCCTCGCGCATCTACCCCCTGAACGGTCAGGACTTCCGCGCGATTACCGAGTTCCCGATGTTCAGCTTTCTCCTCGGCGACCTCCACCCGCACGTCATGGCGTTGCCGTTCGTCTTGCTCGTCATCGCGACCGCGCTGACGTTGTTCCGCAGCCCGGCGCCGCTCGACATCACGTTTTGGCTCGAGCGGCCCCTCGTCCTTTTCGCGACGGCGATCATGCTCGGCGCGCTCGCGTTCGTCAACACGTGGGACATCGCTACGATGGCCTTCGTCGTCGTCGCCGCGGCCTTCGTCGGCAACTTCACCCGCGTACGCGCGATCAATCTCGATCTCTTCATCCAGACGGCTACGTTCGCCGTGCCGCTGCTCCTGGTCGCCATCCTCGCCTACCTCCCGTTCTACGTGAACTTCACGTCCCAGGCCGATGGCATCGGCGCCGTCGTCGCGAACGACGGCATCACGGTGCCAGCGACGCGCCCGTTCCACCTGCTGCTCTTCTGGGGGCCGCTCTTCGTCGTCGTCATTCCGTTTGTCGTCGCGCGATTGCTCGCCGCCCGCGCGCGCATCACAAGCATGCTCGTCGCATTGTCTTTCGCGCCCGCCGCCATCGTCATCTTCGGCTGGGTGCTCGTCTTCGGTTGGGAGAAGGCGCGCGGCAGCGCCAAGCTCGGCGTCAACGCCGGCAATCTCTTCGCGCAGATCGGCGACCGCGGCAGCGCGTGGCTCTCCGCCGCGTTCGTCGCTGCCGTGCTCGCGACCGCGCTCCTCGCGTTGTGGCTCGAACTCACGTCCGACGAGGGCCGCGACGAACGCCAGAGCGTTATCTTCACGCTGACGATCACTGTGACGGCGATGCTTTTGATTCTCGGCTGTGAGTTCTTCTACGTCGGCGACGTCTTCAACTCGCGCATGAACACCGTCTTCAAGCTCTACTACCAGGCGTGGCTGCTCCTCGCGCTCGCCGGCGGCTTCTCGTTGTACTACCTCTCGTCGCGCTGGCGATTCAGCTTCCCGCGCGAACGCCAGTACCGCTACGTCTGGGCTGGCGGAGTCGCGATCGTGCTCGCCGCGGCCGCCCTCTACCCGCTCGGCGGCGGATTCAACCGCACGCACGACGACAAGGGCAAACTCGCATCGGCCGAGCTCGCCGGCATCGCGCACTTCAACGCCGACGACCGGAACGGTATCGCCTGGCTCGAGCAGCGCGCGCAGGATCAAAACATAGTGATCGCCGAGGCCGTCGGCAACGATTACACAGAAGCGGGCCGCATCTCGTCGGCCACCGGCGTGCCGGCAATCCTCGGCTGGGGTGGCCACGAGGACCAGTGGCACGGTGACAACGGCAAGTCGCGTGCCGGCCGCTTCGAGGACGTTGAGCGGCTCTACCGCGCGTCGGACATGGCGTCCGTGATGCCAATCTTGCAGAAATACGGCGTAACGTACGTCTACGTCGGGCCACTGGAACGTACGAAGTATCCGGAGGGGCTCGCGAAGTTCCAAGCCATGCCCGTGGTCTTCCAATCCGGAGCGGTTACGATATATCGAGCATCGAATCTGACTGGCGAGGTCTCAGCCCAATGAGCGTTCAAGAACCAAACATCCCGTACGGCACGACGGGCGATCGCCTCAAGGCCTTCGCCGTCAATGCCCAGACGCGAGACCGCATCAGCGTCCTCGCGTCGAAGTACTGGGAGGTCGCGTCCTACGGGCTGCTCGTGATCGTCGCCGCCGTGCTGCGCTTCTACAACCTCGGCGCTCGCGCGATGCACCACGACGAGAGCCTCCACGGCTTCTTTAGCTACGGCTTCAAGAAGCAGCTCAGCCAGTTCTTCACGACCGGCTCGGCCCACGACTCCTACAAGCACGTGCCGTTCATGCACGGGCCGTTCCAGTTCATCGGCAACGGCATCATGATGTGGATCTTCCAGGATGGCGAGTTCCAGGCACGCATCCTCGCCGCCACGATGGGCACGGCGATGGTCTTCATGCCGTTCCTTCTCCGCAAGCAGCTCGGCACCGTCGCCGCCCTCGCGACCGCCGCCTTCATCGCATTCTCGCCCACCCTGCTCTACTACAGCCGCTTTACGCGCGAAGACATCTACACGGCGTTCTGGACGCTCGGCATCGTCATCTTCGCCTGGCGCTACATCGCCTCGAAGGAGAACAAGTTCCTGTATCTCACCGCGGGCTTCATGGCCGGCTCCTTCTGTACGAAGGAGACGACGTTCATGACTGTCTTCGCCTTTGTGTTCTTCTTCGACTACATGTTCGCCGCTCACATCGCCGAGAAGATCCGCGCCAAATCGCCGGGCATGAGCCAGCCGATGTACGTCGCGCTCACCATCGGCCTGATCGCCGTAGCGGCGCCGATCGCCGTCGGCTGGCCGTTCATCGAATCGTGGCGCAAGAAATACGACCTCGACGAGATGCCGCCGGAGGCCAACCTCATCGTCGTCATGGGAACGCTCGCCCTGCCGCAATACGCGGCGGGCGTACAACTCCTCCCCTTCTTCGGTGCAGACTGGAAGAACCGGGCCGGCGACACCGGTAATTTCCACATCGCCGATGCGGAGGAGACGGTCGCCTACGTGAGTGTCTTCGGCCTCATCGCCGTCTCGACGGTGCTCGGGCTCCTCTGGCGGCCCCGCGTATGGCTGATCGCCGCCGCCTGCTTCTGGATTCCGTTTATCCTCCTCTACACGACGTTCTTCTCGAACCCCGCCGGTTTCTTCTCCGGCATCTGGGGCTCGATGGACTACTGGATCAGCCAGCAGGACGTCCGCCGCGGCAACCAGCCCGACTACTACTACTTCATCACCCTGCCGGTGTATGAGTTCCTGCCGCTCGTCATCTCGATTGTCGCAGCACTCTACTACACCATTCGCGGCAAGCTGATGAACGCCGCCATCGTCGGCGGCGGCTTGCTCGCGATCCTTCTCCTGCTCGCCCTCCCGCCGGGGCCAGACATCCAAAAGGTGTCGTCCTTCCACATCATCTTGCCCTTTACGATCGTCCTTCTCGGCATCCTCGCCTTCCCGATGGATCGCCTCAACCGCTTCCTCCTGTTCTGGACCGTCATCACGACATTCGCGCTGACGATCGCCGGCGAGAAGATGCCGTGGCTCAACGTCCATATCGCGCTCCCGCTCGCCGTCGTCGCCGGCCGCTTCGTCGGCCAGATGCTCGAGGGCAACGACCTGCGCAAGGATCTGCCGAAGCTCGAACGCCTCGCGCCGTTCGCGTACGCGGCGATCGCCGCGGCGCTCGCCGTGCTCGTGTTCGTCATCGTCGGCCCGCTCTCGCTCGCGTCGCTCGGCGGCTGGATCCTCGCGATTGTCGCCGCTGTCTCGGTGTACTGGGCCTACAGCGGCTACAGCCGCAAGACGGCGTACCAGGTGGCCATGGTCGGCGCCGTCGCCGCGTTCGCCGTCTTCTCGGTGCGGGCAGGCGTGCTCGCCTCGTGGGGCCACCCCGACAATCCCTACAAGGGCGACGTCGCGACGCGCGATTACGGCGATGTGCCGGACGAGCTGCTCGTCTACACCCAAACCTCCGGCGACATCCCGGTGCTCCGCGACTCCATCGACAAGGCGGCGCAGGACTCCGGTCTCGGTCTCAATCTCCCGATTGTCGTCGACTCAGTCGACGGCTACACGTGGCCGTGGGCGTGGTACCTCCGCGACTACAAGGCGGTCTCGTACGCCACGATCGGCGCCAACTACACGCCGCCGCAAGGAGCCATCCTCCTCATAGCGCGGCAGGACGCCTCGAACGTTCAGCTCAACAACGCCTACCAGGAGGGCGTGCCCTACCACCACCGTCGCTGGTTCCCAGAGGAATACCGCGGCGCCGATGGCAAGTACTCGACGCATGACTTCTTCGGTGATCTCTTCTCGACGA
Source organism: Dehalococcoidia bacterium (assembly GCA_038240335.1). GTDB lineage: Bacteria > Chloroflexota > Dehalococcoidia > DSTF01 > JACRBR01 > JBBSDV01. The sequence goes on from JBBSDV010000037.1 coordinate 4,144, forward strand.
GCGCCATCGGCAATTGGCTCGATTACTGGGTGCGCCGCACGCCGCCGAACGAGCTCGGTACCGTCGATGGCATCGCCTTCTTCCCGACGGGTCTCGATACGCTCACAGCGCCGCCTGCTGGCCCGACTGTGCGCACGGACGGGAACCAGCTCGTGATCGGCGGCAACGGCACCCGCCAGGGCCAGCTCAACGGCCCGTCGGACGTCACGCTCGATGCCGCCGGCAACGTCTACATCGCCGATACGAACAACAACCGCGTCGAGAAGTACGACGCCCAGGGCAACTTCCAGGCCGTAGCCGGCGGCTTCGGCGCCGACTACCAGATGACGCAGCCGTGGTCGATGGTCGTCGCCCCAGACGGCACCATCTTCGTCGCCGATACCTGGGCGCACAGGGTCACCAAGCTCGACAAGGATCTGAAGAAGGTCAAGGACTGGGGCGCCGGCGGCCAGACCGATGCGGGCGGCGATCCATTCAAGCTCTTCGGCCCGCGCGACATCACGCTCACCGCCGACGGTCACGTCATGATCGTCGACACCGGCAACAACCGCGTCATCGAGTACACCGCCGACGGCGACTTCGTGCGTCAGTTCGGCAGCAAGGGTTCCGGCGACGGTCAGTTCAGCGAGCCGTCGAGCATCATGACCAACGCCAGCGGCGACATCTTTATCGCCGACTTCTGGAACAAGCGTATTGTCCATCTCGACAAGGACTTGAAGCCCAAGGGGGAGATCAAAATCGATTCGTGGGGCAGCACCGCCGTCACCGACCGCGCGTACCTCGCGCTGCTGCCCGACGGCCGCATCCTCACGACCGACCCGTCGCAGGGTAAGGTGCTGGCGTTTAGCGCCGATGGCGCGGCGCTCGGCTCGTACGACCTGCCGAAGGAAGGTACGCAGCAGACCGCCCGGCCCGTTGGCATCGCCACGGACGGCACGAGCGTCGTCGTCGTCGACTCCGCTGGCAACGTCGCCCGTAAGATCCCGCTCGCCGACATCGTGAAATAGCGAAGTGACGTACCGCACGAGGGCCGTAACGCGTTCGGCCCTCGTGCTAACATCGAAGCAGCTTGACAGATTGACCCCCTTCGGGGTCACCCCTATAATGCCGTCGTTTCAGGCCGAACATAAAGTATCGCTTGTTCGGCAGGCGCCCCTACGGCCGCCAGTGGAGTTCCCTGTTGCTCAAAAGCCGTAGCTTCTGGATCGGCATTATCGTCAGCGTCCTGGCGATCGCCGTCTTCGTCCTGACGAGCGATGTCCGCCATCCCGCAAAGCTGCGAGACGCCTTTTCCGGCGTCAACTACTGGTGGATCGCCGCCTCTCTGCCGGTGTATTACGCCGCGCTGTGGATGCGGACCCTCCGCTGGCAATACCTGCTGAAGCCCGTTCGACGAGTGCCGGCGCTGCGGCTGTACCCCGTCGTCATCATTGGCTTGATGGCCAATAACCTCATCCCTGCGCGAGCGGGCGAAGTGGCCCGCGCCTACGTCCTCGGCCAGCGCGAGAACATCAGCAAGACCACCGCGTTCGGAACTATCCTCGTCGATCGCGTGTTCGATGGGGTCACGCTGATTCCGATGCTGCTGATCGTCGCGGCCTTCGCCGGCGGCGATACGTACTTTTCCGTCGGATTCGGTCAGGAGCTGAACTTCGCCGGCCTCGGTCTCCTGATGGCGGTGCTGTTCGGCATCATCCTTGCCATCCTCTTCTACCTCGCGCTCTCGGATCGCGGGCGGCGCCAGCTGCACCAGATGGTGCACCGGTTCGCCCCCGCTAAGCTCAAGCCAAAAGTCGAGCAGCTGCTGCTCTCGTTCTTCGAGGGCCTCCACGCGCTGCGCAGCCCTGTCGATCTCGCCGCGGCATCCTTGATGTCCGCCGTGTCCTGGACGCTCGAAGCGTTGATGTATTACCTCGTCGCGCGCGGCTTCGGCATCCACGAAGGATTCCACATCTTCCTCCTCCTCACCGCAGCAGTGAACCTTGCGATCGCGATCGTCGCCACGCAGGGCGGCGTCGGCGCGTTCGAGTTCGTCGTCTCGAAGACGATTGTCGCGTTCGGCGTCACCGGCGGCGAATTCAAGGCGCTGTCGGAGGGCTATGCGATCGGCCTCCATGCCGTGCTGCTGTTCCCGATCGTCATCATCGGGCTCTATCTCATGTGGTCGATGCAGTTCAACTTCGGCGATATGCTGAGCGGCAAGAACGCCGACGGCGGCGACGCCGGCGGCACCGGCAACGACGAGAACACACCACCCGCGCGTGTCCCGCGATCCGCGGCCGCCATCGCCAAGCCGGAGCGCGTCTAAGTGAAGGCAATCATCGTCGGCGGCGGCGTTGCCGGCATGACCACCGCGTACCGCCTCATGCAGCAGGGCCACGAGGTCGAGCTGTACGAGGCGAGTCCCTACCTCGGCGGCCTCGTCCGCACTTTCGAGGTCGGCGGCAACCGCCTCGAAGCCTACTACCACCACATCTTCAGTACCGACACGACCATCATCAAGCTGATCAACGAGCTAGGACTCGGCGACAAGCTTCGCTGGATCGAATCGAAGGTCGGCTGGTTCGACCAGGGAAAGATCTTCCCGTTCGTCACCGCCGTCGATCTCCTGCGCTTTGCCCCGCTGCCTCCGCTCGATCGCGTCAAGCTCGGACTCATGGCGGTGCGTCTCCGCGGCCGCGAAGAGTGGGCCGAGTTCGAGCACATCACCTGCAAGGACTGGATCGAAAAGAATGTCTCGAAGAAAGTCTTCGAGAAGATGTGGGGCCCGCTCCTCGAAGGCAAATACGGCGACGCCTACGATCAGGTGGCCATGGCCTGGCTCTGGAGCAAGATCCACCTCCGCTTCCAATCGCGCGAGGGCGGCAAAGAGAAGCTCGGCTACCTCATGGGCAGCTTCGCCGGCTACATCGACGAACTCGAGCGCCGCCTACGCGACGGTGGCGTCAAAGTCACAACCGGCGCCGCCGTCCAGCAGATCACCGCCGAACACAACCGCGCCAACGGCATCATCCTCGCCGACGGGACGAAGCTGACTGCCGACGCCGTTGTCGCCGCCATCCCGTCGCTGCTCTTCAAGCAGATGGCGCCGCCGCTATCGGACGACTACGCCGGGCGGCTCGAGCACGTCAAGTGGCAGGGCGCGGTCTGCATGGTGCTGACGATGAAGCACTCGCTATCGAGCACCTACTGGATGAACATCGGCGACCGCACGATGCCGTTCCTCGCGCTTGTCGAGCACACGAACTTCATCGGCCCCGAGAACTACGATGGCAACCACATCCTCTACATCTCGAACTACCTCCGCCAGGATCACCCGTACTTCTCGATGAACGAAGACGAGCTCTGGGCGATCTTTGAGCCGGCGCTTAAGCGCATCAATCCGCAGTTCTCGTCCGATTGGATCAATCAGCGTTGGCTCTTCAAGGCGCCCTACGCCCAGCCCATCGTCCGCCTCGAATACAGCGCCCACAAGCCCGACCATCGCACCCCCGTCGACGGCCTCTACCTCGAAACGATGACCCAGATTTATCCCGAGGACCGCGGCCAGAACTACAGCATCAAGATGGGCGAAGAAGTCGCCCAGATGGTGATCGAAGACCACGCCCGCCACACCCCCCAACCCACCCCGACCGCGTAGCCGCAGCGACCGCCCCCACCGCCGGCGTCGCAGCCCGACATCGCGGTACTACGAGCCGCTCCGGTTCCGCAAGCGAGCATGACATCCACGTCGCGAGATCTACCATTTAGTCTGCGAGAATCAATTCCGAACGCTCCGTTGCTCGGCCTCTATCGGATGGCCAGCCCAAGAAACAGGAAAAGTGCTAAACGATTACATAACGAAGTTGCAGCGACGCGCAACCGCCGCCCCGATCGATGGTATACGCCAATATCGCGTCGTCGCGTGCGGGTCGAACCACTACACTGATGGTGCGCGACATGAATCAGGAGTGACGACGACCATGAACTGTCCGCGGGACGAATCCATCTTGTACACCGACAAGGATCACGGCATCGAGGTCGAGCGCTGCTCGCAGTGCAAGGGCGCCTGGTACGACTTCGGGGAACTAGCGGAGCTCGAGGCAACGGCCACGACTGGCGCCGACGCCCTCGCCGGCATGATTGAGTACTCGAAGCGCCAGAGCGAGCTCAAGTGCCCCGTCTGCGCCAGGCCCATGGAGGCGTTTGACTACCGCGCAAACAACGTCGAACTCGACGCCTGCCCCGAAGAGCATGGCTTCTGGCTCGACGCCGGCGAGTCCGATCGTGTCCGCGACATCATGCGAGAGCGCACCCGCAGCCTTGGGCGTTCTGCATCGGCGCAGCAGACATGGAACCGCGAGCGCGGGGGGGGATTCAAGCAGGGCGGCGTCATCGACCAGATCCGTCGCCTGTTCGGCGGCCGCTGATCGTGGAGCCGACGCAAGATAAACCGCACTCCCAGGAAGTGGTTGCCGGCGTCGAACCGCTCGAGCCGCGGTCGGTCCGAACAAGCCCAACCCGGCAGCGCATCCGACGCCGCACCGGTTCCGGCGATCCGGCCATCGATGAGAAGATCCGCCTCCTCCTCGATGATGTGCAAGTCCCCGACACCGACCTGCTGCAGGATCTACTCGAGACCGCCTTCCGGATGGCGCGCACCGCCAACCGTGGCGAGATGAAGCTTGTCAGCCGGTCGATCCGCGAACTTGGACGCGCCTTCCGCGTCTTCGCGCCCTACCGTGGCGTCCGGAAGGTCAGCATCTTCGGGTCGGCGCGCACTCGCCAGGATGACGCCGAGTATGCCCTCGCCCGCGACTTCTCCTACGAGATCGCCTCCCGTGGCTGGATGGTGATCACCGGCGCCGGCCCCGGCATCATGGCCGCCGGACACGAAGGCGCGGGCAAGAAGAAGAGTTTCGGCGTCGGCATCAAGCTCCCAATCGAGCAGAGCGCGAACGGCTTCATCGCCGGCGACCCGAAGCTCATCGATTTCAAGTACTTCTTCACCCGGAAGATCACCTTCATGAAGGAATCCGACGCGTTCGTCTTGCTGCCGGGTGGCTACGGGACGCTCGACGAAGGGTTCGAGTTGCTGACGCTGATGCAGACGGGCAAGACCGCTATTCGACCCGTCGTCCTCCTCGAACCGGAAGGCGGGACGTATTGGCAGGAATGGGTGCGCTTCGTCCGCTCGCACCTCGTCGAGCGCCGCCTCGCGTCTGAAGAGGACATGGCGCTCTTCGAGGCGGCGGTCAGCATCAATGACGCCGTCTCGATCATCGAGCGGTTCTACAAGAACTACGACTCGGCCCGCTATGTCGGAGAGCGGCTTATCCTCCGACTCAAATGCGCGCCGTCGCCGCCACAGCTCGCCCGGCTTAACGAGGACTTCCGTGATCTCGTCGTCAGCGGGCGCATCGAGAAGACTGCAATCACAACGGACGAAGCGCGCGATGATGATGTTCCGGACCTCGCCCGGATCGCTCTCCATCCGACCCACAATTTCGGCCGCATCCGCCAACTGATAGACGCGCTCAATGGCCTCTAACACTGCGCGTCAAACACGCCTGTCCGCACTACCATTCTGTGACACGGCGCACCTGGGGCCGGTACCATCATGGAAGCGTGATCCGGTGCGTCCCGTCACGCGAACTAGGTTCAAGGTCTCGCTGCCTGCATTGAGGAGTTGATCTTGCCGTTTCTCCGCCATCGAGCATCTGTATGTGCTCTCGCCGCACTTGCGCTGCTCGCTGCCGTCGCGCTGCTTGTCCGTCCGCACGCGGCGTCGGCGCACCCGCTCGGCAACTTCACCATCAATCATTACGACCGGATCGAAGTCTCGGAGAGCGGCATCCAGGTCTATCGCGTGCTCGACATGGCGGAGATCCCGACGTTTCAAGAGAAGCAGGCGCGGCTTGACGCGAATGGCGACGGCACGATCGACGACGCCGAAGGCGAATCCTGGGCGTCCGCGAAGGTGACCGAGCTCGCGTCGAACATGCATCTCGTCGTCAACGGCAACGAACGCAAGCTCCTCGCTGAATCGCACGAGCTCACGTTCCCTGCAGGGCAGGGCGGCCTCTCGCTGCTGCGGCTCACCGTTACCTACCAGGCGAGCCTGCCCGACAATTGGCGCGATGCCTCGCCGAGCGTCCAATTCGAGGATGCAAACTACGGCGACCGGCTCGGTTGGCGGGAGATCATCGTGCGTGGCGGCGCCGGCGTCGACGTGCGGGGCGCGAGCGTGCCGGCGGAAGACGTCAGCGACGAACTGCTCGCCTACCCGCAGAACTCCCTGACGAGCCCGCTCGATGTCCGGAAAGCGTCATTCTCGTTCGCGCCCGGCGTCGGCTCCGCCGCGCCCGGGCGGCCCACCCGCGAGACACAGGCCGTTCGCGGCAATCCCGATTCACCCCTCGCGCGATTCGAAAAACTCGTGACGCACGATCATCTCGGTCCTGGATTCTTCGTGCTCGCTCTAATGGCCGCCGTCGGCTTCGGTGCACTTCACGCGCTATCTCCCGGCCACGGCAAGACGATCGTCGCCGCCTATCTGGTCGGCTCGAAGGGCACCGGCAAGCACGCGCTGCTCCTCGGGCTCACGGTGACGGCGACGCACACGTCCAGCGTCTACGCGCTCGGATTTGTCACGCTCTATTTGTCCCAATACGTCGTTCCCGAACGGCTCTACCCGTGGCTAAGCCTGATCTCGGGCGGCATCATCGTCCTCATGGGCCTATCCCTGTTCTACGGCCGTTTCCGCTCGAGCGGCCTCTTCGGCCAGGGCTGGCGCTGGGCCCGATCTCGCGTCAACGGCTCCTCCAGCCCGCAGCAGTACGCCCTCGCAACCAGCGATGCGGGCGCAATGATGATGTCGATCTCCTCGTCTCTCGAACCGCAAGCCGTCAATCTCGCATCGGCAGAGCATGCGCGGGCGGAGCAAGCGTCCACCGAGGCCCTTGCACACGATCGCGACGCCGCCCACACCCACAACCACGACGCCGCGCACGCCGCGGGCGTTGAGGACGATCACGACGTACACACTCACGACCCTGACAATGCGGCGGCACACAGCCACGGCTGGGGCCCAGCGCACAGCCATGCGATACCCGGTCAGGATGGGGAGTCCGTCACGTGGCAGCGCCTGGTTGGTCTCGGCATCTTCGGCGGCTTGCTGCCGTGTCCGTCCGCCATTGTCGTCATGCTCGGCGCTGTCGCCGCGCACCGGGTGGGCTTCGGGCTGCTCCTTATTGTCTTCTTCAGCCTCGGTCTCGCCGGCGTCCTCACCGGCATCGGATTCGCCCTCGTGTACGCTAGAACGATCACAGAGCGCGTGCCATTTCTTGGCCGCATCGCCGCCCGCGCTGAATCGTCCGATGGCGGCCTGCTGTCGCTAGCTGTCCGCGCACTGCCCGTGGTGAGCGCTGCCGCCGTCGTCGGCGCCGGCGCGTTCGTCACTCTGCGCGCGATCTCCACCGGCGGCTTCTTTTAGCCGCCTTGTCTTGTGGAAGTCTCTGGTCTTACTTCGGCCGCTTGCATAGCGTGTGCTCCTGCATACAATCGCCGCGCGAGGCACCATGTTCGATGACTGGAGTTGTTCGATGGTCAAGCTGATCTATTGCATCTCGAAGAAGGCAGACATGAGCGTCGATGAATTCCAGCAGTACTGGCGCGACACGCACGCACCGATCGCCGCGGCGATCCCTGGCCTCCGCCGCTACGTGCAGTCGCACGTCGTTCCCGTGCTGTATGACCGCAATGCCGCTTCGATCCCGTTTGACGGGGCCGCGGAACTCTGGTTCGGCGACATGGACACACTGCGCAGCGCCATGCGCTCCCCCGAAACGGCCGCCGCGCTCAAGGACGAAGAGAATTTCATCGACCACACGCGAGTCGCCTCATTCATCACTACCGAACACGTTATCGTCGGCTGAGAGAACGATCCGTCGACTGGCTGTACACGGCGCGCGCACGTAGCATGTCGGCGATGACACTGTTACTCGCACCGATACCACAAATAGTCGATATCACCGGAGGCACGCTCACACTTTCACGCGACCGATCGATCGTGCTATTCGCCGATGCCTCGCTGCACGGGACGACCGCGGCGCGGGCGCTACAGACGGCTCTCGCGCAGTACGCAAACGTGCAGTGGGACATCCGCGCGGCGTCCGGCCTCGCGGAGCGCGAAGGCATCGTCGCCACGATCGACCAGCGCATCGAGAAGCCGGAGGGCTACCACCTGACGATCGGCGACGAGCGCATCGGCATCGTCGCTCGCGACGGAGCGGGTCTTGCGCACGCGTTCGCGACGCTGACGCAAATTGTCCGGCAGCACGGAAAGCGCCTGCCGCAACTGCATATCGAGGATTATCCCGACTTTGCCCATCGCGGCGTCATGCTCGACATCAGCCGCGACAAAGTACCGACGATGGAGACGCTATACGGGCTCGTCGACACGCTTGCCGAATGGAAGATCAATCAGTTCCAGCTGTACATGGAGCACAGTTTCGCCTACGACCGGCACAAGGCCGTCTGGAAGAACGCCTCGCCGATGACCGGCGAAGAAATACTCGCTCTCGATGCCTACTGCCGCGCCCGCTACATCGATCTCGTGCCGAACCAGAACAGCTTCGGCCACATGTCGCGGTGGCTCGAGAAAAAGCCGTACAACGATCTCGCCGAAGCGCCGGGCGGCTCGAAGGTGCCGTGGGGCAAGCTGCCGCCGTTCACGCTCGATCCCGCCGATCCCCGCTCGCTGGCGCTGATCGAACAGCTCTACGCCGAACTCCTGCCGCACTTCTCCAGCCGGTTGTTCAATGTCGGCTGCGACGAAACATTTGATCTAGGAATGGGGAAGAGCGCTGCCGCCGTCAAGAAGGTTGGATCGGGCCGCGTCTATCTCGACTTTCTGCTCAAGATTCACAAGCTCTGCGAGCGGCACGGCCGCAAGATGCAGTTCTGGGGCGACATCATCATGCAGCACCCCCAGCTCATCGCGGAGATCCCCCACGACGTCACCGCGCTCGAGTGGGGCTACGAGCACGATCATCCCTACGCCGTCGACACCGCCGCCTTCCGAAAGGCCGGCTTGCCGTACTACGTGTGTCCGGGCACGGGCGCGTGGATCTCGTTCATCGGCCGCACCGACAATGCGGTCGCCAACATCCGGAACGCGACGACGAACGGCAGGCGCAATGGCGCCGTGGGCGTCCTCAACACGATGTGGGGCGACAATGGCCATATGCAACCGCTCCCCGTCGAATACCTCGGCTTGCTGTACGGCGCCGCCATGAGCTGGTCTCCGTACGCGAGCGCTGATATGGATATCGCGCGCACACTCAGCCTGCAGGCGTTCGACGATCCGTCCGGCGTGACCGGCAGAGCCGCGTTTGATCTCGGCAATGCCTACCAAATCAGCGGCGCGCGTTCGAGGAACGGCTCGCTGCTCGCGCAGATGTACTTCATGCCGCTGAAGAGCGACTGGCCGATGCAGCGCGTGCGCGAGGGCGGCTTTGATGACACCAGCGCACAGCTCGTGGCGACACTCGCTCGTTTCGATGCGACGGGGATGCGGCGCGCCGATGCGGCGCTCGTCGTCGACGAGTATGCGTGCGCGGTCGAGATGTCCGGCATCGGCGCCGCTATCGGCGGCGCCAAGTTCGCGCGGACGACCGCGGCATCGCCGCAACGGGTGCGCGCCGCGTACAAGCGCGCCGCGAAGCGTCTCGACGCCGTCGTGCCAGGGTTCGAGAGGACTTGGCTCGCTCGGAACCGCGAGGGCGGCATGTCCGACAGCGTCGCCCGCCTCCGCAAACTAGCCGCCGAACTACGCAAGATGGCGGGTTAGCACGGACCGTCCCTCGTGTGCCGCCCAGCTGGCACTAGGATGCTCGACAATTTAATTCGGAGTGACGCGGCGTAGCGACCACATCGGCTTACGGATAGCGCGGCGGCAAGAACGATCCGTCGGCGGCCCTCAGCACGGGCACGATTGAGACGATCGCCTCCCGATTGATCGAGCCGAAGACGTGCGGATAGATGCGCGCATCGTCGTCATAGCGCACCGGCGCAGCCAGTTTCGATTGGTCGATGACGAGCGCGACGTACATGCGCCGGTCGTCCTTGTAGTGCCGGTTCGCCGTCTCGGCGAGGTTCGCCGCACCGTCGGTGCAATGCACGAATCCATCGTCGTCGAATGCCGCGGGCAAGTACGGCTCGCTCGAATCGCAGTCGCGATAGTACTCTGCCGCGACAAGATGAAACGTTGTTTCACTCATGGCACTTCGACTCCCGCCAGCACGCGCTCGACAATATCGTCCGCCGTCATGTTCTCCGCCTCCGCCTCGTACGTGACCACGATGCGATGCCGCAGGACGTCGCGTGCAATCGATTTCACATCGTCCGGATCGACGTAGCCGCGGCCGTTCACGAATGCGTGCGCGCGCGATGCCTGCGCGAGGAAGATGCTCGCTCGTGGCGATGCTCCATACGCAATCATCGGCGCCAGTGCCGGCAGACGGTAAGCGGCCGGTTCCCGCGTCGCATAGACAAGGTGCACGATGTAGTCCCGCAGCCGCTCATCCATATGGATCTCGGCGAGCGCCGCCGTTGCGCCTGCCACAACCGTCGGTTCCGCGACGCAGTTGACGACGGTTGGCGCCGACGGCACGACGAAGCGGTCGAGAATCCGCTTCTCCTCGTCGCGGGTAGGATAGGTAACGACGACGTTCAGCATGAATCGATCAAGCTGCGCTTCCGGGAGCGCGTATGTGCCCTCGTGCTCGATCGGGTTCTGCGTCGCCAGCACCATGAACGGATCTTCGAGAGCGAACGTCTCGCCGGCGATGCTGACCTGCCGCTCTTGCATCGCCTCGAGCAGCGCCGACTGCACCTTGGCTGGAGCGCGGTTGATCTCGTCGGCGAGGACGATACTGGCGAAGATCGGTCCCTTGCGCACATGAAACGCGCTGTCTTGCGGACTGTAGATCTGCGTGCCGGTGACGTCGGCTGGAAGCATGTCCGGCGTGAACTGAATACGGACGAACGGCGCATCGATCGCCTTCGCCAATGTGCTGACCGTCAACGTTTTCGCCAATCCGGGCACGCCCTCGATGAGAACGTGACCGCGGCAGAGCATCGCAATCAACAGCCGTTCGACAAGCAGATCCTGCCCGACGATCACCTTCGCGACTTCGCTCTTGATCGCGTCCACAAACCGGCTCTGCGCACGTACACGTTCGTTGATCGACGAGATATCGATGGTCAGCGCAGCCTCCGCGGTTTGCGTCAGTGTACGCTCGGCGCGCCGGTGAGGCGAGAAGGGTGCTAGCTCGGTGCGGCGTGCAGCGGTGCGACGTCTCCTCTCCGTCGGGGCCGAAGAGCCACAGTCCGATCAATCGCTGTTGGGTACCCGCACAGCTTCGTATGCCCCCGCGCGCAGCGCGGCGAGAAAGCTTGCTTCGTCCCGGATCTCCGCGTCAAACCGGGTCGCGCACACGCCAACCTCTCGTACCGAGTGCGCGTCGCTGCCGCCGAGGCCCGGCAGTCGCAGTCCCCGCGCGAGCCTCGCTGCGTTGTCGTTCTGCAGCATTCCCTCCGTGCCGTTCTGCACCTCGACGGAATCGAATACCGCGGCCAGATCGGCCGGTGGCAGCGAGCCGTAACGTCTGCTGGGATGCGCGAGATACAACAGCGCATCCTGATCGCGGGCCAGTCGTTGCAGTTCCGAGAGCGTGGCCATCGCCGGTTCGTGCCGGGTCGCGCCGAAGACGAGGACGTGGCCAACTTCAGTCGTCACCTCCATGCCGCGCAGCACGACGAACCGCATCGATTGACCGAGTGCCTCGATCTCCTCCAGGGGCCAGAGGGCGTCGTGATCGGTAATACATACGCCATCGAGGCCCCGTGCCTGCGCGGCGCGGACAAGCGCGTCGGGCGTTAGTGCGCTGCACGGGGAGTGCACCTTGGTGTGGCAATGGAGGTCGATCAGCTGCACGTGAGAATTGGGAAGCGGAACGTGAGAAGTGGGAGCGTCACGTTGAGACTAGGTGTGGCGGTACGGTCGTACGCTGGGATCCGAACGCTCAAGCTTGTGGCTCCTGCGTAGAGTGATCGTATCTCCCACTCCCCACTTTCTCGCTTCCCACCTCCGAACCGGCTATTGCCAACCGCCCCGCGCGCCCTTCGTCATCCCTAACGGACCAACAGGCCAGTTAAATCCCGCTTTCATCACCGTATCGATGTCCTCGGCGCTCGCGACGCCCTCATCGAGCACCCGTCGTGCTTCGGCCACCATCGCGAAGTAGATGCGGTTCGCTACGAAGCCGTACTTGCCGGGCGCGTCCTTGACGCGAATCGTCACCTTGCCGAGCCGCGCCCCAATCGCCTCCATCGTCGAAATCGCGTCCTCTGAGGTCTCGGGCGCATAGATGATCTCCACCGGCTTCATGATGAAGGCAGGGCTGAACCAATGGAATCCGAGGAAGCGATCCCGCCGAGACACAGCCTTGTTGATGTCCGAGATAGCGAAACCGGACGTGTTCGTCGCAAATATCGCATCCTTCTTGACGAGGGCATCGAGCTCTCGGAAGACGCTCTTCTTGAGCTCCAGGTTCTCCGGGACTGCTTCCACGATAAGGTCGCACTCGCGCAGATCGGCGATTTCTTTCGTGAACGAGAATCGTGCGACGGCCGCGTCGTACTCGTCCTTCGTCATCTTGCCGCGCTCGACCGCGCCGTTCAGCCCGAATCGACCTTCAATCATCGAGTGTCTTGTCTTCTCGATCAGATCATCGTTCAGGTCCCGGATGATCGTCTTGAAGCCGTGCGCCGCGAACGTCTGAGCGATGCCGCCGCCCATCACACCGCCCCCCATCAGCCCCACGAGCTTAATATCGTCGATTCCCATTCTCCGCTCCTCTGCAAAAACCTGCTGCAGCGTGATCGTAAGCGAGGTTGGGCATACGCGCGAGAAGCGCGCCCCGGTCTCCAGCTTCCGTGCACATCAAATCGAGCCGGGAACGCCTCCCCGGCTCGATTCTTTGAGTGTTCCTGGAAGATGCGAATCTCAGTTTTGGCCCCCATGGCCGTTTCCGTAGGGGATTGGTGTGTTGCCGGTCCGACCGGTCGACGCAGGTGACGAAGCGGCAAGGGGCTCCATATCAGCGGTCCCGCCGTGCTCGCCGTCTCGCATCGGACCGGCGAGATGATCCGTAAAGTGCGGCGTCCTCGGTTGAGAACCCGCGGTCGCTGCTCTCGAATCGCGTTCGAACAGATCATGCACCGCTTGCCGTAGCTCGCCCTGCAGCGTGCTCCCGACGTTGCCCGTGATTGCACTCAACGCTTCCGCTAAGAATCCTCCACCGGACGTGCCGCCAGCGTTGGTCCTCGTCGCGTGATCCTTCGAGCGCGCACCGCGTCCTGTCACGGCGCCCGCCACCAAGCCTGCGCCGAGCGCCGAGGCGACCGTCACGAGCGGCCGCTTCTCGACGAACGCTGATAGGTTCGAGTGCTCACCCAATCGGTCCTGCACCGCCGTCCGAGCGTCTGTGACATCGCGGTGCACACGTTCTCGCAGTTCCTCCGCCTTGTCGTTCATCGAAGCCCGGTGTCGCGCTATGTCGCGCTGGATCTCATCTGGTTTCTTGCCCATTCCACGTCCTCACGAACTGATGCCAACGTCCGCGCCGGCTTGAGGCTAAATCGCTTGAACTGCTGCATGGCGAGTGAACCGGTGAAGATCGCGGCCCCGGCGATGATCAGCGTCGTGAACACGGCCGCCAACCAAAGCGGCATGAACGTGTTGAGCACGAGCATCACCGTAACGAAGAGAAAGATGAGCGCGAGCGCGCTGGCCACCAGCGCAACTCCACCGAGGATCGCGCCGCGTTTCACGTGATCGACCTGTTCCATCAGTTCCGCACGCGCGAGCTCCGTCTCCTTCTGCGCCAGTATTCGAACGTCGCCGGCGATCGCCATGAAGTCGCTGCGGATGCGCCGCAGTTCGTCCTCGCCGCGCTTGAGTTGCTCGGCGAGCGATTCCTGTGCTTCCGTCGTCTGTCGCGCCGTGGTCACGGCGCTACCTCAAGATGCGGCTGATCAGGAAGCCGCCGACCACTGCGCCTGCGACGGCCTGCAACGGGTGCTCCTTCACGTAGGCCTCGACGTCGTCGAGAATCGCCGACGTGTCGTGCTCCCGAAGGTATCCCGCCGTCTTCTCCATGCTCTCGGCGACCTTTGTCCCCGCCTGCGCGGGTATGCCGTCCGTCGTGGCGCTCTTGTCCTTGAGCTTCTGCGCTGCATCCTCGAGGCTGCCCGCCGCCTTGTCGATGCCGGCGTCCGCCCGATCTTGCGCCTTTTCCGTCACGGCGGACGCCTTTTCCTGTGCTTTGCCGGCCATGTCCTTCACCTTGTCGGTGGCCTGCGGCGTCTCGCCCGGCTTCGCAGTCATGTCCTGGTAAGCCATCGGGCTGTCGTCGACGATGTTGCTCGGATCGTTTCTCTGCTGCATTACGGTCTCCTTCGTTAGAACCTCACGGTTGACCACAGTACAGCAGACCCAAGTGCGGCTTTTCGTAACGGATCTCGCTGTCAATGTTTCACTCTCGCGTCATCGAAGCCGTAGCGGCATGGGCGCGCTTGAAATCAACCGCAACACGATGTATCTTCGGCCTCTCCCAGCACGCGATAGGGCACGGAAGACAGTGATCAACGACCGACCCACGGATGCCGACCGAAGCCGCGTCGCCTCGATCGACATTCTGCGCGGCATCGCGATCGCGTGGGTGCTGCTCTTCCACCTCTGGGGTGACCTCGAGTTTTTCCCCGGCGTGCCCCGCGTCTATTACGAACAGCTGACGTGGCAGTTCAAGCAGGCCAATGGTCCATGGGCAATCTTGACCGCCATCACGGACCTCGTGTTTCGCGACGGCTTCCAGGGCGTGCCCCTCTTCATGATGATTAGCGGCGTCTCGCTTACGATCGCGGCGTACCGCGCAGGCGATGGCGTGAACTGGCCACGCTTCTTCGTAGCTCGATTTCGCAAGCTTCTCGTTCCCTACTGGGCTGGAGTCGCGCTGACGTATGCGGTGATCGCCGCGATCGCCTGGCGCCAGGCGTCGCTCGATGGCGGCACATTCAGCAGGCACATCGGCGACGGCGTCACGATCTCTTTGCACAGCATCGTCAACGTCGATCGCGGCATCGCATTCGCGAGCA
>JBBSDV010000038.1:0-18954 GCA_038240335.1 Dehalococcoidia bacterium
CCGCATGGGCGCACTGACCGGCCTCCGCGTCGCCGATGCATCCGAAGGTGTCGCCGGCGGCTACTGCACGAAGCTGCTCGCGAGCCTCGGCGCGGACGTGCTCAAGGTCGAGCGTCCGCGCGTCGGCGATACCCTCCGCCGCGCCGGCCCCTTCCTCAACGACGTTCCGCACCTCGAGACGTCCGCCGTCAACCTGCACCTCGCCGCCGGCAAACGCAGCATCACCCTCGACGTCACCTCTCCGACTGGCGCATCGCTCTTTGAGCGCCTGCTCGAAACTGCCGACGGGCTCGTCATCGGCGACCACACCTCGTTGCATCACTCACTCGGCCTCGCCTCGCTATCGTCGCGTTTCCCGCGCCTCGTTGTCACTCAGATCACGCCGTTCGGCGCATCCGGCCCGCGCGTTCCCTGGCTGGCCACGGAGCTGATCACGATGACGACGAGCGGGTACCTGATGATGAATGGTGATGCCGATCGTGAGCCGATCAAGCCCTACGGCCATCAGTCCGAATACCAGGCCGGTCTCCACGCAGCGCTCGGAACGCTCGCTGCGATCACCGACCGCGATCGCGATCCAAACGGCGCCGCCGAAGCCGAACGGCCCGCGCGATCGCTCGACGTTGCGATCTCGGAAGCCGCGACGTTCCTCACCGGCGGCGCCATCGCCCGCGCCGCCACTTTCGATCGCGAATCCAGCCGCAACGGCACGCGGCCGGCTGGGTTCCCGCCCGAATACCTATACCCGTCGACGATTCGCCCCACCGCCGACGGCGGTTACGTCTACACCCACCGCCACAATCGCTTCCCCAACCTCCTCGCCGCGCTCATGCAGGAGCCGCGGCTCGCCGCGTCCGACCTGCTCGCGCAGCCGCTCGGACATGCCGACGAGACCGACGCGATGATGGATCGCTGGCTTGCCACCCGCGACAAGTGGCGCGCCGCCGAGGAGGCGCAGGAGCTGCGCGTCCCGTTCACCGAAGTCCTCGATCCCGGCGAGATCGTCGACGACCGTCTCGGCCAGCACCGAGCCCGCGCCTTCTTCGTCGACATCGAGCATCCCGTCGCCGGCGTTGTCACCCAGCCCGGCGCACCGATCGTCCTGCCGGCGTGCTCCGCCGCGACATCGAGTGCGCCGCTGCTCGGCGAACACAACCGCGAGGTCTACGTCGGCCAACTCGGGCTCGCTCCGCGATCCCTCGCTCGCCTTGCCGCAGCAGGCGTGATATGAGGCCTCTCGTTGGTATCCGCGTCATCGACCTCACGGTTGCGATCGCCGGCCCCGTCGCCACACAGTTGCTCGCCGATCTCGGCGCCGACGTGATCCGCGTCGAGCCGCCATTTGCCCGTCCCCTGCACGTCGACATCAGGCCGCTTGTCGATGGCGCCTCCGATCGGCCGTACAACCGCATCCTCAGCTACAACGATCTCCAGCGCGGCAAGCGCGCGCTCACGCTCGATCTCTCGAAGTCGCTCGGCCGCGATGCACTGCTCCGCCTCGCCGCGATCAGCGACGTCGTCGTCGAAAACATGGCGCCTCGCGTCCTCCCGTCGCTCGGCCTCGCCTACAACGACCTCCGCGCGGCAAAAACCGACGTCATCGTTGTCTCCATGCCCGCGTTCGGCACCGATGGCCCCCTCCGCGATCGCGTCTCCTACGGCCCCGGCATCGACGCGATGAGCGGCATCGCCCACCTCACCGGCTATCCAGATCGCGGCCCCATGCAGCCCGCGAACTACTACTGCGACTACAACGCCGGCGCCCTCGCCGCACTTGCCACGCTCGCCGCCCTCCGCCACCGCAATCGCACCGGCGAAGGCCAGCATGTCGAGCTCTCGATGCTCGAGGGCGATCTGCAGGTTGTCGGCGAGGCCCTCCTCGACTACACGATGAACCGTCGCATCCAGCGTCGCTCCGGCAACGACCATCCGTCGATGGCGCCGCACGGCGTCTATCGCGGTATCGGCGACGACCGCTGGCTCGCCATCGCCTGCGAGACCGACGCACAGTGGGCGGCTCTCTGCGACGTGCTCGGACACGCAGGCTTGGCGCGCGATCCACGCTACGCCGACGTGGTCTCGCGTGTCCGCCACCGCCAGGAGATCGACGCGATCATTTCGACGTGGACAGCCGACCGCGACGCCGGCGATGTCGCCATCCTCCTCCAACATGCCGGCGTGCCGGCCGCCGCCGCCGAAACGATTCGAGATCTCCTCATCGACCCCCAGCTGCATGCGCGCGACTTCATCCGCCACATCGAGCATCCCGAGGCGGGCGCGTTGCCATACATTCGACCGGCCTTCACACCAACCACCGCCGCCGCTCGCCCCGCCCCGCTCTACGCTCAGGACAACCGCTACGTCCTCAAAGACCTGCTCGGATTGAGCGATAACGAAATCCTCACCCTCGCCGAACAAGGGATCATCGCCGAAGTTCCGCCCAATACGAGCTGACCATCCTAAAATCAACGTAGGCGCATCATCAGCCGGCTCGACAGGCACGAGAAAAAGAAGCGGCGCGAGCAGTGGCTCGCGCGGACACCCGCGATCGCCGACGCGAATCGCACTCAGTCCCGTAGTTACGCACCGCATCAACGCGCGGTGCATCCAACCTTCGGAGATCGGCTCAGATCCGTGGCAACATGTGCATGCCGCACGTCAATCGGATTGGGCTCGACGACCATCCATCGCTCAACGCCGGGAATGAGAGGCGCAGCGCCGAGCTGCCGCGGTTGGGGACGCTGAACCTGAACGCGGACCGACGACATAAGAACCGAAGTAGTGCCAGGAGTGCAAAAGTGCCAAACGATTACATAACGAACAGGATGCACCGAGTCCAGCAGACTGCGCAAGAACCGAAAAGTGCTAAACGATTACATAACGACTAATGCATCACTGCGCGACGCTTCGGAACGGCGGTGGCATCACGACGCGCATGCCTGATCCCACATCCCGCTTCCCACCCGAGGGAGGGTAGCGACAGGCGCCGGGGAGTTGGGGTCAACCGGCGCCTGTCACTGCCACATGCCTTGAGCGCATCCCGGTTCGGTCGCTGGAAACGACCGCCGACGGGCGCGTCCTCATGTCTAGTGAAACGCTCGCCGCCGCCGAAAGGTTAACGTCAGTTCGACCGATCATGTCGCCGCCGGCGCAACAATGAGGAGTTCGCTTAGGGCGGCACGCGTCAGGGTCGCACGGCGTTGCTGTTCGACCCGTCGGCGTACGCGCGATCCATCGCGCCGGGCCGGTCGACCTGCAGGAAAGCGAGCTCGGTGCCGCTCGGATCGACCACGATGACCACGTCGCCCTCCGGCGTTCCACTTGGACCAGAAGCGATCGCACCGCCGCAGTCCACCACCGAAGCGATCGTCGCGTCGAGGCTCTCGACGGCGTATATCCGTAGCACGCTCGCGGTCGGGCGGTGGTCGGCGAGCATGATCAACGGCCCCTCGCCGAGTTCCACCGCTGCCACGTCGGCGTCGAAGGCCTGGAATCGCCAGCGTAGCCGCGCGCCAAGCACGCCAACGTAGAACGCGACGCAGGCTTCTGTGGAGTCTGTGCCGACATAGAGGAACCGCAACTCGCCGATCGCCGTGGGAGGCGCCGCCATCAGATCGTCGCGCCGCCCTTTGCGGCCACGAGCCCCTTCGCGAACTCGATCTCGCCGAGATGCCGGTATCCGTGCGTCATGCACAACCCGGAGACTGCCGTCAGGATTGACATCTCGCCAAGTGGCTTCACGATGATCTTGCGTTCGCTCTCCGCGGGCGACAGATTGGCGACGAACTCCTCCGTGCGATCGAACACGTCGCGCATGTACGTGCGAAAGCCGTCGATACCGACGAAGCGAAAGTCCCGCGCCTGTGCGTCGGTGAAGCCGGTGCCCTGCGACTTCGCGTCAAGCCCGAACGTCTCGGGCCAGCCGCCCTCGATCCACGCCGTCGGCTTGCGCTGGATCACGAACTGGATCGCGTTGTCCTCGGTGCGCACATAATGCCACAGCGAGAAGGCGATGTTTTGCTTGCCGCCCGCCGGCATGGAGTTGATCTGCTCATCCGTCAGGTCCGACGTCACATGGTCGTACAGCCGATGCATATCGTGCAGCTCACGCCGCATATAGTCGGTCAGCTCCTTCGACATCAGCCCGCCTTCTCGGCCGGCGGTACAGATTGGTAGGCGCCGAGCGCCTTCTGATCGCGGAACTCTTCCTTGCCGGCGAGTAGCAGATCCCCGCCGTACATGTCGCAGCAGACGATCGCCGGGAAGCCTTCGACCTCGAGCCGCTTGATCGACTCGGTCCCGAGGTCTTCGTAAGCAATCACATCGAGTTTCTTCACCGTCTTCGAGAGCAGCGCCCCAGCGCCGCCGATCGCCAGCAGGTACACCGCTTTGTGATCCACGAGCGACTTCTTAACGATGCTACCGCGGCCGCCCTTGCCGATGATCACCTTCAGGCCTTGATCGAGGAGCGCCGGAGTGAACAGATCGAGGCGCATCGAAGTCGTCGGTCCGGCCGAGCCAATGACGTTGCCCGGTCGCGCCGGCGAAGGCCCGACGTAGTAGATGATCTGTCCCTTCACGTCGATCGGCAGTCCGTTGCCTTCGTTCATCGATGCGATCATCCGCCGGTGCGCCGCGTCGCGCGCCGTGTAGATCGTGCCGTAGAACTTGACGTGATCACCGACGCGCAGTTGCGCCACATCCTCATCGCTAAACGGCGGCGACGCCTTGATCTCGCCGTTCTCTTTCGTAACTGGCACGCGTTTCCTCCTGCATCTAAAGCCGAATGCGCCGTCGGCGACCTAACCGACCGCAGCCTCGGCCACTTCGACGTTCACAACAACATTCTCTTGCCCGCCGCGGGCGAGAATCAGCACGAGGCGCTCATCTGCCGATGTGTTGATCTCCTGATGGAGGGTATTCGCCGGGACGAAGATGAAGTCGCCAGCCGCTGCTTCGACACTCTGTTCGAGATGCCCGCCCCACCGCATCCGAATCGTCCCGCTCAGCACATAGATCGCGCTTTCCAAATCACCATGGTGATGCGCGCCGGAGCGAAACCCGGCCTCGGCCGTCACCTCACCCATCCAGACGCCCGACGCTCCGGCGGTCGTCGCCGAGATGCCGGCGACGCGCGTCATGCCCGGCGTTTGCGCCGTGCCGCCGTCGCGCTCGCTAGGGTGTACGACGCGAATGTCCGCCATCGACCGTCCAATCGAAGTGCGGTCTCTGCCGCGGAATCGAGCTACAGATCCGCGTGCTTCGAGCGCGCGCTGTGGCACTGCAGGTTCACCGCGACGGGCAGCGACGTAATGTGCGTGGGGTATGTCTCGATGTTTACCGCCATCGCCGTGTTCGACCCGCCGACCGCCTGTGGCCCAACGCCGAGCGCGTTCACCTTCTCCAACAATTCTCGCTCGAACTCCGCCGTCTCCGGATCTCCGCTCAGCGCGCCGACCGGCCGGACGATCGCCTTCTTCGCGAGATACATGGCGTACTCGGACGAGCCGCCAACGCCGACGCCGACGATCAGTGGCGGGCACGGGTTGCCCCCCGACTCCTCGATCGTGTTCAGTACGAAGTCAGTGATGCCTTCCTTGCCGCGTGACGGCAGCATGATCTGGAAGCGGCTCATATTCTCGCAGCCGCCGCCCTTCGGTACGACGACGATGTGGAAGCGATCGCCGGGCACAACCTCCGTGTGGATCACGGCCGGCGTATTGTTCTTTGTGTTGACGCGAGTCGAGAAGGGATGATCGACGATCGATGCGCGCAAATAGCCCTCGGTATAGCCCTTGCCGACACCGGCATTGATCGCGTCCTGCAGCGATCCGCCGACGATGTGCACATCCTGTCCCACCTCCACCATGACCACCGTCGTGCCGGTGTCCTGACAGAGCGGCAGCAGGTCGCGCTTCGCAATATCGACGTTCTCGAGGATCTCGATCAACACTTGTTTGCCGAGTGTCGACCGCTCGCTGCTCTCGGCCTTACGCAGGCCGGCGACGACGTCGTCAGGGAGCACGTGCGTCGCCGTCTGGCACAGCTCAGCCACCTTCGCCGTGATGTCTTCTGTCCGCACTTCTCGCACGCGCGTGCCTGCGTCCGTCGTCATAGATCACCTCGATCTTTTGCGCGCGTCGCTGCGCCGTTACTTCAAGAGCGCGATCAGGTCGCGCGTCGCATCCGCCGCCTTCTTGATCTTCGCCTGTTCGTCATCGCTCACCGGCGTCTCGAACGTCCGCTTGATGCCACCAGCGCCGAGCTCGCACATGACGCCGCAAACAACGCCGCTGATCCCGTGCTCGCCGTTGCACAGCACCGCGCTCGGAATCATCCGGTTCTGGTCAAGCAGTATCGCTTCCACCATCTCGACCGTCGCCGCCGACGGCGCGTAGTAGGCGCTCGACACCTTCATCAGCTCACCGATCTCGGCGCCGCCGCGCATCGTCCGGGCGACGATCGCATCGATCCGGTCCTGCGCCATCAGCGACGTCAGTGGCAAGCCGCCGATTCGTGCCTGCGAGACGATCGGCACCATTGTTGTGTCCGTGTGGCCGCCGAGCACGTATGCGCTGACGTCGCTGATCGAAGCGCCCGTCTCCATCTGCAGGAAGGTCCGGTACCGCGCCGTGTCGAGCGCGCCGCCCTGGCCGATGATTCGCTCCCGCGGGAAGCCCGAGGCGTCGAGGGCAACGTGGCACATTGCGTCCATCGGGTTAGCGAAGATGATGATCACGCTGTTCGGCGAGGCTTTCGCCGCCTCGGTGATCTTTGCCCGCACGATGTCTGCATTGCCGTTGAGCAGGTCTTCGCGTGTCATCCCCGGTTTGCGCGGTGCGCCCGCAGTGCAGACGACGACGTCCGAGTCTTTCGTCTCATCCCAGCCGTCCGTCGCGGTGATCTTCGTGTCGAAGCCAAGCCACGCCGCCGACTGGGCCATATCGAGCGCTTTGCCATGGTGCAACGTCTGGGCGAACTGCGGATCATCCTGGATAACGACGTCCGCGATCCCCTTCTCGACCATCCGCTGCGCGATTGCGCCGCCTGTCATGCCGCCGCCGATGATCGTGACCTTCTTTCGTCCCATCCGACCTCCGTGTTGACGCTTCCGCGCGCTGCGTTCCGATATTGGCGATTCCGGGCAGCAAAACAGCCCGAGGTGCGCACCTGGGCCGCTGGATCGCCGCGCGATGCTTGCTTGTCCATCGACGCGCGCAACTCACACGCGTCAGAGGCCATTGACCTCTAAGTATAGCTCGTCGATTGCTTGCCGAAAGCTCCGCCAGCACCGAGTCGCATGCTGGAGACGGTCGCACTGTACCCGCGCGAGGATTCCTTGTTCGCGATCGTACTAGCGCCATCCCGATGTGCCGGCCGCTTGTGGCCCTGACACGTCTAAAACGGCCACCAGCGGCGTCCCCGCACGGCGCTTCGGTACTGCGCGTAGGGGCTGACCGCGTTCCGGCGCGGCTGCGCGCGCTGCGCGATCTCCGCTTCGGGTGCCGATCGGCGAAGCGCGCGAGAGAGCGCTGCGGAAAGGTTGTCGACCTGCTCTTCGAGCGTCTGGATCCTGTCGGCGAGCGCCGGTTCCGCGGCGGGTGCAGCCGGCGCCCGTTCGTGCTGGCAATCGGCGAGGAGACTGGCATGACGCGAATCCGGCACGTGCACGAGATATGCGAAACCGCCGCGTCGTGGCACAATCCGGTTCCGCAGTCGTCCCTGCCGGATCAGTCGCCGCGCCGTCGATACAGAGATGCCAAGCTCGCACGCCGCCTGCGGCAGCGTCAGCCAATCCGCCGCGCTCGTGTCGTAAAGCGAGCGCTCGCGGTGCTCGTCGATGAGATCATGGCTCGGCGACCGGAGATCGGGCATCGCCGTTCCCTTCCGTGCTGCTGGGACGCGAAGCCCTATTCCGATCATCGGCGTGCGGCTTACGTCCTGAACGCAACGGTGAGCGGTAAGCTACGTCAATATGAACGCCCGACTCAACCCGGCATTGCACGAACTGCCCGCGTGGCTACGAGCGCTCGTCCGCGCACGGGTCGTATCAGGGACAGCGTCCGACGCTCCGGCCGTTCGCCAGGACAGCCGTACCGTTCAACCGAACGATGTATTCGTCGCCGTCCCCGGGTTGACGGTCGATGGAACAGAGTACATCGAACGCGCAATTGGATCGGGCGCGGGGAACATCGTCGTGCAGGAAGATCGGCGCGACGCATGGTCGCCGCTCGTGCGCGACGACGTCGCATTCGTCGCCGTGCCGGATGCCCGCATCGCCCTTGCGCAGGCTGCCGCAGGCATCGCCGGCCACCCCGCGCGGGCGCTCGGGATGATCGGCGTCACGGGCACGGACGGCAAGACCACGACGACGCATCTCATCGCCCACGTTCTCACTGTCACGGGTCACCGTGCGGGACACTTGAGTAGTGTCGAGTTCGGAGATGGCGCGCGCGTCGATGCAAATGCCTCGCACATGACGACCGTCGAAGCGGACGAGATACAGCGTCGGCTCGCGTCGACCCGGGCAGCCGGCGCCGCCTGGGCTGTCGTCGAAGCGTCGTCCATCGGCCTCGAGCTGCATCGGGTCGATGAATGTGAATTCGACGTCGGCGTCTTTACGAACCTCGCGCCCGACCACCTCGACTACCACAAGACGATGGCGGCGTACGGCAGCGCCAAGGCGCAACTATTCCGGATGCTGAATACATCGGTCGAAAAGAACAGCCTTGGCATCGCGAAGGCAGCGATTCTTAATGCCGACGACCCTGCCTCCGCGATAATGCAAGCGGCCACAACTGTCCCGATCGTGACATATGCTCTGCACAAGCCAGCAGACGTCACCGCCTCCGACGTAACGACTCATGGGTTCGGTACACGTTTCAGTGTCATCGGCAGAGATGGGCAGTGTGAACAAGCGCGAGTGGAGTTGCTGGGTGCGTATAACGTCGCCAACTGTCTCGCTGCCGTCGCCGGCGCCGTCTCGCAAGGCATCGCACTCCGAGAAGCCGCCGACGCGCTCGCAAGCTTTCCCGGCGTCCCAGGCCGGATGGAGATGGTCAATACGGGTCAGCCGTTCCGCGTGGTCATCGATATCGCATCGACGGAGCAGGCGATGCGCAACGTGCTCTGCCAGTTGCGCCCCTTGACTCGCGGTCGCCTCGTCGTCGTCTTCGGCGCAGCGGGCGAGCGCGACCACGAGCGACGCAGCGGCATCGCCCGCGCCGTTGCCGAGTGCGCCGATATCGCCGTAATCACCAACGAGGATCCCCGAAGCGAGGATCCCGACGCCATCTTGGATGAGATCGCCAGAGCATTCGATGCCTACGGCTTCACTTCGTATCGTCGCGAGACCGATCGTCGCTCTGCCATCAGTCTCGCGTTTCACGAGGCGAAAGCGGGCGACACCGTGCTTCTTGCCGGAAAGGGCACCGAGCGGTCGATCGTGATCGGCTCCGTGCATCATCCCTGGGATGAAGCCGCGGTGGCGCGCGAGTTGCTTTCTGCCGCGCCGTCCCGGTAGTCTGTCGAGACGCGCGAATGCATAGACAGGTTAGCAATTGAACGAACAAGAGATCCGTGAGCTGGCGGAGTTTGACATCGCACATGTGATCCACCCGCAGTTCAACCTTGCCGATCACCGCGATGCTGTCATCTATGCGAGCGGCAACGGCGCCGTACTCACGGACGTTCGCGGCAGCGAGTACATAGACGGGCTTTCGTCGCTGTGGAACGTCGCCGTCGGACACGGGCGGCGGGAACTGGCCGATGCGGCCGCCACGCAAATGGCAGAACTGGCGTTTTCTAACAGCTACACCGGCTATGCCAACGTGCCCTCGATTCGCCTCACCGAGAAGCTGTTGAGCCTCGTCTATCCGAACATGTCGGGCGTCTTCTATGCCAGCAGCGGCTCGGAAGCCAATGAAATGGCGATTAAGGCCGCGCGGTACTTTTGGTACGTCAGCGGCAAGCCAGAAAAACTGAAGGTGATCGCTCGTGCGGAGGCCTACCATGGCGGCACGATGGCCGCGACCGCGATAACGGGGATGGCGCCGTTCCACAAGGGGTTTGGCTCCGAGCCGCCGGACTTCCTCCAAGTACCGACGTGCTATCCATACCGCTGCCAATGGTGCAGTTCGGGACCACGCTGCACGCTCGAGTGCGCCGACAACATTGGCACCACGATCGAGCGCGAAGGCGCCCGCACCGTGGCCGCCGTCATCGCCGAGCCGGTGCAGGGCGCCGGTGGCGTGATCCCTCCGGATCCCGGCTACTGGCCTCGCCTACGCGAGGTCTGCGACCGCTACGATGTGCTCCTCATCGCCGACGAGGTGATCACCGGGTTCGGCCGCACCGGTCGCTGGTTCGGGCTCGAACACTGGAACGTGATGCCGGACATCATGACGTTCGCGAAAGCCGTCACCAGCGCCTATATTCCGCTCTCCGGGTTTATCGCATCGCAGCGCGTACACGAGGCTATTCTTTCCGCGCCTTCCGACACGAAGTTCATGATCGGCTGCACCAACTCCGGTCATCCGACGGCTTGCGCTGTCGCGCTCCGGAACATCCAGATTATCGAGGACGAAGGTTTGGTGCGGCGCGCGGCGCTCATGGGCGAGCGATTGAACGGGGGGCTGGCGCGATTACTCGAGATGCCCAACGTTGGGAACGTGCGTGGACTTGGCTTGATGGCGGCCGTCGAGGTCGTCGCCGACCCGGCAACGCGACGCCCTTTTTCGGCAAGCCTCGGCGTCGGCGCCAAGATCGCCAGGACGATGAGGGACCTGGGGGTCGTCACGCGCGCGAAGGGCGACAGCATCCTCTTCGCCCCGCCGCTCGTCGTTACGGAGGAGCAGATTGACAGAATCGTAAATGTTACGGGCGATGCGATCGATGCGGTCACACGAGGCATTCGCGACGATGGGTGATACTCGTGCACGGTATACTGATCGAATGCATCCTGCCTCGCTGCGAAGCACTCCCGGCACCATGGCAACGCCTGGGCGCGCCCAAACGTTTGCCGAGAAATACTGGCGCCACGTCGCCGAACTGCTGTTCATCGTCCCTGCCTACACGGCGTACCAGTTCGTCCGCGGCGCGGTGCACGGCAAGGCGGACGACGCGTACGACAACGCGTCTCGTCTGATTCATATCGAGCAACGGCTGCGCATCTTCCATGAGGCCTATCTGCAGCAGCTCATCCTGCCCAAGGCTTGGGTCGTCGACTTCTTTAATTACCTCTACATCTGGGGACACCTGCCGATCATCATCGCCGTGGCAGTGTGGCTGTATACCTACCATCGCCCGAACTATGCGCTGTTCCGAAATGCGTTCCTTATCTCCGGACTAATCGCGCTGATCGGGTTCAGTACCGTGCCCCTCGCGCCGCCGCGCTACATGCCGGCGTTCGGCTTCACCGATACGATCATCCACGCTCAGTCGTACTATGCGTTCCAAAACCCGAAGATCGTGAACCAGTACGCGGCCATGCCGAGCTTGCATTTCGGTTGGGATTTGCTCGTCGCAATCGCCATCGGGTACAACACGTCGAAACGCTGGATCCGCGTCGTCGCCGTCTTCATGCCGATCATCATGCTCGGCGGCATCGTCCTCACGGCAAACCACTACTTCCTCGATGCCGCTGCGGGTGCTCTCGTCTCGATGATGGGGTTGGCGTTCGCATACGGCCTGCGTCGGTGCGTAAAACGAGAGCGAGTCTTCGCCTTCTTGACCTAACCGAACCCGTACTAGAGCGGGAGCCAACACGCGCGATTGGCCGACGGGACAGCGGACGGTCAAGGGCAGACAGCGAGATCGTTATGTAATCGTTTGGCACTCTTGCTTGTTTTGTGCATAGGCAAGAGCGTTCCTGAAGTTGTTCCGACGCGCCGCCGCAACGGCGGGCATGCTCTATTGTCGATGCTACGCGCTCGCGCTCCGAACCCGATAGCACCTCTGACGTGGCTTGCTCGCGCGCGGAGCGGGGAGCATTGACAGCTTGCCTTCGCGACGATATTTTGGCGGAGACAAAATATTCGGCGAAGGCGCAATACGGGAGGCTTCTCAATGACCATGGACTTCGGCCTGTTCGACAACCCCGTGATCGGCGCGAATCCATTTCCAATGTTCGCTGCGTTGCGGCAGAACTCGCCCGTGATGAAGCTACCGGGTGCGCCGTTCTGGATGATCACGCGCTACGAGGATGTGTTGCGGATCCTCCGTGATCCGGCGACCTTCTCGTCGCAGGTGGGTGAGGCGCCCGCTGACGGCTCGAAACGGCCGACGACGATCCTCTTTGATGACCCGCCCATCCACACCCGCATGCGCGGCCTGTTGACGAGCGCCTTCACGCCGCGCGTCGTCGAACTACAGCGCGATTCGATCCAGGAATACTGCACGAAGCTCGTCGACGCGATGTGCGCGAAGGAGACAGCCGACTGGGTAGCCGAGCTGGCTTACCCTCTGCCGGTGATGGTGATCGCCAACATGCTCGGCGTACAGGACGGCGATATGGCGACGTTCAAGCGCTGGTCGGACGCGATTATCGAGAACGTGGCGACGTCGCTGTTTGAGCCCGGAACGAACGCGCTCGACGAGATCAATCGCGAGTTCGACGCCTACTTCACGGAGCGGCTGGACAAGGTGCGCCGGCAACCCGAGGACAACCTCCTGAGCGCGCTGGTTCATGCGGAGAGCGACGAAGATGGCAAGCTCAGCGAGTCTGATTTGCTCGTCATCTGCCGCGTGCTGCTCGTCGCCGGCAACGAGACGACGACCGGCCTCATCGTCAACTCGGCGCGCGTCTTCGAGGAGTTCCCTGAGGAGATCGCCAAGGTGAAGGCGAACCCGAACCTCGTGCCCGCCGCTATCGAAGAGACGATGCGCATGTACCCGACGTTCCCGGCGACGTTCCGCATCACGACGCGCGACGTCGAAGTAAGCGGCGTCACGATCCCGAAGGGCGAGCGCGTCCTGACGCTGATCACGTCGGCTAACCACGACGAGGAAGTCTTCGATCGGCCGGAGGAGTTCATCATCAACCGCTCTTCGAAACGCCACGTCGGCTTTGGGATGGGCATCCACTACTGCCTCGGCGCGCCGCTCGCACGCATTGAGGCGGACATCGCGTGGCGCACCCTGCTGCCGCGCATCCGTTCGCTCAAGATCGAAGGCGATGGCCCCGGCTCCGTCCTCAACCCCGGTGGCCCGAAGGAGTTGCCGGTGCGTTTCGAGCTCGAGCGCACCACTGCTCCCGTCAGTCGGTGATCGAGCCCGGCGTATGGGATCTTCCGTCGCGCCCGAGCCGACAGGTTTAAAGAGCTGATCCGTACGAGACGCCTCGATCGGGCTCGCCTCGCAGAGCCGTCCCTGTCACCGAGGCGCGAGGGCTCGCAGCATGTCGATTGACTGTTCGGCGCGCTGCGCTGGATCGCCGGCGACGGGGATGAAGTTGAGCACCGGCACGGTGACGCCGTTGTCGACGTACGCCTGGATCTTGCGTCGGCAGGTCTCCGCGTCACCATAGATCAGCAGATCCTCGATCGCCTCCTTCGGGATCGCCGCCGTTGCCGCTTTACGGTCGCCGCTGCTCCATGCCTCCCACATCGGCCGCAGTGCGTCGCCGCGTCCCAGCCACTCGTGAAAGTTCGCGTACACGGGGACATTGAGGTACGCCGCGATCATGCGACGGCCGATGAAGTCGGTGAGGGCCGCATCTTCCGTCACGCAGACGAAGATGCGGCAAACGACCTCCAGCTTACCGGCATCGCGGCCACCATCGATCGCTCCTGCGCGTGCGGCCGCCACCGCTTTCGGCACGTCAGCCGCGCCGAGCCAGTTGATGATGACGCCGTCGGACTCCGCGCCGGCGAGCTTGAGCATCCGTTCGCGCAGCGCAGCGATATAGATCGGCGGCGGCGGCACGAGTTGGCGCGAAAGGCGGAAACCGTTGCTCTGCGCGGTCTCGAGCTTCGAGATTACCTTCTCGCCGGTGAATGCCTGGTGCAGCAGCCGGTTGACGTCGCGCACTTTGCGATACGGCAGCTCAAACGGCACGCCGCCCCATTGCTCGACGATGACGGAAGATCCGGCACCGATGCCTAGCGCGAATCGCCCGGGCGCAGCTTCGGCGATCGCGTTCGCCGAGATGGCGAGCGTAAGCGGCGCACGTGTGTAGACGTTCGCGATCGCGGTGCCGAGCTTGAGTTGCTCCGTCCATGCGGCGGCGAGCGCCAGTGGTGTGAAGCAGTCGACACCATCGACCTCGTACGACCAGGCGTCGGTGTAGCCGAGGCGCTCCGCCTCCTGCAGCGCATCCTTGTGCTGATGCAGCGGCAGGCCATCGAGCGGGAATGTGAAGCCGAATCGTGCCATCGTGCGCGCATGATTGCGGACGGTGACGCTTCGAGCCAGCGCAGGCCACCATCGCGCGTTAGCCGCGAGCTAGCGACACGTCGCGCCGCCCCGCATACTCGACACGAACGGAGGCCGATCATGGACACGTACAAGACGATTATTTCGAAGCGGGACACGCGGTCGTTCACCGAGCGGGAGATCCCCGAGGACACGGTGCGCCGCATCGTCCAGGCGGGGCGGATGGCCGGTAGCTCGAAGAACGTGCAACCGTGTCGCTTCGTGATCATCGACGATCAGCGTCAGAAGGAAGAGATCGCGAAGTGCGGAGACTTTGCGGCATGGATCCCGACAGCGCCATTGCTCGTCGTCGTCGCGCTCACCGACATTGGCACGCGCGGCGAATTCGATGCCGGCCGCGCGGCGCAAAACATGATGGTGGCGGCATGGGCCGAGGACGTTGGCTCGTGCCCCGTCAGCATGCACCACGTCGACTGCGCCCGAGACACGCTCGGCCTGCCAGAGGGTTGGCGCGTCAGTATCGTGCTCGGATTCGGGTACCGCGCGAAGCCGCCGAAGTCGGTGCCGGAGGCGGCGCGGCTGTCGTGGGATGACTACGTGCACCGCAACCGATGGTAAAGGCGCACGCGGCCCCGCGATGTTTCTGATCTGCGGCAGCGGGCGATCCGGCACCAGCGCCGTCGCCCGGCTACTGCACGAGGCCGATCTGTCGCTGGGCCACGATCTCGTTGAGCCCGACGAGCACAACGCCGAGGGCTACTTCGAAGAGCGCCGGCTGATCGAGATCGACGACGCCATCCTCAATGCCGCCGGCCTCGGCCCGTGGTTCAGCACTGCTACGCGCGAGCAGGTGTGCGCTGCCGCCGAGCCGTACGTCGAACACATGCGCGCGCTCGCGGCCGATGCGACGCCGGCGTGGAAGGATCCTCGTCTGTCATGGACGCTCGAACCGTGGCTCGACGTGCTGCTGGAGCAACCGCGGCTCATCGTTTGTTTGCGCAGCCCGGCTGAGGTCGTCGCATCGACGATGCGGTACTACGCGCAGGCTGGCGACGAGGCCGAGCGGGCGGTGCTGCACGTCTGGCGCACGCAATACGAGCGCCTGCTGGAGGTGATCGCGGAGTACGGGCTCGATGCGACCTGCGTCGAGTACGCCGAGTTGCAACTCAACCCCGATCCGACGATTGGCGCGCTCGCGGCGTTCGTCGGCCGACCGCTCGACGCAGCGTGTGTGCGTCGAGACCTCCGCCACCACTCGCTCGACATCCCCCCGGAGCTGCACGACCTGTACGCCACCGTGCGCGCGCTCGGCACCAACGGCGATGGCGACCAGCCGCGTATGTAATCCGCGGTCCCCGCGGAGGCGCAGTCCCGTAGCGCGTTAGCTGCGGCGGGCTATGTGCGAGCCGTGTTGGAGTGGCGCGTCGCGACGGCTACGCGGTGACGGCCTCGGGCGCGGCGAACTCGGTGTCGATCTTTGCGGACATGTTGAAGAAGTCCTGGATCGATTGGTTGAAACGGTAGAACGCATCGCGCCGATAGCCGTCATGCGAGCGCGCGAACCCCTCGGGCGTGTTGAGGTCAATCGTGTTGAGGGTGTGCGTGAGGTCGGCGTGGCCGTTCTTCTTAATGTTCTCGATCATGTCCTTCCAGGTGTCGTACGGCACCTCGAGCCAAAAGTCCATATCACGCAGATCCTTCTCGGCGACCTCGCGCACGTTCGTGCACTCGAACGCCTCGAACGTCAGCTCGTAGATCTTGCTGCCGATCTTCGCGCCGATCAGCGCGTCGACCGTGCCGAGCTGCCGGAACGCGGGGTCAGCGTTGACCATGTCCTTGATCGTGTTGAACCATTCGACGGACGGAAATACGGGCATTGTCATTCTCCTGCCGGCGCACGCGGTGCGCTCGATGTCAAGCGGATCTCGTCCGCCGCCGATTACTGCGCGAGGTGCGCCTTCAATTCCGGCGCGAGCCTGTCGCCGCGCTCAATCGTAGCCCACTTGAGCCGCGCAAGGTACTGCTCGACGAAGCGACGCCGCATCGCGTCGTAGATCTTCAGTCCCTCGGCAATGTTGTCCTTGCTGCCTCCGAAGTAGATCGCGAAGGCAGCGCGCGTCGAGGGATCCTTCTTGTCGTCTTGGACGAGCATGCCCTCGCCCTTATCGAAATACCGCTGCATCTCGTCGCGGCGGTCAGCTCGCTGCATCATCACGTACTTGAGGTGCGTCACGCCGTATGCGAGGTGCCGCGATTTGTCTTCGAGCAGATGGCCGAAGATGTACTTCTCGGCCGCGTTCTTCGCGTACTTCTCGCCGTACTCGTACTGAGCGAGCGTCAGGCTGTCGTGGAGCACCATCTGGATGCACAGCATCTCGGTGAAGTTGCGGGCATCGACGATCGAGCGGAACGCCCAGCCCGGCGACTGGACGCCGAGGCCGCCGCCGTTCGACAGCGCGCGCTTGCGGAAGACCTCCGTCGCGCGGGCGTTCTCGAACACGGTCGTCGAGAGATAGAGCTTCACTTCGTGGTAGCCGTAGCTCACTTCCGGCACCCACTTGCCGAGCGCGTCGGCCTCCATCTGCTCCTTCTCGGAGATATGCGTGCAGATCTGACAGATGGCGCGCTCGAGGTCGACCGGAAGCGGTTCGATCGTGTCCCACGGCACGTCCGTGGCCGGCCGCCAGCGGCGCTGGATCGCCTCCTCGTAGAGCTTTGCACACATGTCACTCCACACTTCCTGCTTCTGGAAGATGGAGTAGCCCATCGACTCAACGCCGGAGATCGGCACAGCGCCGCGCGGCATCTCGGTGTTGTACGGCCAGACGTCGGGGATGTCACCGTAGCGGCCGATGTTGATGGCTTCGAGCGTCAGGCCGTGCTTCGTCGGCCGGGCGCGCGTATTCCATTCGGTCGGCACCTCGAGCCAACTGAGATCGACCTCCTGCGCCGGGCCGCCTTGAGCCATGAACTGGCGCGCCTGCTCAGCCGTCACACCCATGCTCATGTAATTCAGGAGGTCCGCTTCGGACGCCCCTGCCGTGAGTGCCTGCTCAATCAGCTCC
Source organism: Dehalococcoidia bacterium (assembly GCA_038240335.1). GTDB lineage: Bacteria > Chloroflexota > Dehalococcoidia > DSTF01 > JACRBR01 > JBBSDV01. The sequence goes on from JBBSDV010000038.1 coordinate 17,439, forward strand.
ATCGGCCATTGCGCCGTGTCTGCCGCCTTGACCAGCTCTTCGGATGGCTTCGGACCGCTGCCTGACTGACCGGCGAGGAAGGTGCGCGCCTGCTCCGCCGTTACGCCCTGGTCCATGTAGCCGATGATCTGATCCGCGCCCGCGCCAGATGCGAGCGCCTGCTGGACGAGGTCGTCCGGCCAACCCTTCTCGGCGGCTTTTGCGCGCAGGTTCTCGGGAATAGTCATCGTGTCCGCCATGCGCCAACCTCCCGGTGTCCGTCGTGCGGCCGATCGCGTCAGCCGCGTTGCTGTAGCTTAGTGAGCGCTTAGTTGGCGCAATTGTGCGATCGCGCCGCAGCCTGGGTCAAGCGAACGTTTGCTCCTGCGGTCGATTGTCGGCGATCCCGATCCAGCACGTCAAGCGGCTGGCAGTGCGTATTTCTCCGCAGGAGTTTATGACTTGGGACTTGCGGGCGACGGGGGCGCGACGTATGCCGTTCGTCGCCACACACGAATGCAGTCGAGGCCACGACTGCCGCGCCCCGGGCTGCGGCGCCCGTGTCAATAGTGAAGCACTCGCTGACCGCACGGACTCTGCGACACGCTCAGATGACGAAGGCGATGACCAGTCTACGCCGCTTCGCGCGGAAGGCGGACCTTGATCAACTGGCTAATCAGCCCGGCGATGCCCGTCTCGGGGTCGTACTCAATCGAGTCAAACTCGGGCTCGAGCGCGCAATCGTACGACTGCGCGAGCAGAGGCAATGCGCGTGAGAGCTTGTCGACGAGCGCGAAGGTCTTCAGCCGGGGGAAGCCAGCGAGGACGGCGACGAGCATTTGGTCGCCGTAGCAACAGACCTCCGCGCCATTTGCGGCGCCGCTGATCGAGGCAACAGCGGTGGCAAGGAATGATGCGAAATCGTCCGCACCGTGGGTGCGCTTGAGTTGGTCCGCGCCGAGCATGTCGGCGATGAGAAACGATGGCTCGATGCCCTTGGCGAGCACGGCATCGACGGCGGCTGCAAGCTGCGAACGAAAGTCATCCATGTAACCAGTATCGGCGGCCCGGACTGCCGGCTGAATGAGGATGGGCGGATTGGATGGCGGAGCTCGGAGGCGGATTTGGAGGGCGCTAGAAGCGCCGCGAGAGACTCCCGTTGTTCTAGCAATTACGAGCGCTTGGCTTTGGGCGGCACGCTCGGCGGCAATGAGGACGGGCGCGACCGATTGTCGCGCCCATTTGTCGTACTTCTGTGAATCTTCGGGCGCTCAGCAGCTAGCGTTGCCATTGAAGATCATCGTGTAGTAAATCTTGCCGTCGGCGGCCTTGGCGACGCCCGTGCCGAAGCTGGTGTAGTGGCAGTTGAGGATGTTCTCCATGTGCGGCGGGCTGTTGTGCCACATCTTCACCGCCATGTCAGCCGTCTGGTCCCAGTCCCAGTTATTCCATGCGATGTTCTCGCCCGCCCATGCGTGCGGAACACCGAGCCGATCCATGATGCAGACGAAATTGCATCCGTCCGGCGGCTCGTGGC
>JBBSDV010000039.1:0-18888 GCA_038240335.1 Dehalococcoidia bacterium
GGCTCGCGCATGCCCGACGCCTGGATCTCCGGCTACGAATACCGCCGCAGCGGCGGCATCGCCGTGCTGCGCCTCCTCGTCGAGGGCGGCTGGGAAACGCTGCGCCGCAGCCGCCAGCGCGCCCAGGTCGTCCATACGGCCGACAGCTACTTCACGATCCTGATCCAAATCTTCTCCCGCGCCGGCTTGCAGCTGACGGCCTCGGGCATCTCGTCCCGTGCATCATCCGTCGTACCGAAGTTCACCATCTCCCCCGATAGCAGCGCATTCGAGTCGACGCAGCGCGCGCTGTCATACCTCGCCGACCGCATCGTCATGCGCACCGGCGCGGGCGCATCGATCATCGAGCCCCTGCCGACGGCGGCCGCGGACTACACGTTCGGCGCGGCGCACCCCTTACGCTCTGTGCGCCTGCTCTCGGAGCCGCCGCTCGTCACGGAAGCGCAGGCGCTCGCCGCCGCGACCTTCGGCGAGGCGATCGATTTCCCGAGTGCCGCCCTCGGCTTCGGCTCGCGCGAACAGCAGCGCGATGCCACGAGCGCCACCGGCGCCGCGGCGACCGCCACCGCTGTCGCGCACCTCCGCCAGCGCGCGCTCGATAGCGCCGCCGGCAGCATCGTCGTGCCGCCGAACTGCGGTCAGGAGATCCTCGACGTCGTCACCTTCTCCGACGCCCTGATCGCCCCCGCCGCCATCATGCGCCGCATCGCCGCGATCCACTGGCGCTACGACCGCCGTCGCGCCGTGTACGAACAGGAGCTCCACCTCGGCAAGCTATGAGCCACCCCAACCACCAAAAGTGCTAAACGATTACATAACGCGCAGGAACCGATCCACACTCCGCCAAGCAATCGACGGCCGGCGGCCCGACCCTGAAGAACTTCGCGTGCCTCGCGTCTTCGCGGTTCAAACCCGTTCGCGCGTCCACGAGAAAGGACCGAAGCCATGACTGAACTGCGCACCGGCATTTTGAAAGCATTCGACAGCACCAACTGGTTCGCCACCGTCCAGCTCGCCGGCTCCCTCTCCCAGTGGCTGCGCGCCGTCCCCGTCAGTCGCTCGATCGCCGCCGCCGAGATGATCGCCGGCCGCAAAATCGCCCTCGCCCTCTTCGATCCCACGAACGCCGCCGACGCCGTCGTCATCGCCGTCTACAACTGAGTTCGCAGTTCGCAGTTTCACGTTGGTCGGCACGTTACTGACCGACCTTCCTTCGGTCGTGACTGATAGCGTCGTCATCGCCTGCCACCGCGACGAACTACAAACGACGAACTACAAACCACGAACTCTTTGCTACATTGCCCAAATCATGGAGCTCATCCCCCTCGCCCCCATCGATCGCATCGAGATCCGTACCCTCGTCGACAACGCCTCCGACATGCTGCTCGCCGGCGCAGAGGGCATCCAGCGGCCGTCGCTTCGCGCGCCCGGGGGGGAGGGCGCGCCCCTGGTAGAAACGCCGCTCATGCTCGACCCGCATCTCCCAGAGATGCTGATCGCCGAGCACGGGTTCTCAGCGCTCGTCACGATCACCAACGCCGGGCGCAGCCGTACGATCATGTTCGATGCCGGCCTCAGTGCCGGCGGGCTCGCCCACAACCTGCGCGCGCTCCAACTCAGCCTCACCGGCATCGAAGCGATCGTGATGAGCCACGGCCATCGCGATCATGTCGGCGGCCTCAACGGCCTGATCCGCGACGGCGGTGTCTCGCGCCTGCCGATGCTGCTGCATCCCGACTTTTGGCTGCGCCGTCGCATCAAGATCCCCGGCGCCGACGCCTTCGAGCTGCCCACGGCGAGCCGCGCGGCGATGCAGGGCGCGGGCTTCGAGATCATCGAGGACCGCCAGCCATCGCTGCTCGTCGACGGCGCGCTGCTGATCACCGGCGAGGTCGATCGCACGACGGAGTACGAGCGTGGTTTCCCGGTGCACGAGGCGTGGCGTGATGACGCCTGGACACCCGACCCGCTGATCCTCGACGACCAGGCCCTGATCGCTAACGTCGCCGGCCGCGGCCTCGTCGTCCTCACGGGCTGCGGCCATGCCGGCATCATCAACATCGTTCGCCACGCGCAGCGCCTCACCGGCGAGACGCGCGTCGCCGCGATCATCGGTGGCTTGCATCTCGGCGGCCCGCTCTTCGCGCCGACTATTGCGCCCACGATCGAGGCGCTAGCCGCATTCGCGCCGGCGATGATCGTGCCCGCGCACTGCACCGGCTTCGACGCCGTCCGCGCGATTTCGCTCGCCCTGCCCGATGCCTTCGTCGTCAATAGCGTCGGCACGCGCTTCACGATAGAGGCGGCGCGCGCATGATCGCACTCTCGCGGCGCGCCCGATGACCGCCGACACCACGACCACCGGGAACAGCATGCAGATCGGCCCGAGCCGCTTCGTATGGGGCGCGCGCACCTACATCATGGGTATCGTCAACACCTCGCCCGAGTCCTTCTCCGGCGACGGCGTCGTCAGCGTCGAGGCCGCCCTGCTCCTCGCGGTCCAGCTGGCGAGCGGAGGCGCAGACATCCTCGACATCGGCGGCCAATCGACCCGCCCCGGCGCGAACAAGGCCGACGGCGGCTTCGACGAGATCGCCCCCGACGAAGAGATCCGCCGCGTCGTCCCCGTCATCAAGCGGCTGCGGACGGAGCTCCCGCAGATGCCGCTGAGCATCGACACCTACAAGCCCGCCGTCGCCCGTGCCGCTATCGATGCCGGCGCGCACCTGCTCAACGACATCTACGGCTCTCGCCGCGATCCAGAGCTCGCCCGCATCGCCGCTGGCGCAAGCATCCCGGCCATCGTCATGCACAACCAGCGCCTGAACCGCGAGCGGACTGGCGCGTTTGCCGGCGACATCGTCGACGCGATCGTTGGCGGACTGCACGAATCAATCGCCATCGCCACCGCCGCCGGACTGCCAGCGTCGCGGCTGATCGCCGATCCCGGCTTCGGCTTCGGCTGGACGCCCGAACAGAACATCGAGATGCTGCGCCGTCTCGGCGAGCTACGCGCACTCGGCCTGCCGCTCCTCGTCGGCACTTCTCGCAAGTCGACCATCGGCGCCATTCTCGGCGACGCGCCCGTCGACCGGCGCGAATACGGCACCGCCGCCACGGTCGCTCTCGCCATCGCCCACGGCGCGGACATCGTTCGCGTCCACGACGTCACGGCGATGAAGCAAGTCGCCCTCGTCGCCGACGCCATCGTCCGCGGTGACCAATGACCGGCGATCGCACGCCGCGGGAATCGCCGCACATCTTCCTCGGTCTCGGCGCAAACGTCGGTAACCGAGAGGCGAACTTGCGGCTGGCCGTCCGCTGGCTCGGCGTGCAGTGCGAGATGGTCGCCGTCTCGTCGCTCTACCGTTCGATCGCCGTCGTCCTCGAAGGCGCGCCGCCCGGCCCGGACTATCTCAACGCTGCGTGCGAGATCGCGACGTCGCTCGCGCCACAAGCGTTGCTCGAGTTCGTAAAGCAGATCGAGTACGACATCGGCCGCCGCCCCGCGGAGCGCTGGGCGCCGCGCCCCATCGACATCGACATCCTCCTCTACGGCGACGCTGTGATCGACGCGCCAGGGAGTGCCGACACGCCGGCGCTCACGATTCCCCACCCGCGCATCGCCGAGCGCAACTTCGTCCTCGCCCCCCTCGTCGAGCTCGCAAACGACATCGAGCACCCGGCTCTCCACCGCACGATCGGCGAGCTAGCCGAAGACATCGACTACGAAGGCCTCGAGCACGTAGCCGCCCCCGACTGGGCGACCAACCCGCTCCACGCCGCGCAGAGGGACACAGATGCAGCAGATGAGGAGGAAGATCATTCGATCCGTAACGGTGCGCTCACGCCGAACGTCGAGAACAAATAGTCTCGACGAGACACCGTCCTACGACGTCTGGAAACGGCGATGGGTCACCGCTGCGTCCGCCGGTGGCAGCGTCATTCCGGCTCCGACCTTCGACCTCCGCCGCCCTTTCCACTTCCCATTTCTCACTTCCCCGGCGTGCCCGCCTTCCCGAGCTCTTGCCAGCTGCGTTCCTCGACATCGACTCCGTAGTGCTCCGCCGCCTTGCGGATGTTTGCGAACGCGAGGTCGCGGTCATCGTCCGACACATCCTGCACCTGGTCGAACCGCGCCAGCGCGTTGCGCACGTGCGACGCGTCCGTCAGCGGCTCCTTGCGCTGCTCCGGGAACGCATAAACGCTCTCCGGCAGCTCGCGCCGCTCCTTCGAGCTGAGGTCGCCGTGCTCCGTGTGCGCCTTCCATGTCGTCTTCATCGTCGTCGTTCCTTTCGTCTGTCGCCTGGCACCGCCGTACGGCGTCGACGACGCGAAAGTCGGTATGCCGCTCCGGCCGACGATCACCCTGGCCGTCGCACCGACTCGACGTCATCACGTTCGCGTCGATCCTTACTCACTCTATGACCAACCCCAGCAGAAATGCAGCCGTTGTCGCCTCCCAGCAGTCGATTGGCGCGGGATCGTTACGCCGCCGCGCGGCCCAGCAACACATCGCGCCGGCCGAGTTGCGAGCATGATGCATAGCAACGGCCAGCACGAAAGGCATGATTATGAACGACCACGCAGAACCCGGCCGCGACGCGGCGAACAACAACTCCGAACGCCCGAACGAAGCAGCCCTGTTCGAGAACGGCAACCGCCAGGCGGCGGCGGTCACCGACTCGCCGTCTGCCGCGTCCAACATCGGCGACGCCACGCCACACCGCCCCGCCGCGCCCGCCGAGGCAGAAGCGCACCCCGATGCCGACGCCCAGGCCGAACGCACCCTGCAGCGCAACGATGAGCTGATGGACGGGTCTGCTCCCACCGCGTCTGGCGAAGAAGCGATAGCGGGCGGACGCACCGCAGGCTCCGCCGGCAACCAAAGCGGCGCAGCCCGCGGCGACTACAGCAACGACTGATCCGTCGTCGCGGTTGGTTTCGGGGCGCGGGATTTCAGCTCGCCTGCCGGGCCGCCGCACTGCCGGCGACGTCGGGCTTGTCCCGCACCTCCTTCAGCGTTTCGACCTGCCGCGTCGAGACGCCGCGCTCGTCCTCCGCAAGCCACCGAAGGATGAACCAGCCGACGACCAGCAGGTACAGGAGGTTCGAGGGCATCCACATGATCAGTCCCGCCAGCCGCTGATCCTGCAGAACCGAGATGTGCCAAGTTGTGCTCGCGTCGGCATACACGCCGTACCAGCGCACACTCGAGAACGTGAGCAGCGCCGCCAGCGCACTCTGTTGCAGCATCGTCGTGAATACGAACGCGATCGCCGCCGGGTGCGGCAGGCGATTGCGCCCCGCGCTGTGGATCAGCGTCCACCAGAACAGCAGCGCCGCCGCGACGAACGTCACGTGCTCGGCGGCGTGCACCGCATCATGTCGCACTGCCGCATCGAACAAGAACGGCGCATGCCACGCCCAGAACGCCAGAGCATAGATTGACCACGCCGCCGCCGGATGCGTGACGGCGCGCCACGCCGGCGCTACCGCCGGCCCGCGCTGCAGCGTGCGGACAACGCGCCGCCATCGCGACGGCAGCGCCCACACGAAGGCAACGAGCGGCGCCCCGAGCACGAGCAGCGGCGCGGCAACAAGGATCAGCAGCATGTGCTGCGTCATGTGTGCTGAAAACAGCTCGAGGCTCAGCGCATCGAGCGGCGACATGAGCGCGCCGAGCAGCGTAAGCAAGCCGCCGCCAAACGCCGCCGCCTGCCATCGCGCGACGCCGCCGCCGACTCCGGCCCGCGCCCACAGCGCGCGCACGCCCCGCGCGTACAACCAGCCCGAAATCAGCACCGGCGCGATCACGAACGGATCGAACGTCCATGCCGTCGCGAGCGTTCCCGGTGTCACGCCGCCGCTCGCAACTCCATGTGCCGACGCCGCCAATGGTGCCGCGAACAGCGCCAACGCGCCCACGGCCGCGCACGCAAGCGGACGCCGACAGCGCCCCATCACGATGGACACGCATTCAGGAAGAAGATTGGCGAGGCTGTGAACAGCGTGGCGATGAAGAACATGATGCTCGCAAGGACGCCGAACTGCGCCATGAATCGCACCCGCGCCGATTCGACGCCGGCGTACCGGTGGCCTTCGACGTATGCCAGCCAGCCCGCAAGCGCGATCGGCGCCTCGACGACGCCGGTGATGACGCCGAGGAGAATCCGCATCGACGCCGTCCCGCCCCCGCACGCCGTGTTCACCAGCAGATAGCACAGCAGCAGGTGGCTGCTCCAGAGCACCGGCCCCGCCAACATCCCGTACCACAAGCGCACGTTTGCCGGCTGCTGCCTTCTCGCTGTCTGTTGCATCCACCAACTCCACTAGAGGACATGCGGCGAGATGTAGACGATCGCAAACACGAAGATCCACACGACGTCGACGAAATGCCAGTACCAGCTCGCATTCTGTACCCCGAGATACCGCTTCTCATCGAAATGCCCGGCCCAGGCGCGCGCCTGGGTCATGCCGTTCATCAGCATGCCGACGAACACGTGGACGCCGTGGAACCCCGTGATCACGAAGTACAGCGATGCGTATGCGTTCGCGTTCGCCTGGAAGGGCAGTCGCGAGTACTCCCGCAGTTGCAGCGCGAGAAAGATCGCGCCGAGCAGAAAGCTCAGCGCGAAGCCGACCCGCAACCCTGTCTGATTGCCGCGCTTGATGCTGTGCTCCGCCCAGAACAACGGCACGCTGCTGGCGAGCAGGATCACGGTGTTGATCGCCGGCACCCGCAGGTCCGACGCGGCGATGCCGCCCTGCGGCCACTCCGTCGCACTCGAACGAAGATAGAAGTAGCTCGAGAACAGCAGCGAGAAGAGGATGCTCTCCGTCGCGATGAACGTAAAGAGGCCCCACGTCGCCGGCGCGCGCGTGCCGGCGACGTAGCGCGGATACGGCCGAGCGGAAGCGCCGCCGCTCATATCGCCGCCCCGTTACCTTCTTCCGGCCAGAACCAGAGCGCGACGGCGCAGAGCCCGACGGCCGAGGCGACGGCGATCACGACGAACACCTGGAACAGGATGCCGACGAACAGCGCCGCCATCGACAACGCCAGCGCCAGCGGCAGGTACGACGGCCCTGGCATCACGAGCATCTCGGAAACATCGGCGTCGACGACGCTTGTGCCGTATGCTTCGCGCTGGCCGCCGCGCGGATCCTCCAGCCGGTCGTCCCATTTCGTCTCACCCGGCGCGTCCCACAGCGGATCAGCGCTGGCGACGACCGGCACGTCGCGGAAGTTGAACGGCTCCGGCGGCGACGTCGTCGCCCATTCGAGCGTGCCGGCGTTCCAGGGATTGTCGCCTGCATCGTCGCCACGAATCATGCTCTTCACGAAGTTCGCGAGAAAGACGAGGATGCCGGCCGCCTGCATGAACGCGCCGACCGTCGCGATCAGGTTGAGCGCCGTGAGGCCGTAGTCAGGCTCGTACGTGTAGACACGGCGCGGCATGCCGAACAGCCCCATGAAGTGCATCGGAAAGAACGTCAGGTTGAAGCCGATGAAGAACAGCCAGAAGTGGATCTGCCCCAGCCGCTCGTCCAGCATCCGGCCGGTGATCTTCGGCAGCCAGTAGTACAGCGCGCCGAAGATCGGCAGCACGACGCCGCCGACGAGCACGTAGTGCAGGTGCGCGACGATGAACTGGCTGTCGGTGACCTGCCAGTCGAGCGGCACCGCCGTCACCATGACGCCGGTGAAGCCGCCGATCAGGATCGTCACGAGAAAGCCGACGACGAAGAGAAAGGGTGTCTTCCAGACGATGTCGCCGCGCCAGATCGTCGCGATCCAGGCGAAGATTTGGATGCCGCTCGGGATCGTGATCGCCATGCCGCCCGCTGCGAAGAACGCGAGCGATAGCGGCGGCAGCCCGACCGAGAACATGTGGTGCACCCAGACGCCGAAGCTGATGAAGCCGATGGCCACCGATGCCAGCACCAACAATGAGTACGCGGCGATCCGCGTCCGGCAGAACGTCGGGATGATCGTCGAGACGATGCCGACTGCCGGCAGGAACATGATGTACACCTCCGGATGCCCGAACACCCAGAACAGGTGCTGCCAGAGCAGCGGGTTGCCGCCCGCGTCCGGGTCGAAGAAGTGCGTGCCGAACTGGCGATCCATCTCGAGCAGCGATGCGCCGAGCGTCAGCGGCGGCAACGCGAAGATGATCGCGAACGACGTCACCAGCATGCCCCAGACGAAGAGCGGCATGCGGTTGATAGACATCCCCGGCGCGCGCAGCTTAAAGATCGTACAAATGAAGTTGACCGCGCCCGACGTCGTCGAGATGCCGAGGAAGATGATCCCGAGCGCCCAGAAGTCGAGGTTCGTGCCCGGCGAGTACTTCGGCCCCGTCAGCGGCACGTAGGCGAACCAGCCGCCGTTCGGCGCCCTGCCGGCGAAGAAGCTCGAGTACAGCAGCATCCCGGAGAAGAGGTACACCCAGTAGCTGAAGGCGTTGAGGCGCGGGAACGCCATGTCGCGCGCGCCGATCATCAGCGGTACGAAGTAGTTGCCGAAGCCCCCGATCAACAGTGGCGTCGCGAACAGGAAAATCATCACCGTGCCGTGGAGCGTGAACACCTGGTTGTAGTGATCCGGCCCGACGAAGGTGTTGTTCGGTACCGCCAATTGCGTCCGCATCACAAGGCCCGCCGTCCCCGCCTCGCCCATGAACACGAACGCGGTGATCATGTACCGCATGGCGATCTGCTTGTGGTCGACCGTGCCGAATACCGTCGTGAGGAAGTTTTTCTCCCCCCACGCGCGCGTCAGCCGGCCGGCCGCCGCCGTCAAGGCGCACCTTCCGTCTTCGCCCGCGCAGATGCAGCGTCGCCGGGGCGCGTAACACCGCTCGCTTTGGGGCCGACGCACTCGCCGTTGTCCTGCGTCTGTGGATCCGGCAACGCGCCCGAGCGTGCGCGCTGCGCGGCGATCCACTGGTCGAACTGCGCCTGCTCCTCGGCGACGAGAATGAACGTCATGCACGCGTGACCGATGCCGCAAAACTCGGCGCAGCGGCCCTGGTACGCGCCGGCCGTCGTCGCCTTGATTACGGTGGAGTTGTTCGAGCCGGGGATCATATCCGTCTTGCCGTTGAGCTGGGGCACCCAGAAGCTGTGGATGACGTCGTCCGACTTGAGGTTGAACCGCACATCGCGGCCCACCGGCACGTGGATCACGTTTTCCGCCGTCGCTTGCTGGCCCGGATAGCGCACCTCCCACCAGAAGTCATGGCCGATGACGTCGATCTGCATCTCGTCGCTGCTGCCGTCGTTGCTCGCCGCAGCCATCGTCGCGATCGTCGCGGCGAAGACGACTACCAGCAGCACCAGCGGGATGACGCCGCCGCCGCCGATGATGAACATCATTTCACTTCGCGGCTCCCGCTCGAACCGCGACGTCGCACCACCGCGCCGCCGGAACAGCGCATATCCGAGCAGCGCCGTGACGGCGAAGAACACGACGGTGGCGATGCTCAGCAACAGCCACCAGAGCAGCGCGATCCGGTCGGCCTGCGGACTCTGTCCGTCGAGCATACCGCGGCCGCAGCCCGATGCGAGCACCCCGATCGCGCAGACCATGAGGCGCGCGACGATGCGGGGCACTGGTCGCCGACCGCGTCGAGCCGTCATCGCGGCGTACCCGCCGTGTCGCGTGGCTCCGCCGCACGTTTCGTTCGCCGCCGCTTGATCAGCGCCGACTCCGCGCGCAGCCAGTGTCCGTGCTCCTCGACCGCGCGGTCATAGTCGTCACCGAACTCGGCGCGCAACCGCTCCGTACGGCGCTCCTGCATGCCGGACCCGATCTTGACGATCACCGGCACCGCCAGAACCGTCAACAGCACGCTCGCCGCGAGCAGCTGATCCCACGGGTTTGCGCGCAGCCACTCCTGGTACAGCAGCAACGTGAGCATATTTATGTGCCCGCTGCCTTTGGCGACGACGTCGCAGTCGTTCGCTCGACGCGCACGTCAAGCTCGCCGTCCAACCGCGTCACCTCGACGCTGACTCCGGTACCTACGCGGCGAAAACACAGATCGACGTTCGCCTTGCCGACGCGCAGCCGCTTCAGTTCGAGCCACGTCGTGAAGCCGGGAAGCATCGACCTGGCGATCGTCAGCCGCCGGGCGAACGCATCTGCCTGCAAGCCGAGGCAGGTATCGAGGAGGTACGGCAGGCTCCCCGCGGCCCAGGCCTGTGGGTGGCAGGCGTTGGGATAGTGAACCGGCACGCCGTAGTCGTCCGCGCTGAAGCCCGCGAAGACTTCAGGCAGGCGCTCGTTATGGAAGTGAACCGTCGCCTCCAGCATGCCTGTAAGGATGCGGCATGACGCGTCCTCGCGCCCGTAACGCCGAAACCCTGCCGCGATCAGCGAGTTGTCGTGCGGCCACACCGTGCCGAGGTGATAACCGATCGGGTTGTAGCGCGCAGCCTGGGTGGACAGCGTGCGCACGCCCCAGCCGCTGAACATGTCGTCCTGCATGAGTCGCTCCGCGGTGCGCGCCGCCTTGTCGGCGTCGGCGATGCCGCTCCAGAGCACCTGCCCGGCGTTGGATGCGGCGACGTCGGCCGGCTTGCCGCCGCACTGCAGCGCCAACGCGTAGATTCCCTTGTCCTCCATCCAGAAGTCGCGATTGAAGCGCGCGCGCAGTTCGTCGGCCTCGCGGCAGAGCGCGTCGGCGCGATCGCCGTCGCCGGCGCGCCGGAACAGTTCGGCGATCTCGCGCTTCGCCATGTACATGTAGCCCTGCACCTCGGCGAGCGCGATCGGCTGCTCGGCGAGGCTCCCATCGGCATTGACGATGGCGTCGCCGCTGTCCTTCCAGCCCTGGTTGCCGAGCCCCATATCGGACTTGCTCTCGTACGCCAGGTAGCCCGCGAGCTCCTTCTTACCGCCGCACTTCGCCATCCACGAGAGTGCCCGCTCGGCGTTGTCGCGCAGGTCGTTGAAGAGCGCGAGATCGCCCGTCCAGGCGCACTGCCTCGCGAGCAAGATGAGGAACAGCGGCGTCGCGTCGATGCTGCCGTAGTAGGGCGTCTGCGGGATCTCGTTGAGATGCGCCATCTCTCCGACGCGGATCTCATGCATGATCTTGCCCGGCGCCTCATCGCGCCAGTCGTCGACCTTCGTACCCTGGTACCGCGCGAGCAACCGCAGCGTCTGCTCCGCCATCCCCGTCTCGAACGCCAGCGTCTGCAACGAGGCGATGATGCTGTCGCGTCCGAACAGCGTCACGAACCACGGCACGCCCGCCGCGAAGTATTCGTGGCCATCGAGCTTGCTCCGCAGCATCCGCAGGTCGCGCAGCGAGCGATCGATCTCCCGATCGAGCAGTTGATTGTCGCTCGTCACGGTCGCGTGCTCGCGCATCCACTCGTCCGCCGAAGCGCAGAGCCTGCGAGCAATGTCGCCGACGTCCGGTCCCGGCTCCGTCGTCGTGGTCTTCGAGGCGGTAGCGGCGGCAGTCTCGCTCACAGCCAGGGCGACGCGAACCTGCTGCCGTTCGCGCGGCTCGAGCTTGATGTTCAGATGCGCGCTGTTGCAATCCTTTGTGGCCGGCGACGGATCAAAGCGTGCCGTCAGCACGCGCCGGACGCCGTCTTTCCCGTCGTACGCTGTCTCGAGGACGTCGCCCTTCCAGATCGGCTGGTGGAGCTTGCCGATTGGCTTCGTTCGCATCGCCCGTACCGCGAATAGGGCATCGAAATGCGACTGCACGCTGATCGTGATCGGCAGATCGACGGCCGTCTGCCCACAGTTGTGCAGTGTGACGACATCCCGCAGCGTCAACCGCGCGTCATCGATGATGCGTTCGAACGTGATGCCGATCGTTTCCTTCGGGACGTTCGTTCCGTCGCGGAGCTTGATCTCCGGATTCGTCAGCTCGATGACGCAACGGTAGCCCTTCGCAGCGCTCGCCACCAGCAGATCAAGCTTCGTGTCCGCGATCTGCATCTCGTAGCCGTCGAGGAAGCGGCAGTCGTGGTAATACAGACCGAAGCCGTGCGTGCCGCTCATCGGCACGCTGCCGTCGGGGTGCGACAGGAAGAATAGCGATTCGTCCTTGATCACGATCGCGTCGGCGATGCTGCCGAGCATCGCCGACTGGTTCAGCGTCTGCTTCCTCCCCCCGGCAGTGTCCTTCGCCGACGGCGCGCGCTTAGTCCGATCTTGCGTGCCGCTCGCTGCCCGCTTTTGCTCCGCCATCTCGCTCCCGCCACACGCGCTACTTCGCGGCTGCCTTCCTCACGCCCATCGCGATCGCGCCGCTGACGACCACGCCGATCGCCGCCGTCGCAACAAGCCGCGAGCGGCGGCCGTTTGCGTGGACGCCATCGACGTCCGGCGGCATCGTCTCACGCTTTAGCCCCAATGCCAGTACCTCGGCCAGATGCATCGTCTGCCGATCGGTTGTCTGCTCGATCTGTTCGCGGCAGCTGAAGCCGTCGGCGATGATGTAGGTGTCCTCCGCTGTCGCCCGCACCGCCGGCAGCAGTACGCGCTCTCCCGCCTTTATCGAGACGTCGTAGTGCCCACCCCGCTCGAACCCGAAGGCCCCCGCCATGCCGCAGCAGCCGGAGTCCGGCATCTCGTAGTCGAGCCCCATCTTCTGCAGCACCTGCTCTTCGTCGTCCATCCCGATCAGCGATTTGTGGTGGCAGTGGCCGTGCACGAGTGCCTTCCCGACGACCGCCGGCACCTTGAAGTCCGGCGCCTTCTTCTCGAGGAACTCGCTCAGCAAGTACGACTGCTGGCTCAGCCTCACGGCGTCGTGATCGTGTGGGTAGAGGTTTACAAGCTCGTCGCGAAACACCGCCAGGCAGCTCGGTTCGAGCACCACGACTGGCACGCCCGCCGCAATCTGTGGACGCAGCTCTTCGAGGATCTCGCGCAGCAGCCGCTTCGCCGTGTCGAGCATGCCCCAGTCGTACAGCGGCCGCCCGCAGCACAGCGAGCGCTCCGGAACCTCGACGCGGAAGCCCGCGGCCTCCAGCACATCGACGGCGGCCTTCGCGGTGTCGGGAAAGAAGTTGTTGTTGAATGTGTCCGGCCAGAGTACCACCGGCGGCCGCTCGTCCTGCCGCACCGGCCGCTTCGCGAACCACGACTTGAATGTCTGCGATGCGAACTTCGGCATGCGCCGCTGCTGCGCGACGCCCGCCGCCGCCTTGGCCACCGTGCTGAGCACCGGCGTCTGCGACATGAAGTTCGCCAGCGCAGGCGCACGCGACGCGATGCGCGCCCACCAGTAGATCAGCCCCATCGTGTACGCCGTGATCGGGCGCAAGCGCCCCTCGTAATAGTGCGAGAGAAACTCCGACTTGTACGTCGCCATGTCGACGTTGACGGGACAGTCGCCCTTGCACCCCTTGCACGCGAGACAGAGGTCGAGCGCCTCCCGCACCGACTCATTGCGCCAGCCGTCGCCGATCGGGTTGCCCTCCATCATCTCGAAGAGCAGGCGGGCACGGCCGCGCGTCGAGTCTTTCTCTTCGCGCGTCACCATGAAGCTCGGGCACATCACCGTGTCGCCGCTCTCGAGCCGCCGGCACTCGCCGACACCGACACAGCGAAGCGTCGCCCGCGCGAAGCTGCCGGTGTCGTCCGGGTATTGGAAATACGTGACGGGCTGCGGCGGCCGGTAGTACGCGCCGATCCGCAGGTTCTCGTCGGACCGATAGGGGTCGACGATCTTGCCCGGGTTCATCTTGCCGTCCGGATCCCAGATCGCCTTAAACTCGGCGAACGCCTGCATCAGTTCCGGCCCGAACATCTTCGGCAGGAACTCGGCCTTCGATTGGCCATCGCCGTGCTCGCCCGAGAGCGAGCCGCCGTACGAAAGCACGAGGTCGGATGCGTCTTCGAGGAAGGAGTGAAACTTATCGATACCGGGTTGTGTCGCGAGGTCGAAGTCGATGCGCGTGTGTACGCACGCCTGTCCGAAGTGGCCGTACAGCGCGCAGCCGTACCCATAGCGCTCGAACAGCTTCCGCAGGTCGCGCAGGTAGTTGCCGAGATCCTTCGGCGCCACGGCCGAGTCTTCCCATCCCTCCCAGGTGTCCTTCTCCCCCGGCACCCGCGCCGTCGCGCCCAGGCCGGACTCGCGCACCTTCCAGATCATCTTCTCCTGCGCCGGGTCATCGAAGAGCTTCATCGCAGGCGCATCCGGCTTCGCCTTCAGCGCATCCATCACCACACGCGCCTTCGCGTCCGACTCTTCCTTCGTCTCGCCGCCGAACTCGACGAGCAGCCAACCCGCGCCATCGGGCAACAACTGGATGTCCTTGGGATGCAACCCCTTCTTCTTCATATCCTCGACGAGGTTATCGTCGAGGCCTTCGAGCGCGATCGGCTTGTGCTCAAGGATGTCGACTACGTGATCGCCCGCCGTGTACACGTCCGGATAGCCGAGGACGAGGAGCGTGCGCGCCGGCGGGCTGTAGACGAGCCGCGTCGTCGCCTCCAGCACGGTGACACACGTCGCTTCGCTGCCGACGAGCGCCTTCGCGACGTCGAAGCCATTTTCCGGCAGCAGCATCGGCAGGTTGTAGCCCGAGACACGGCGGGGGATATCGGGATAGCGGCGACGGATCTCGTCGGCGTACTTGTCGCGCAAGTCACGAAGCTTGCCGTAGATCTCACCGCGCCGCCCGCCTTCGTCGATGATCCGCTGGAGCTCTTCGTCGCTCGTCTTGCCGACGCGCATGCGAACGCCGTCGTATGTCACGATCTCGAGCTCGACGATGTTATCTTCCGTCTTGCCGCCCATGACGGAGTGCACGCCACACGAGTTGTTGCCGATCATGCCGCCCAGGGTGCAGTGGTTGTGCGTGGAAGGATCGGGCGCGAACGTCAGATGGTGCTTCTCGGCGGCGTCGCGCAACGTGTCGAGGATGATCCCCGGCTGGACAATGGCCTGACGCGCGTCGGAATCGAGCGAGACGATGCTGTTCATGTACTTCGACATATCGATGATGACCGCGACGTTGCAGCACTGCCCCGCCAGGCTCGTGCCGCCGCCCCGTGCCAACACCGGCGCACCGAATCGGCGGCATGCGGCGATTGTTTGCACGACATCGTTCGCATCGCGCGGCACGACGACGCCGATCGGCACCTGCCGATAGTTCGAGCCATCGGTGGAGTACAGCGCGCGGTCGCCATCGCCGAAGCGCACCTCGCCCCGCACGAAGCCCTTGAGCGCGCGCTCCAGAGCCGCTGCGTCCACGTTCGAGGAGTTGTGGCCATCCGGCCTCGGCTCGTGGCGTGCGTCAATCGTACTGTTCACGGTAGATCCTCTCGCGTCATCCCTGGATAGCGTATTGCGCCGCATCGGCGCGCTTGAACTCCAGCCCCAGTCCCGGCCGCGACAGATCGGGCCGCAGCGCGCCGTCGACGGGCAACAGCATTCCGTCGAAGAACATCTGCTCGATCCGCGCGTGGTCGTGGAAGTACTCGAGGTGACGGAGCTGTGGAAGCGCACAGCACGCCGCGACGTGCAGCGATGGCGCGGTGTGCGCCGACAGTGGCATCGAACGCGCTTCGCACACCACCCCCGTGCGAAGGAATCCCGTGATCCCGGCGCATCGCGACGCGTCCGCCTGCAGCACGTCTACCGCGCCGGCGTCGAGCATCCGCCGGAAGTACCACAGGTCGAATCCATACTCGCCTGCCGCGATGTCCATCGCCGGCGGCCCGTCGTCGCGGATCAGTCGCAGCCCCTCGAGGTCGTCGGACGACACCGGCTCCTCGAACCACGTGACGCCGAGCTGCGCGAACGCCTGCGCCATGGCGAGCGCCTGCTTGCGGCTGTAGGCGCCGTTGGCATCGACAAACAACTCGACATTCGGGCCGATCGCATCACGCGCGATCCGCACGCGCTCGACATCGGCGACAGGGTCGCGGCCGACCTTCATCTTCACGGCGCGGATGCCCTCGCTTGCCCAACCCTCGAGCTGCTTCTGCAGCTGCGCCGGCGTGTACGACGTGAAGCCACCGCTGCCGTAGATCGGAACACTCTCGCGCACACGGCCGAGAAGCGTCGCCAGCGAGACGCCGAGTAGGCGCGCCTTCAGATCCCACAGCGCAACATCGACGGCCGCGATCGCCATCGATGAGATGCCTGACCGGCCGAGGTTGCGGATCGCGTGCACCATTGCGTCCCAGGCGCGCGGCGTGTCCATCGCATCACAGCCGCGGATCGCGTCCGCCAACACGTCGCGGATCAGCACCGCCGCCGCCGCAGTCGAGTACGTGTAGCCGAGGCCGCGTTCGTCGCCCGCGCTCACTTCGGCGACGACCATCGTCGTGTCGTGCCACTCATAGGTGCCGTCCGACTCCGGCAGATCCGTCGGCACGCGATACACGCTCGTCTCGACGCGCAGGATCGGAGCGCTGACGCTGGGGCTCGTCATCGCCATCCTACTTCGCTCGACCCGGCAGGATGCCGGCAACCATCTCCTTCACGGCCTGCTTCGTGAAGCCGAGCCGGTCGGAGTCCCCCTTGATGAACGACGACGTGAACGCCTTCATCTGGTCGAGCGTGATGTGCGGCGGCAGCGGCGGCACGTCCGGATCGGTGATCGCCTCGAGGATGACGGGGCGGCTCGCATGCAGCGCCTCGTCCCACGCGCCGGCGATCTGCTCCGGCTTGTCTACGCGGATGCCCTGCAGGCCTATCATCTCGGCGTAGCGCGCGTAGGGAAAGTCCGGCACGTCCTGCGACGCGTCGAACTTCGGATCGCCCTCCATCGCCCGCTGCTCCCACGTTACCTGGTTCAGGTCGCGGTTGTTCAGCACGAGCACGACGAGCCGCGGGTCGCTCCACTCTTCCCAGTACTTGGCGATCGTCAGCATCTCGTTCATGCCGTTCATCTGCATCGCCCCGTCACCGACGAGGGCGATCACCGGCCGATCCGGGAACGCGAACTTCGCGCCGATGGCGTACGGCACGCCTGGCCCCATCGTCGCGAGATTGCCGGAGAGCGACGCCATCATGCCGGCGCGGATCTTGACGTCGCGCGCGTACCAGTTCGCCGCCGACCCCGAGTCCGAGGTGATGATGCAGTTGTCCGGCAGGCGCGGCGACAGTTCCCAGAAGACGCGCTGCGGGTTGATCGGATTGGCGTCGTGCATCGCCCGCGACTCAAGCACCTCCCACCAGTCCCGAATGTTCGACTCGATCTCGGTCCGCCAGGCGTTATCCGTCTTCGGCGTCAGCAGCGGCAGCAGCGCGCGCAGCGTCTCCGCGCTGTCGCCGACGAGATTCACTTCCATCGGGTAGCGGATACTAAGCATGCGGCCGTCGTGGTCGATCTGGACGCCGCGCGCCTGCCCTTCCTTCGGCAAGAACTCGCTGTACGGGAAGCTCGAGCCGACCATCAGCAGCGTGTCGCACTTCATCATCATGTCCCAGCTCGGCCGCGTGCCGAGGAGGCCGATCGAGCCAGTGACGAACGGCAAGTCGTCCGGCAGCGCCGCCTTGCCGAGCAGCGCCTTCGCCACCCCCGCGCCGAGTACGTTCGCTACCTCGATCACCTCCGCGCCCGCATTCATCGCGCCCGCGCCGATCAGGATCGCGACTTTGTTGCCTTGATTGATCACGTCGGCGGCACGCTGCAGATCACGCTGTTGGGGAATGATCCGCGGCGACGTGTAGCCGATGCCCGAATGCACGGCGCCATGCGCTCGGCCCGGCTCCTCGGCCTCCATCTCCTGCACATCCTTCGGCACGATGATGCACGTCACCGTATGCTGATCCTCTGCGATCCGGAACGCGCGGTCGATGATGTGGCGCGCCTGCTTCGGGTCGTTGATCGTGTGCACGTATTCGTGCGCGACGTCCTTGAATAGCGACTCGAGATCGACCTCCTGCTGGAAGTCGCCGCCCATCGAGAACGTGGCCGATTGACCGACGATCGCCACGACCGGCTGGTGATCCATCTTCGCGTCATAGAGCCCGTTGAGCAGGTGAATCGCCCCCGGCCCCGACGTGGCGAGGCAGACGCCGACGCTGCCGGTGAACTTGGCATGCGAGCACGCCATGAACGCCGCCATCTCCTCGTGCCGCACCTGCACGAAGTCGATCTTGTGATCGAGCCGATCGAGCGCGCCCATGATGCCGGTGATGCCGTCGCCGGGATATCCATAGATGCGCCGCACCTGCCACTCCATGAGGCGCTGCAGGATAAAGTCGCTGACGTTCATGAGATGCCTCCTCGGCTATGGTTGGCGGCGGACACGATGGTTCCGTCACTGCGTCGC
The DNA here is from genome assembly GCA_038240335.1 of Dehalococcoidia bacterium. Classification (GTDB taxonomy): domain Bacteria; phylum Chloroflexota; class Dehalococcoidia; order DSTF01; family JACRBR01; genus JBBSDV01. The sequence continues at coordinate 18,278 of JBBSDV010000039.1, forward strand.
GCAGCGACACGTGCCACATGCGGCGCATGTGATCCGTGCAAGCTGTGGCGTGCGCGCAGCGTCTGTACGATCGAACACGCTTGGTCTGTCGGGAGCTCGTGGCGGTTTTCTCGGGGAACCATGCTACTAGTGACCGTAGCTCGCTGCTCGATACAAAACCATCGCCACAAGAGGTACGCGCGGCTAAGCGAAGTAGCAACGCTTCGCCGAGGTTTGCCTACGCGGCTCCGTGCCTCGTGCATACAAGCCGGTCCGTGAGAATGTTCGAAGAATTGCAGACGGTATCCGCGCGGTTACGCAAACCTGTCTTCATCATGATGCTCGGAAACCGACGGATGTGTTCGAAGCATGGCGATCCACCATCCACCCTCCAACATCCAACGTCGCCCGCATCACACCACCAACCTCACGCCGACCACCCTACCTCTCACCTCTCACCTCCGACCGCCCCCCACCCGCTACCATCGACGCATGACCGACTACATCACGATGCCCGAGCGCCGCGTGCCGGTGATCGCCGACTGCGACGTGCTCGTCGTCGGCGGCGGCGCGGCCGGCATGTCGGCGGCGATCGCCGCAGCCCGCCAGGGCGCGGATGTCGTGCTCGTCGA
>JBBSDV010000040.1:0-18785 GCA_038240335.1 Dehalococcoidia bacterium
CACCTTAGCGGCCACGCCGTCGCCCTCGCGGACGAGGCCGAGCAGCAGGTGTTCCGTACCGATGTAGTTGTGGTTGAAGCGCTGCGCTTCTTCCTGCGCCAGGGTGAGGACGCGGCGCGCGCGCTCTGTGAATTTGTCGAAACGGTCAGCCATCGTAGCACTCCCGCTAATTGATAACTCTGCATATCCAATGTATCACAACGGAGGCTGCGAAGTCCAGTACGGAAGCGTTGCGAATCGCTTCATTTCCGTAGATGTTTCGTCGGGCGCAACGTCCGGCGTCCCGAGCGGCATACTCCCTGATCTTCAACCCGGCTGCGTCCTCGCGGCCGAACCCGCTGCTTGATCTCCCTCCGTCTGCGCGGCGAAGGTCGATCTACGCTCACCCCTCGGCGGAGGCGTCGTCCTTCATTGTTTCGGCGTCCGACTCATCCGCCGTCGTCGGCGCGTCGGTCGTCTCGACGTTCGTGTTGTCGTCGTCGGCGGACGGCGATTCTTCCGGCGTTTCGCTGCCTGCATCCGTCGCGGCCGAGGCGTCACCCGCCGTGATCGTGCCTTCCGCCGGAGTCTCTGCGATCTCCGCCTTACCCTCCGCTTCGAGATCCGCGGTCGCTTCTTCGACGACCGCATTACTCGCCATGTCAGACGATGCTGCGTTCGGCGCTTCCGCCTCAGGCATCTCGTCCGACGAGCCCATGCCTGCGGCCGCAAACGCCTGCGCCATCGCCGACGGCGGCTCCGGCTCTTCCACCCGCGGGGCCGGTGGCGGCGGCGCGGGTTTGGCGGCTGCTGGAGTCGCGGTATCCTGTTCCTGCGACGCGACCGGTGCGGCACCGTCTTCCGGTGGCGGCACTGCCGCCGCGGCGACCTCTTCCGGCGTCCGCACGGAGACCGTCAGGCCTTCGCGCTCTTCGAACTCCTTCTTGATGTCGTCGGGAACGCCGATCACTTCACCGGCATCGCTGAAGGTGAAGCCCATGCGCGTGCCCTCGTCGCGCGCTTCCCGCAGGCTCAGCCCGAGACGGTGCCGATCGCGCTCGATGCGGACGATCTTCAGCGGCAGGAGGTCGCCCTCGCGCACAACTTCCTTCGGGTGCGCAATGCGGCGATCAACGAGCTCTGAAACGTGGATCAGCCCCTCGACCGGCCCCTCGATGCGTGCAAACGCCCCGAACGTTACGAGCTTCGTCACCATGCCCGGCACGACGCGCCCGACCTGGTACTTGTCGACAATCAGATCCCACTCCTCCGGCTGCGCGCGTCGCAGGCTGAGGGCGATCTTCTTCGTTTCGGGATCGACCTTCATCACGTAGACGTCGACCTCGTCGCCGATGCGATACATCTCCTCAGGCGACTTGTTGCGATCCCACGAAACCTCGCTCAGGTGCGCCAGACCGTCTGCGCCGCCCAGATCGATAAACACGCCGAAGCTGCGCACGCTCGAGACGCGACCCTTTCGGATCTCGCCTTCCTTGAGCTCCGCGAGCAGGCGGTCCTTCTGCTGCGAGCGCCACTCCTGGAGCGCCGCGCGCTCGGAGAGAATGACGCGGTTGCGCCGCCGGTTGATCTCGATCACCTTCAGGCGCAGTTGCTTGCCAACGGCCGACGCGAGGCCGCCCTCGCCGTCCTGATCCGGTCGCACGCCGACGACCTGCGACAGAGGTACGAAGGCGTGCACGCCCTCGACGTTGACCAGCAAACCACCCTTGTTGTAACCCGTCACCTCCGCCTCGAACGCCTCGGCGTCTTCGAAGCGCTGCTGCAGCACGCGCCAGCCGCGCTCGCCTCGCGCCCGATCGATGGACAGCGTCACCTGCCCCTGATCCGACTCCGGCTGCATGATGTAGACGAGCACCTTCTCGCCAACTGCAACCTTCGTCAGCGGCTCAGCGCCGAGCGAGTGCATCTCGTGCGGCGGGATGACGCCCTCCGACTTGGAGGCGACGTCGACGATCACGCCATCGCGCTGGATGCCCATGATCGTGCCTTCGACGACTTCGCCCCGGCGCAGCGTCTTGAAGTCCGAGCCGGAGTCGAGCCAATCCTGCATTGTGAAGCTCGCGTCGTCGAAGTCCTTTGCGGGAGCCTTCGGGGTAGCGGGCTCGGGTGTGGTGGGTTCGACGGCTGCTTCTGCGATGCCGTCACTAGTAGTTTCGGTGGTCAACGCGGTGCGTCCTCCTGTAAAAAATAAGCCGCTCCGATCGCCATGTGCAGCAGACCAACGGGCCTGGTGCACTGAGACCGGTCCGGCTTTCACGTGCATTCTAACATAGCCATGACAAGACGTGGAAGCAGCATTCTCGTCTCACCGCACCATCTCCGCTATACTCGCACCTGTCCCCGACAGGGGTGTAGGGACAGGCCGCGACGGCGTGTGCCCGACGACGGACGCGAGCATCATGCTCGGTCCCTGCAACCATGCCGGACGGCCCTCGCGGGTCAGCCGGATCTTCGGGCGAGAGCCCGCGCGAGGAGGAACGCCGATGAGTTCAGTCGTAAAGAAGCGCAAGAAGAAGATGCGCAAGCACAAGCACCGCAAAATGCTGAAGAAGACCCGGTGGCAACGAAAGCACAAGGGATAGCTGGCTAGGTTCGCCGTTTGTAGTTCGTTGTTGGTAGCAGGAGAGGCCGCGGATTCATCCGCGGCCTCTCCTACGCGCCCACAGCGCGAGGCGGATCCTGACTCAATCGCTACACTCGACGTATGACCTTCTCACTCAAGCTCACGCACGACGAGCCGCGACTCGTCTATCTCGCACTCGTCTATCACCTCGGCCGCCCCGGCTCCGAACTCGATGCGACGACATGGCAGCCGGCCGAACACGGCCTGCGCGAGGTCAAGGTGGCGCTCGGTCGCGACATCGAGCGCGATGAGACCGTCGTCGAACTCGACGAGACGCAATATCGAAAGCTGCTTTCGGCGATCTACGGATGCGTCAACGAACTGCGCGTGTACCACATGCGGAACGGCGCGGAGAGCACCGTCTCGCGCTTCACGGCAACCGCGGAATCGTTGTTCCCGGAGATAAAAGTGGAGAGCGACGAGGCGCTCGCCGTGTCGGAGGCAATGATGATGCTACATCGCCGGATCGAGCGCGCGGTCGCGAACACTGTGCCATCAGCCAATGAGCCAGACAGTGCCAGCGTTACGAGGTCGCGCTGGCGGATCCCATTTCGCCGCTAGCATGAGACGAGCGCCTGCATCGGTCGCGATGCTCGAGCCAATGTGAATTCACCAGTCACTGGTTGCCAATCGCTACACTGCTGCAATGACTGACGCGAACATCGAAGCACTCGCCACGGCGATCCAGACTGGCGAAGTCGACACCGTGACTCGCCTGATCGAGGCATCGCCGCAGTTGCTCAAGCAACGGACGTCGCGCGGTCTGACGCCGATCATTCTCGTCCTCTACACCCAGCAAGCGGCGATGCTGCCGATTCTTCTCGCGCACGCGATTGATCTGGATGTCTTCGAAGCAGCGGGCGCCGGACGTGATGTTCAACTCGGAGCACTGCTCGAGGCGAGTGCCGCGCTTGCCGCGGCGTACTCCACGGATGGCTTTACGGCGCTGCATCTCGCCGCGTTCTTTGGTCAGGACGCTGCAGCGAAAGTGCTGCTGGAGCACGGCGCCGATGCGAACGCGACCGCCGAGAACGACAGCAGGGTGCGCCCTTTGCACAGCGCGGCGGCGGGCCATCATCTCGCGGTAGCCGGGGCGCTGATCGCAGCCGGCGCGGATGTCGATGCGCGGCAGGAGGGCGGGTATACGGCTCTCCATGCGGCGGCGCAGCATGGAGACCGCGCACTCATCGACCTCCTCACCGCGAGCGGCGCCGATCTCGCCATGCGCACCGATGAGGGAAAGACTGCCGCCGAATTGGCGACAGATGCGGGACACGCGGCGATCGCAGAGCTATTGCAGCCGCGCTGACTTCTACCATTCGATGCGGTCAGTCGGCGTGAGGTTGGGGCACCCGCGACAAGTGCAGTCTCGACGCGCGGCTGATCCTCTCAGGCGCCTGCTTGTTTCGTCCATTGCGCCATATCGAAGTAGTCACGCCATGCGGCGATCTTGCCGTCGCGCAGCTCGAACGTACCCATCACATCGAGCGCGATGGTCTTGTTACCGCCCATCACGAACGTATCGACGCGCTCGGTGAGCACGATGTCGCCGTCCGACACGATGTGCTTGATCTCGAACGCGGCGCTCTTCGCCTGTCCGAGGATCAACGTCAGCAATCCGCCGATCGCTTCTTTGCCCTTCGCCGGCGCCATTGGCATGTTGTGATACACGGCATCGTCGGTGAACGCGGCGAGAATGCGCTCGCGATCGAGGGCCTCCCATGCCGCGCAGAACTCGCGCACCACTTGCTTCGCGTCGGACATCCTGTGCTCCTTTCGCTCGCCGAGATGATCGCACGCCTGGCGCCTATGTCCCAGACCGATCGCCGTCGTCGGCACCTGCCGGATTCGCCGCGCGATAGTTCACAATCTCGACGTTCGCTACGGTCACGAGCCCGTCGCCGACCATCTCGCGACGATCGGCAGCACGCGCTCGATGCGATCCGCACGGTCGACCACCTCGACGACAATCGGCAGGTCTTCGGAGAGACGGAGCACACTCGCCGTGTGAATGCGGCTGTTCGCGCCGAATCCCTCGATCGCGCGGATGACCGTCGCGCCGGCGATGCCTTCTTCGCGCAGACGGAGCACGAGCGCGTTCGCGAGCGGCTTGCCGTGCCACTTGTCTGATTCTCCGATGTAGATGCGCAGAACCTTGGCCGGGCCGACGATGTCCATGTCGCTCTCCTTCGTTCCCCACGTTTCGTCTCAGATCGCGCGCCCGAGCGCCGACCCGGCGTATACGGCAAGCAGGCCGACGAAGATGTTGCTTCCAATACTGAGCGAGGCACCGGTGATGTCGCGTAGCTCTAGCATCTGCAGTGTCTCCCACGTCAGCGACGAAAACGTCGTGAAACCGCCGAGAAACCCGACCGCGATCAGCAGCCGGAGCTGCGCCGGCCACATGAAGCGCTCCTCGCTCAGCGTCAGGAAGAGGCCGATGATGAACGAGCCGATGATGTTTACGGTGAATACGCCGAGCCAGTTGGGGCCGAACGAGTCGGCGACACGGCCTGTGACGTAGTACCGGGAAAGCGTTCCAAGGGCGCCGCCAACTGCGAGGAATACGATGTTCATGGCAAACAACAAGCTCCTACCATCACTGGTAGGAGCCATCAGCCCGCCGCGATCGAAATCGCGGACGGGCGGTTCTGGCGAGCTCCATCGCCATATCTATCGTCAACGAGAGTCTATGGCCCGATCGCGCGGCGGCGCAACACACGCCGAGTGGTGCGCTGCGTCATCCGTGATGCTCGGTGGGCTCGGCCATCGGCTCCGCGTCTTCTCTTGGGATGAGGATGAAGTTCTGGACGATCGATGCCAGGACGGCGCCCACCGCGGGAGCCAGAAAGTACACCCACCCGTCCTTCCACTCACCTTGCACGAGCGCCGGCCCGAAGAAGCGCGACGGGTTCATCGCGGCCCCCGTGAGCGGGCCGGCCACGAGGATGTCCATCGTGATGGTGAGGCCGATCGCGAGCGGCGCGATCGCGTGCGCACCCCGCTTGTCGATGGCGGTGCCGTAGATGACGTAGACAAGGAGAAACGTGAGGACGACCTCGAGCACAAAGGCATGCGCGCGCCCGACGATGAGCAGGTCATTGTCGTTGGCGTAGTTGATCGTCGGAATCCCGAAGTTTGTGGCGTCGCGGATCGTCGAGTTGAAGATGTAGCGCAGGAGCAGCGCGCCCAACACGGCCCCGAGAAGTTGGACGGCGATGTACCCAATCGACTTCATCGTGCCAATCTTGCCGCCGACCCAGAGGGCGATCGTGACGGCGGGATTATAGTGGCCACCGGAGATGTGCCCCGCACCGGCGATCATCAGTCCGATGGCCAGACCGTGCGCGAGAGCGACCAGCAGCAGCGTCCCACCGTCGTTGAAGCCCTTCGTGTACGCCGTCATGATCGCGCCGGCTCCGATGAACGTCAGCGCGAAGGCGCCGAGCATCTCGGCGATGAGCGGCCGAATCCAGCGCGCGAGCAGATCCTCCGGCAGGAAGTTCTGCGCATTGAACTCGTGGGCGGGAACCATCACGTCGTTGTTGGCCATCGTGCGCGCTCCTAATTGCTAAGCAGCATATGTGCTTGACGAGAACATCGTAGGCTCGCAACGGAATAGTGTCAATAGGGTATGAATCGTCGCCCGGCTCCGTGCACGGACGCGCTGCATGGCCGGCACGCGGTTCTCATGCGACGATGGCGCTCGCCGTGCCGATCGTGACCTTGGTGCCATCTTCCTTCTCGGCCCAGACGTCGACGTGGGCGCGCTCGCGCTCGCCTTCCTGTGTCAGCTCGCGGACGAAGCCGCGACAGGTGAGAAGGTCGCTCTGCCATACGATGTTGACGAGGTTCACGTCCATCTTCCCGGAGGCGATCCAGCCGGCGCCGAAGCGATTCGTCATCAGTTCCGAGAGGAAGCACGTCGACATCATCCCCTGAACGACGATGTCCGGGAATCCCCATTTAATCGCGGACTCTTTGTCGTTGTGATAGTTCTTGTTCGGGCCGCTGAACTTCCAGCACATGTCGAGCGTGATCTGCTTCTGCAGCGCCGGGATCTCTTCGATCGCGGCAGCGGTATCGACCTCGAACCTGCGGCCCGCGGACTTCTCGCGCGTCTTGTCGATGACGACGCCTTCGTTCTTCGTCTCACGCAAGAAGCTCTGGTGCGTACGCCCGCGCTGAACGACCGCGCCATCGGCATCGAATGTCAGCACTTCGTTGACCACGTAATCGCGGCCGCGCTTGACGTAGCGCTCGGCGATGAAGGAGCGCGTCGACACGGCATCCCCGACCATGATCGGCGCAAAGAACTCGAATTGCTGTCGCGCATGGAGGTTGCCGAACAGGGTGGGAAGATACCAGTCCGGAGCCGGCGAGCGGGGCGATCGGTATTCGTACACCTCGGAGTGCCGCACGAGTGCCGGTGCGACCGGATCGCCGAACGGCGAGGGACTGCTGTAGATGGCGCTGTGGTCGTCGACGGCGTCGGAGTATGCGGCGACGAGCTCTGGCGTGATCACGAGATCGTGACGTCCGTAGTCTCGCCCGACAAATACATCCGTCTTCGGTGCGTCGCTCATCGTAGTCTCTCCTCGCCAGTTGCGCCGTACCGTGGAGGCGCGCGTTTGCCAATTGTTGCGCTTCATACGTGGATTGGGAAGAGCGCGGAAGGCAAAGTTGATTCGTTACACTGAACCGTGACCCCACAGCAATCTCTGTACGATCTGTCGCTTTCCGAGCTCGAAGGCCGCGTCGAGGCGCTTGGCGCGCCGCGTTATCGGGCGCGGCAGCTGTGGGAGTGGCTCTATCGGCACGTCGTCGGAAGCTACGACGAGATGACGAACGTGCCGGCAGCGCTGCGCTCGCAGCTCGCGGCGGAGTTGCCGTTCCCCGAGATGACCACAGTCCGCGAGCGGTCGTCGGCCGACGGGCTCACGCGCAAGCGGCTGATTCGGCTCCATGACGGCAAGCTCATCGAGTCGGTGCTCATGCTGTACGACCCGCGCAGCGATAGCCGCGGGCGCGCCACCGTTTGCGTTTCGAGCCAGGCGGGCTGCGCGATGGGCTGCATCTTCTGCGCCACCGGGCAGGCGGGGTTCGAACGAAATTTGACGGCGGGTGAGATCCTCGCGCAGATCTGCGGCTTCGCCCGTGCGCAGCTCGACGCGGGAGTGCAGCACATCACGAATGTCGTGTTCATGGGCATGGGCGAGCCGATGGCGAACTACCGCGAGGTATGGCGCGCCGTCGAGACACTGAACGATCCTGCGGGCGCGGCGATGGCGGCCCGCCACATCACGATCTCGACGGTCGGACTGATCCCCGGGATCCGCAAGCTCATGGACGAGCCGTTGCAGGTCGGCCTCGCCGTCTCGCTACATGCGCCCGACGAAGCCCTTCGCGAGCGGCTGATCCCGACGGCGCATCGCTTTCCGCTGCCCGACATTCTCGCGGCGTGCCGCGACTACACGGAGAAAACGCATCGTCGCGTGACGTTCGAGTACTGCTTGATGGATGGAGTGAATGACTCGGGAGAACAGGCGCGAGCGCTCGCATCCGTGCTTGAGGGAATGCTGTGTCACGTGAACCTGATCCCCGTGAACCCAACGAGCGACGGGCGGATCGGGCGGCCTGCCCGCAACCGCACGCTTGCGTTCCAGCGTGAACTCTCGATGCGCGGTGTCCCCTGCACTATCCGCATCGAGAAGGGGGTGGAGATCAGCGCCGCGTGCGGGCAATTGAGCGGCGCCGCCGTGCCGCTGGCAATGATCGAAGCTGCAGCGCTGCGATGAAATCGATACGCTCTGCGACTGGCCGAATATCCTCCCCGGCCGGCGCCCGCCGTTAATCACCCTATGAGAACAAGTGCGTTTCTTCTGAGCGTCGTAGCCGCGATTTGCGTTGTCGCGACGGCATGCAACGACAGCGGCCTGTCCGGCCAGCCGCGCGCGACATTCAGTCAGCTCGCCTGTCTCGACATTAATCACGATCACCGCCTCAACGACGGCGATGCCAGCGACCTCACCCATGTGCCGGACTTCAACGGCGACCGCAAACATGACGCGCAAGACGCTGCGTTTCTGCGCGGTATCGACATCCCCCTCGACGCGGCGCGCGAGGATCAGTCCTGCCGCGAGGGTTCGGGCGACGGACCGGAATACCTCGTCGCCCACGGCTACTTGCAGCCGTCGAACGTTTCGTGCGATGGCGGTAAGAAGCCCGTGCTGCTCGTCGGTATCGGCGGCGGCGTCGTCAACGTGAAGGACAAGAACTCGGCCGAGGGTGTGCGGAGTATGATCGACGGCTTGCAGACTGCGTACGATCGCCGCAACATCGATACGATCGCCGTCATCTCCGGCCCGCTGATCGCCGGTGGCGAGAATATCCACTCTGCGATGGAAGACTGGATGACGCACGCGGTCCGCGTTTACCTCGAACGCTATCCCTGCCTGCGCGTCGTTCTGCTCGGCCACAGCCACGGTGCAGTGACGGCGGACGTCGTCGCTTCGCGACTCGAGGGCGAGTACGCCGGCCGGTTCATCGAGGTCGTCGACGTCGACCGCGTCTCGGCGCTGTACATCGGCGATACGCAGTCGCGTCCTGTACGGGCGCATGTGTTCAACGTGTACGAGACGAACGGCGCTACCCTGGATGGCGCTCCCTACGACTCGCCAAACGCCGAGAACTGGAACGCGAATGACGAGCAGGCGCCGAAAAACGGGGCCGCCGGCCAGCCGCTCGCCCCGGTCGATCACGTGAGCATCGACAACTCCAAGGGAGTCAAGGACCGAGTCATCGCCGACGTGATGAGCCACTCGTAGTTGCACCGGCACGCTCGTCCTGCGACGATCAGGACATGCCCGAACCAGTCGGCGAAGAGCTTACCGCCGCAGTGGCGCAGTACGGCGTCGGTCACATTCGCCGTCACATCTTGCTTTGTGCCGACCAGACCGAGCCGAAGTGCGCACCACGCGCCGAAACACTCGTCGCGTGGGAGTACCTGAAGCGGCGGCTCGCCGAACTCGGCGTCGGTGTGGGCGAGGCCATCGTGTATCGCACGAAGGCGAACTGCTTGCGCATGTGCACGCAGGGCCCGATCGCTGTGGTCTATCCCGAAGGCACCTGGTACCACTCGGCGACGCCCGCCGTGCTGGAGCGAATCATCCAGGAGCACCTGATCGGCGGGGTTCCCGTTGCGGAGTATGCCTTCGCCACGAATCCGCTGCACACGTAACGCTGCGCGCTCGACACGGATCCGCAGATGCCCACAGAGATCACAGGGGGTTGTCGGCGAGGCCGATGGCGTCTCTCACTTTGGGCCCGTCGCGGCTTCGCGTGAACCGCCGTGCCGCTGCATCAGCTCACGCCTCGATCAGCGCCTTCAGGTCCTGCTTCGAGTCGAGGATGTTCGCCCAGAGATCGCCAACGCGGGCGAATCGCTCGGGGCCAGTATCGATGTCGAAGTCGGTCGGATAGATCGACTTCAGTTCGTCCCACGTCACGGGTGCGGAGATCGCGGCCTGCGGCGACGGGCGGAGCGAATATTCCGCGGCGAGCGTCTTGCCGCGGGTGTTCTGGTTGTGGTCGAAAAAGATCTTGCCCGTCCGCTTGACCGTCGCCCATTCCATCGTCAGATCGTCGGGAAACTGCTGCATCATGTACTGCCCAACGACGCCGCTCGCTGCGCGGATCTCGTCGTAGCCGTAGTGGCGCACCACCGGAACGTAGATGTGCAATCCCGTCTTTCCCGTCGTCTTGACGAACGACGACAGCCGCAATTGCTGCAGCAGATCCTTCAATGCGAACGCAATTTCGCGCGTCTTCTCGAACGCGCGCCGGTTGAGCGTTGGCTCCTCGCCTTTCTTCTCGTCGCCCGAGTAGATGTAGGGATCGAGGTCGAACACCATGAAGTCGGGATAGTTGAGGATGCTGCGATCCATGTTCGCCTCGGAGCCGCCGAACATCGTGGGCTTGCCGTGCGCGTCCGGTTCGGGATTCACGCGCGCCATCCACGCATGCATCTCAATATCCGCGAGCTGCGCGAGCCAGATCAGCGTCGGGAGGTTGTTGACCAGGATGTACTCACCGTCGGTGTCGTTTTGCGCCGAGTAGATCACTACGCGCTCGACCAGCACACCGGTCGGGAACTCCTGCGGCCAATGCTTCTGATAGAAGTTTTTGCCTTGACTACCGTTCGGATAGCGGTTCAGGGTGAGCGGCCGGTCCGCGAGATGCGGCAGGATGTACGGAGCGACGCGCGCGTAATAGCGAACGAGTTCACGCTTCGTGCGGGCCGGATGGTCCTTTGTCGCCGGCCAGAACTCCTTGTCGAGATTGGAGAGCTTGATCGGGATGCCCGCAACATCGAGCGTGAAATTCGGCTTCGTGTTCTCCTCGAGCTGCGCGAGGATCGACGCGACGTTCGTTTCGATGCTTCCGTCGTCGCCACCAGTTGGCGTGGCATCGTCAAAAGTTTGCGACACCACATCGATCGGCGCGGTCACCGGCTCCTCGCGCGTGATCGTCGATGGATCGACGTCCGTGCGCAAGCCGAGGAACACGGGGGCGCGAAGGTTGTTCTCGCGCGTCCAGTTGCTGAACTTCACCCTCGCAACCAGCTCCGGTTTCACCCAGAGGCAGCGGGCCGACTTGCCGCCCGACCAGCGGCCGCCGATCGTCGTCGGCGGGTTTGCGAACGACGGTGCGGCAGTGCGCAGGTTCTCCAACTGCTTCTTCGTTGAATCGAGCATGCTGTCGGTGAAGCCGGAGCCGACGCTGGCGGCGAAGCGCAGCTCGTCGCCAGCGTAGTACCCGACGAGGACGCCGCCGAAGGTCTTGGTGCGCGAGCCTTCGCCCTCGGTGTAGCCGCCGATCACGAAGTCCTGCTCATTGACGTTCTTCACCTTGAGCCAGGCGCCGCTCCGAACATCGGATTCGTACTTGCTGGTCGCGCGCTTCGCCACCATTCCCTCGAATCCCATCTTCGTCGAGGCGTCGTACACAGCCTCGCCGTCGTCGCGTTCGGCGTCGACGTACTTGATGTGCTCCGATTCGTTCAGCGTGCGCCGTAACAGCGATTTGCGATCCGCGAGCGGCACATCGCGAAGGTCGAATCCATTCAGGTAGAGAATGTCGAATACGTAGTAATAGACTGGAATCTTTTCGGCGGCGCGCTCGACCTCTGCTCGCTTGGAGAGGTTGATGCGCGACTGCAGATCCTGGAAGTCGGGAACGCCCTCTTGGTTCATCGCGACGATCTCGCCGTCGAAGATCGCGGCGCGCGCATCCTGCTCGACGACGGCATCTACTACTTCGGGATACTGCACCGACATCGCGTTGCCGCGGCGACTGCGCAACTCGACATCGCCATCCCGCAAAAACGCCAGCGTGCGCACGCCGTCGAGCTTCGGTTCGAAGAGCCAGCCTTCGCGCGAGAATGGCTTCGCGAGCGGCGTCGCCAGCATCGGCCGCAGCTTCTTCGCATCGAGAAAGACTGCCTCGCGCGCGGCGACGTGCGGTGGTCCACCCTCTGTCGCTGCGAGACGCGGCATGCGGCCCGCCTTGAGGTCGACGATGCTGAGGTCGCTGATCACTGAGCGATCCTCCTCGAGAATGTCGCGCGTCGACGCGTACTCGTCGCGGTGCTTGATCAACAGCCAGCTCTTCGGATCCTTCGCGATCTTCACGAGCGTCCACGAACCGTGCATCTTCTTGCCGAGCATCGTGATCGAGATCTTGCCGACGGCGATCTCCTCGCGCATGCGGCGGTTCGCCTCAGCCTTATTGCCCCACGAGAACTCGCCGCCCTCGTCGGGTGAGTACGTGCCGTTATCCCACACGATCACCTGACCGGCGCCGTAGTTGCCTTTGGGGATGACGCCCTCGAAGCCGCCGTAGTCGAAGGGATGATCCTCGACGTGCGCCGCCATCCGCCTGTCCTTCGTGTTGAGCGACGGTCCCTTCGGCACGGCCCACGAGACGAGGACGCCGTCCACCTCGAGCCGGAAGTCCCAATGCATGCGCGTGGCCGAGTGCTGTTGGATGACGAAGGTCAGGTCGCTGTGCTCGACGGGAGCTCCGGCGTCGGGCTCGGGCGTCTGCTGGAAGTCGCGCTTCTGCCGGTAGCGCAGAAGCGCGTCGAGATCGGGCGCCGGCTTCGTTTCGGCCATCCTTCATTCTCGATGGCGGCGGCTACGCCCGCAATTCCTTACTGGGCCTCGCGGGCGTCGACGTCAAGCGTCGGAGATCTCAATCGCCCACTTTGCTGAGAACATGTCTGCCGCCAGCGCACCGTCGGCGATAGCGCTGCCGGCTGCGCCTTCGAACGCACCGCTGCCGCCATCAATCTCGTACTCGAGGCGCATGATGTGATCCGCCGCGGCCTCGGGACCACCCTCAATGTCGGTGATCACCGCTCGCGTTACCGTGGCGAAGATCTCGGCGCCGTCCGCGAGGGCGAGCGTGAGGTCGCCTTCGCCCGCAGATTGATCGCGCTGTGTGCCGATATTCCAGCCGACGAGCCCGCTCATCGTCCATGAGCCGTCGGCCGTCGCGCCTTGAAGCGTGAGGATCGTCGTCCCGTTCAGGAGCTCCTGCCGCTCAACAACGTCTCCTGTTATGTCGAGTTCGATGTGCATCGGGACGTATGCCTCAGCTGCTCGCGGACATCCTGCACAAGAGGGCGAGTCTCACGACCCGCCCTCTCTGTTTTTCGCCTATGACTTCAGTGCGGCAGGCCTATCCCTCGGCCTTTACCTTCTTGACGGCGTCGACCAGGGCGGGCAGCACCGTCTTGAAGTCGCCGACGATGCCGAAGCGGGCGGCCTTGAAGATGTTGGCGTCGGCGTCCTTGTTGATCGCGACGATGTTTTTCGAGCCTGAGCAGCCGGCCATGTGCTGGCTGGCGCCTGAGATCGCTATGGCGATATAGAGCGTCGGGCTGACCACCTTGCCGGTGAGACCAACCTGCTCCGAGACAGGGCGCCAGCCGAGATCGGCGACGGCGCGGCTAGCGCCGACAGCGCCGCCGAGCAAATGCGCCAGCTCTTCGACGCCCGCGAAGTTCTCAGGTCCACCGAGACCGCGGCCACCCGAGACCACGACGTTGGCGTCCTCGAGCCGCACGCCTTCGGATGACGCGACCTTGCGATCCGTGACCTTGGTGCGAATACCCGAGGCATCGAACGCGACCTTCACCACCTCGCCCGCGCCGCCACCTTCAGCGGCGTCCTGAGACTTCGGACGAACAGTGGCGATGGCGGGCATTTGCGTGAAGCTGTTGACGGCGCGCGCGTTGCCACCGTACGCCGGGCGCGTTGTGTGCAGCTTTCCGTCCTTCATCTCGAGGGCGATCGTGTCCATGGCGACGGCGGTGCCCAGACGGTATGCGAGCGCCGGTCCGAGGTCGCGCCCCTCGCTCGTCTGACCGAGGAGGATCACCGCGGGATCTGCCTGCTTCGCGACGGCCTCGGCGGCCTTCGTGAATCCATCGTTCGTGTATTCGGCGAGTGCCGCGTGATCGACGACGTAGACCTTCTCGACGCCGAGGATCTTCGACGCCACCGCCTCGACGCCCGAACCGATGATCATCGCCGATACCGGGCCGGCGCTGAGCCGCTGCGCCGCACCGACGAGTTCGGCCGTCACCGGTGCGATCGCTCCATCGACGATCTCGGCGAGAATGAGTACTCCGTTTGCCATGCTCTGCGTCTCCGTTCCGTCCGCGCACTCAGCGCGCGATGCTCTCGCGATTAGATGAGTTTTGCTTCCTTGAGTCGCCTGGCCAGGGCCATCGCTTGCTCCTCGGGCGTCTCGCCCTCCATCAGCTCAACCTTCGTGTCGACGAGCGGCACGAACAGCGCCTCGAGCGTCAGTTTCTGCGCGAGTGCGGCGGTGTCGACGCCGAGGTCGGCGGCGGTCCACGTCGTTACCTGCTTCTTGCCGGCTGCCATAATCTGCGGCAGCTTCGGGTATCGTGGCTCTCCGAGCTCATTGCTCACGGTGACGACCGCCGGCAACGACGCCTCAACTGTCTCGAAGGAATCAGGTAGCACGCGTTCGACGGTGATCGTGGTGCCGACGACGCTGATCGACTTCGCGAACGTGATCACGGGCGCGTTGAGGATCTCGGCGATGAGCGTGCCTGTGACGCCGGTGTCCCAGTCGACCGCCTGCCGGCCCGTGAGCACGAGGTCGACGGCGTCCAGCTTCTTGATTGCTGCCGCTAGCACCATCGCCGCGCCGGCGCTGTCGAGGTTATTGAAGGCGTCGTCGACGAGCAGGACGCCCTCATCACTGCCCATCGCTAGCGCTTGCTTGATCACCTCACGTGCGGTGGGTGCGCCCATGCTGAGGATCGTGACCTTCGTGTCCTTCGCGGCGTCCTTGATCCGCATCGCCCCTTCGACTGCGATCCCGTCGAACTGACTCGTGACAGCCGCGACGCCGGGGGGCGGAACAACCTTCTTTGCCGCCTCATCCACCTTGAAGCTCGACGGCGGGATGTCCCAATCCGGCACCTGCTTGACGCAGACGACAATGTGCATGTTCGTCCCTCCTCAGGGCAGTCTCGACGATCGAAACCACCGATTCGCCAGAAATCGATCGACGGTCGAATGTATGTTGCGTTCGGCCTCGTACGGCAATTGCGCGCTTCTGAAGCCGATGCAAGGTACATAACAGTGTTCTTAAGGGCTAGCGATTCGGGCTAGCGATCGCATGCCCCGCGCGGTGCCATCGCCTGCCGCGGCACAAATGCAAGCCATAGCACGTCCGCGGCACGAATGAGGCGAGGATGCCTATGACGAGCTAATCACCATCGTCGCCATCGAGGTCGGAGGGAATGAACACTCGTTTCGCTTCCGCCTGTCTCGACTCCGCGCTCGTATCGGTCACGAGACGGTTGGCGCGATCATAGTGGAAGTAGTTCCACATCCAGTTCACGAGCACGAGGGCGCGGTTGCGCAGGCCGACGAGCTGCAGCAGGTGCACCGTGAGCCAGAGCACCCAGGCAACAAAACCACTGAACTGAAACCGCCCGATGTGTGCGACGGCCATGCGACGGCCGATCGTCGCCATCATGCCGCGATCCACGTACGCGAACTCAACCGGCTCTTGGTGACGGAGGGCGCGGACGATGTTCATCGCCGCAACATCGGCCTCTTGGACGGCCACCGGCGCGACCATCGGGTACGGACGGCCGTCCGGCGCGTTCAGCAGCGCAAGGTCGCCGATCACAAATGCGTTCGGATGGCCGGCGATCTGCATCGTTCGGCCCACGATGACGCGCCGGCCGGCGCCGAGAGGTATGCCCATCGCCTCCCCGAGATGCTCGCCGCGGACGCCCGCAACCCAGGCGACGTTCGCGGACGCGATCATCTCGCTGCTCTCCAGGCGCACGCCGCGCTCGGTCAGCTCAACGACCGTCGCGCCGAAGCGCACTTCGACACCGAGCTTTGCCAATTGCGTGGCGGCTTTGCGTTGTAGGCGCTGCGGCATCGCGGCGAGCAAGCGATCGGTCGCTTCGAGCAGGATCACGCGCGCCGAAGCCAGATCGAGGTCCGGGTAGTCGTGCGGCAGGGCGTGGCGCTTCAGCTCGGCCAACGCACCCGCCAGTTCGACTCCGGTCGGCCCGCCGCCGATGACGACCGTCGTCATCAGGCGGCGTCGTTCTGCCGCGTCGCTCGTTATGGCCGCGCGCTCGAAGCTGCGCAGCACGTGGTTGCGAAGCGCCGTTGCCTGATGCAGATCCTTGAGCCCGAGCGCGCGCTGGTCGACTGAAGCGAGGCCGAAGAAATTCGTCGCGCTACCGGCCGCGACGATCAGGAAGTCGTACGCGATCACGCCGCTGTCGGTAATCACCTGCCCCGCAGTGAGATCGACCCGCCCGACGTCCGCCATGCGAAAGCGAACATTGTTATAGTCGCGCAGGATCGTGCGGACGGGCTGGGCGATGTCATCGGGCTCGAGGCCCGCTGTCGCAACCTCATAGAGGAGCGGCAGGAACGTATGAAAGTTGTGCCGGTCGAGCACCAGCACCTCGACCGGTGCAGCACGAAGCCCTCGCGCGGCACGCAAGCCGCCGAATCCGGCGCCCACGATGATGACCCGCGGTCTCGCCGTCACCTGTTGATCGAGTTCTG
Organism: Dehalococcoidia bacterium; assembly: GCA_038240335.1. Lineage (GTDB taxonomy): Bacteria > Chloroflexota > Dehalococcoidia > DSTF01 > JACRBR01 > JBBSDV01. The sequence continues at coordinate 16,771 of JBBSDV010000040.1, forward strand.
ACATGTCGTCGTTTGTCGTCTTCCACATGCACGTTTCGCATCGCCCAACCGAACCCGTCATCCAACTTGCGAAAACATCAGCGGACCGGGTGTTGCCAGCATACGGGCGGGGGTGCATTATCGTTAGTACTACCCTTGCGGCGTGAGGGCCGCGAACCGAGGCGAATGGCGATGCTTGCGCTCCGAATGGACGCCGCTCGCGGCGGGTCGACGAAGGCTGTTAATAGATCGATGCGGCTGCGCAATGAGGTTCTCTCCAGTGACATCGAGACGGCGTTCGGCCGAGCTCGCGCGTTCACGCGGGTGCGCGGACTCGAGGCGATGTTCCGCGGCTGCGGGTTTCGATTCGAGCGCGCTGAACCGCTTGCGATTGAGGTCGCGTTTCGCGGCCAGGTGGGACGGGTTGAGCTCACGGGCGAGCGAGACCGCCGTCTCGCTGCATTCATCGCCGCGCCGTTGGCGGCGATTATCGTCGCGCGGCTGGCGCGTCGGCGCGAAAGGAGATCGTGATGGACAATCCAACGACGATGGAAGAGATGGTGCGTCAGATCACGCGCATTCCCGACGAGGTCGGCGCGCACGCCTGCTTCGGCGCACCCATCGAACGAGAAGGGCGCGTCGTGATCCCCGTTGCGCGCGTGAACTTCGGTTACGGTCTCGGGTTCGGTCGCGGCGCCGGTTCGAAACGAGTACCGGGGCGCAACGGAGATGCGACGGACGACGGCGGCGAGGGCGAGGGTGGCGGCGGGGGCGGCAGCGGCGGTGCATCGCCCGTTGCCGTGATCAACATCACGCCGGACGGCGTTGAGATCGAGCCGATCATCGACCGCACGCGCATCGCTCTCGGCGTGTTCACGATGATCGCGTGGGCGGTTTTCTGGGGCTTGTGGACCGCGCGGGTCGTCGTTCGCGAGCGCTCGAAGACCCGCCGCTACGAGATCGACAAAGCGTAACTGGCGCTGCGCTCCGGTTGAGCTGACGCGCGAAGAACGCGTGTCGCCGACTGGTGCTAGTCGCGGCGTCCCACGGTAGCGAGGACGCGGCCCTGAATTTCGACGTTGTCGGCGGCGGTGAAGATCGGCTTCATCGTCGAGTTCGCGGGCTGGAGACGGACGCGGTCGCCCTCTCGATAGAACTTCTTCAGCGTGGCTTCGTTTTCCGTCTTCAGCCACGCGGCGACCATGTCGCCGTCGTCGCAGGAAGCGGTCTGTTCGAGGATCACGATGTCGCCGTCGTTGACGAGCGCATCGATCATCGAAGTGCCCCGCACCTGGAGCGCGAACACATTCTCCTTCCCGCGCGTCATCTCCTCGGTAGCCTCGAACACACGGTCGAAATCAACGTTGTCCGGCGACGGCAGGGGAATCGGTTGGCCGGCGGCGATCGTGCCAATCAGCGGCACGGCAACCGTGCGGGAACGCCTCCCGCCGCCGCGATCCAGCAGCTCGATAGCCCGTGAGACTTCGCGGTCGCGACGGATGAAACCGAGCCGTTCGAGTGCCTTCAGGTTGTAGTCGACGACCGACGTCGAGCTGATGTCGCAGCCGACCTGGATGTCACGAATGCTGGGCGGGTAGTCGTGATCGGCGATGAATTCCCGCATGAACGCGAGAATGCCCTGCTGTTTTGCGGATAGACCCTTCATCACGTGCTCCTCCCGCTGATCATAATCGGGCAATCGTTTGTTTCAAACACCTGTTCTACCGGGCTATGGTAGGCAAACTGCAGGCTGCGTGTCAAGTGTCACGTTATCCTCGCCTGCTACTTACTCGCGCCGGCGGTCTCCTTGCGGTGGCTCGGCTATCTCGACAGCCGATCATTGACACTTGCGCAGCGGCAATCCTATGATCGCAGGCCGTGCGCCCGGCGGTCGCCGGCCCGACGAGGATCCACCAGAACGAGGAGGACGAGAACCGTGGACGCGCAAGAGTTTATGCAGGACCATGCGGACAAGGCCGTGGCGGGAAGGATCGCCGAAGTCATGGGCGACCTGACACCGGAGGCGTTGGGTCAGG
>JBBSDV010000041.1:0-18730 GCA_038240335.1 Dehalococcoidia bacterium
CGGCACCGGCGCAAACGGCAACGCGAATCCCGCTGGCCTGCCATCGCAGCTCGACCGCAAGATCATCATGACAGCGACACTCGATCTCGCAACAGACGCCGTCTCAAAGCGCTATGAGGATGTCGGCAACATCGCCTCATCTGCAGGCGGCTTCATCGCCAGCTCAACCTTCGGCAGTAGCGGCGACCAGCAGACCGCGTCAGTGACGATCCGGGTGCCCGCGGCGAGCTATCAGCAGGCGCTCAACGACCTGCGCAAGCTCGGCGACGTCAAAGGCGAGCAGTCGAACGCGAACGACGTCACCGAGGAGTACACGGATCTCCAGTCGCGCTTGCGTAACCTCAAGGCCACAGAAGAGCAGTACCTCGCGTTCCTCCTCAAGGCCGCCGATATCACGCAGGTGCTCGCCGTCCAAGATCGCCTCAACAGCACGCGCGCCGATATCGAGCAGGTGCAGGGCCGCATCAATCTTGTCGATCACCAGAGCGATCTCGCGACGATCACCGTGCATCTCAGCCCGCCCTTCGTCGCCAAGACCGACCAGCCGAACAAGACGGCGAAGCACGGTCCGCTCGAAGTCGCTGCCGATTCCTTCGAGGCATCGCTCGCAGTGCTCGTCGGCATCGCGACCGTCATGCTCGCGGTAGCCGCCTTCTCGTGGTGGCTCGTGCCGGTGCTCGCCGTCGCCTACCTCATCGCCCGCCGCCAGCGCACCCCCCGCGCCGCCGCAGCCAGTGATCCACCGTCGGCATCGGCATAACGTCGTCGTGTCCCTCGGTGAGCGCCGTGCCGCCACGCGGCATGGCGCTTCCGAGATCCTCTTGAGTTCGCGTTCCTTGGAGGAAGCTGTTGCGCCGCAAGTAGAAAACGCGGGAGTGCTGAGGGCGCATCGCCTCTGCCGGGGGCGTGGGGGTGTCCCCGGAACCTTTCTCTCTTTACTATATGTCCCTTTACGAGAAGGATTACGCGGAGCGAAGGCAAATTCTATCGGTGCTGAAAGATCGGCCGCACCTCGCCGTCGACAACCGCCACCACGAACTGATATCGGGCATACAACCCTGGATCCAGCGATTTTACGAACGAACCGACGTTCTCATGCTCGGCGTACTCGTAAATCGCGATCAGCCCGACACCCTTTGTCTCGGCATCGACGGTGTCGAGCGCCACAGCGGCGTCCTTCAGGCGTTTACGAACGAGTCGCCGCATCAGCGTGCCGTCCGCCGGATCGATCCTTGGTGGCGCCTGCGCGATCGCGATGCCACGCTCGCCGAGCGGCTCCGCGCGAAGCCGCTGGAGCGTCCATGCCTCCGCCGCGTCGAACTCGATCGCATCGCCGACGTCGAGCGGCTTCGAGAGCTCGCCGATGCGATCGAAGAGCGCCGTGCGCGCCGACTCCGATTGCGGCGCACGGCGCAACCCGGCGCTGTTGACGTGGAAGGTGCCGTTCACGCGCTCCGTGATCAGCGTCCAGAATCGCCCGAGCCCGCCGATCACCGACGCGTATCCGCCCTCCTCGCGCATCTTCGCGAGCTGCAGCTTCACCGGCAGATCGATCTCCGCCCGCGCGCCGGGCAGCATCGGCGCGGCGGCCATCTGTACGCGCATCGCGAAGTCCGATGCTGCGGGCTCTTCCGTGGTGACGGCGCCGCGCGGTGGCACCCAGAGCAGGTATGGCCCCTTCGCGCTGCCCGCGCTGAGCCGCTCCTCGGTGTGAAGCCGCGCCGCCTCGGCGGATGGGTCCGCAGTCGCATCCCACAGCGCAGCGATGGCAATCGCCGTGCGCTTGTCATCGCCCTCGGCGACGAACACCGGCACGTCGCCAGCGGTAACGGAGGTCACTTCGATCGTCGTGCCCGCCCGCTCACCGAGCCAGTCTGCGACAAGCCCTGCGGCATAGATCGATAGTCGTTCGGTCATCTTGCTCCCGGAGATAGGTCTTGTCACTGCGGTCGTCGTTCACAGTCTACGCGCCGATCCAGACACCCGATTCACGAGCCGAACGCATGTCGCAGGGTAGTAGGCGATGCGACGCGTTGCGGTGACAATGGTCGTTCGAATACGGCCGCATCTGACCTCATCGATTTACACCGGATGGCCGAAGAATCACTAAAAAGTGCTAAACGACTACATAAGAGCGCGAATCCACCCGCGCGAGCACCGCCAAATGACCGAGCAAAACCTCTCGCTGACGTACCGCACGTCGGGACGGGGGTGGGCTTCGAGGAGTGTCGTCGCTCGAGGCGTAAAGACCGAAAAGTGCCAAATGGTGACATATCGCAGGATCTACCCGCGGGAATTGGTAATAGATCCGCGTTACATCGTGTGGGTGGTCGCTCTACCGCCAAAAGAGGTAGGCCGGCGCGGATTGCAATGCAGGCGTTCCTCTGGCTGGTTATATTACAGGCACGTCAACGTTTGCTACGTTGACGGGTCAGGACCATCACGATTATAGTGACGGCCCGGCTCCGGTGTTGGTTCATCCCGCCGCAAAGCGACCTCGACGGCTCCCGCCCGCCGGTTCGAGACGAGCCTGGGAGCACTGCGCCCGTGTCTGGAATGCGTCTTTCCCTTCCCCGCCCCGCACGCGCCGGCGCGACTCGCCTCGCTGTCTCTATGCTCGGCTCCATGCCGCCCGCGAAGGGCGTCTCGGCCTACACGCAGCAGCTCGTCGCCGCGCTCGCGTCGGATGATGATGTCGATCTCGAGTTCACCGGCTTCTCGAGCATCTACCCGCGCTTCGCATACCCCGGTGGCGACCCGAATGAGGCCGCGGTCGTGACGCCCGAGTTCGAGGGCGTTCGGCAGCGTGCACGGATCGCTTGGTACAACCCGTTCTCCTGGCTTCGTGCCGGCCTCGACATGCAGGGCGATGTCGTCCACGCGCAGTGGTGGAGCTACGCGCTGGCGCCGGTGTACGGCACAGTTCTCGGAGTGGCGCGCTTGCGCGGCAAGCGCGTTGTGATCACGGCCCACAACGTCGTGCCGCACGAAGGCGGCGTAGCGAAGCGGCTGCTCAATCGCGCGATCTTCGCGTTCGGCCACGCCTTCATCGTCCACTCCGAGCAGAACCGTGCGGACCTGCAGCGTATCATCGCCGGCGATCCGGCGCGGATCACAGTGCTGCCGCACGGCGTCCTCGACACCCCGCGCACGGGCATCAGCCGCGCCGCCGCACGCCTGCGGCTCGGCGTCCCCGGAAACGCGAAGGCGCTGCTGTACTTCGGTCACATCCGCCCCTATAAGGGCGTCGACGTCCTCCTTCGTGCGTTCGCTAACGTTCTCCGCGAGCAGCCCGACGCCATGCTGATCGTCGCCGGCAAGCCATGGATCGACTGGGCGCCGTATGACGCGCTGATCGACGAACTCGGCATCCGCGCGAGCCTGCGACTCCACCTCGACTTCGTGCCGACAACCGACGTCGAGTCATACTTCGTCGCCGCCGATGCCGTCGTGCTGCCGTACACGCACTTCGACGCGCAGACCGGCGTTGGCACGCGCGCGCTGCCGTTCGGCTTGCCGCTCATCGTGACGCGCACAGGCGGGCTGCCGGAACTCGTGGTCGATCCCGACAGCGTCGTGCCACCCGCCGACGTGGTGGCGCTCGCGCGGGCAATCGGCCGTGTTCTCGGCGAGGCTGAACTCCGCGCGAGTCTCTCGGCGGACTCGCTGGCGATCGCCGGCACGCTTGGATGGGAGCGAATCGCGGCGCAGACCATCGTCGTGTACGAAGCAGTGTGCGGCCGCGCGCAAGACGCGCATGACGACGGACAGCCGGTGGCTCAAGCAGCAGGAGTGCGGTCGATATGAACCCACGAACAGCGGATGAAGTTCGCAGGCGCGCCGCCGCCGAGGGCGATACGCGACCGCGCCTGAAGCTCATCGTCACGATCCCCGCGTTCAATGAGGACGAGAACATCGCGGACGTCATCCGCGAGATCCCGCGCGAGATCCCCGGCATCGCATCCGTCGAGGTGCTCGTGCTAGACGACGGCTCGACCGACTCCACGGCGACGACGGCATGGTCGGCCGGCGCCGACTACGTGATCTCACACAACCGCCGCCTCGGACTCGCGCGCACGTTCCGCGATGCGATCGATGCCGCACTCGCGCACGGCGCGGATGTCATCGTGAACACCGACGCCGACAACCACTACGATCAGTCGCGTATCCCCGAACTTGTCGCGCCGATCGTCGCCGGTCGCGCCGACATCGTCGTCGGCTCGCGCGAGATCGCGCAGCTAAAGATGAAGTGGTCGCACAAATGGGGCAACATCGTCGGTTCGACGATGGTGCGCCGCCTGGCCGGGCTGCCCAGCAACGTCGACGTCTCCAGCGGCTACCGCGCGTATGATCGCGAAGCGGCGATGCGGATGAACGTGATCGCCGGCTACACCTACACGCACGAGACGCTGATCGCCGCGATCGAGCAGGGCATGACGATCGTCGATGTGCCGATCGCCGCCCGCCATGTTTCGCGGCCGTCGCGCCTCATGGGGGGCGTCGTCGGCCATGTCATGCGCGCGGTTGCCGTCATCCTACGGAGCTATGCCGTCTACCAGCCGATCCGCGCCTTCTCGACGCTGGGCCTCTTGTTCATCCTTGCCGGCTTGATGCCGATGGTGCGCTTCACATACCTCTATCTGACCGGCGACAGCGACGGCCACATCCAATCGATCATCGCCGGCTCAGTGCTGCTGATCGTCGGCTTCCAGGTGTTCATCCTGAGCTTGCTCGCGTCGGCGCTCTCGTGGAACCGCCGGATGATCGAGGAGCTGCTGCTCCGTGAGCGACGCCGCGACTACGCGGCGATCATGTCGGAACCGGACAGCCATGATTGATCGGAACGAACGCTCGTTGCGGGTTACCGTCGTCGGCCTCGGCTACGTTGGCCTGACGACAGCCGTCGGGCTCGCGTCGCTCGGCCACGATGTTGCTGGTGTCGATCTCGACGCCGACCGCGTCGCGCTGTTGCGAACCGGCGTCATACCTATGTATGAGCCGGGCTTGCACGCGGCACTCGCCGAGTACGGGGCGAAGATCGCCTTCACCGAGAACCTGCGTGATGCCCTCGCGAACGCGCCCGACATCGTCATGATCGCCGTCCAGACGCCGTCTGAGAGCGGCACCGCCTTCGTCGAGGCCGCCGCGTGCGAGATCGGTCGCTCGCTCATCGCACCCGCAACGATCGTCCTGCGCAGCACGGTGCCGCTCGGTACCGCCGCGCTCATCGCAACGATCGTCTCCGGTGAATACGGCGCCCCGCTCGCCGTCGCCTCGAACCCGGAGTTCCTCGTCGAGGGCCGCGCCTATGAAGCGTTCCAGCAACCCGACCGCATCGTCGTCGGCGTCGGCGATGGTGATGCTGCAACCGCCGCGCTCATGCAGCATCTCTACGCCAAGATCGATGCACCGGTGATCATCAGTGACACCGCCACGGCCGAGCTCGCGAAGTATGCGGCGAATGCCATCCTCGCCACCCAGATCTCGTTCATCAACGAGATCGCCGATCTCGCCGCGGCTGCTGGCGCGGATATCGAAGCCGTCAGCAGCATCCTTAAGCTCGACCCGCGCGTCGGCGCGAAGGCGTATCTGAGCGCCGGCATCGGATACGGCGGCTCTTGCCTGCCGAAGGACCTGCGCGCGCTGGTCCGCAGCGGCGAGCAGCTCGGAGTTGAGATGCCGCTTGCGCGCGCCGTCGCTGAAGTCAACGACGCCCGCGCCGAACACGTGCTCGAGTCGCTGCAAGCGACGATCGGCGATCTTGCCGGTAAGCGCGTCGCGGTCTGGGGCCTCGCCTTCAAAGGCGGCACGAACGATGTCCGCGAGTCGCCGGCGATCCGGGTCGTCAAACGCTTGCAGATGGCCGGCGCGAGCGTTCGCGCTTATGATCCGCTCGCCGAGCCGAATGCCGCGCCATTGGTCGGTGCGGAGATCCTCTGCGACGGGCTCTATACGCCGCTCGATGGCGCGAAAGCACTGCTCATCCTCACCGACCACGCCGAGTTCGCCGCGGCGGACTTCACCACGATGCGCGAGCGCATGGCGGCGCCGGCGATCTTCGATGGTCGCGGCATGTTGACCGCGAGCGCCGCACGAGGTGCAGGATTCACGTACATGGGAGTAGGAGATTGCGGCACGGAAGCCGAGCAGACGGCGCGCACAGACTGCGCCGGGAAGGTTGGCCGCGCATGAAAAAGATTCTCGTTACCGGCGGAGCGGGCTACATAGGCGCCGTGCTGACGGGCATGCTCGTCGAGCGCGGCTACGACGTGCGCGTCGTCGACCGGCTGTACTGGGGCGCCGGACCGCTCGACCGCTGGACGGAGCACGTCGAGATCATCAAGGGCGACGTCCGCTCCATGAGCGACTCGCTGCTCGACGGCGTCGATGGCGTCGTCCACCTCGCCGGTCTCTCGAACGACCCGACAGCCGAATACAACCCGGCCGCGAACTGGGAGATGAACACCGTCGCCACGAAGGCGCTGGCGGAGGCCTGCAAGCGCGCCGGCATCGATCGCCTGACCTTCGGCTCCAGCTGCTCGCTCTACGACGGCCTGCCCGGCGGCCAGGTGTACGACGAAGAGGCGACACTGCGGCCGCGCGGCGCGTACGCCACCTCGAAGCACGCCGGCGAGATAGCGCTCATGGCGCTGGCCGACGAGAAGTTCCGGCCGACGATCCTGCGGCAGGGCACGGTCTACGGATACAGCCCGCGGATGCGCTTCGACCTCGTCGTCAATACGTTCGTCAAGGACGCGCTGCAGAAGGGGCACCTCTCCCTGCACGGCGGCGGCTGGATGTGGCGGCCGCTCGTCGACGTCACCGACATCGCCCGCGCCCACATCCACTGCCTCGAGGCGCCGATCGAGAACGTCGGTGGTCAGATTTTCAACGTCTTCCACGACAACTACCAGATCCGCGAGCTGGCGATGCTCGTGGCGGGCTCAGCACAGATGCGCAAGTTCACCGTCGATCTCAAGGACGCGCCTCTGCCCGAAATTACGCGCGACTATAAGTGCTCGAACCACAAGTTCCGCCAGATGGCCGGCTTCGAGCCACAGGTTAGCGTGCTGGAGTCGATCGAGACGATGCTGCAGTGGATCGAGCGCGAAGGGCCGATTGATTTCGCCCACCCCCGCTTCTACAACATCGCCTGGATGACGCTGCTCGAGGAAGCAAGCGCCAACCTCGCCGGGTTCCCGAGTGTCTTCTAGCGGCACGCTCGCGGCGAGCACGCACCCGCTCCGCCACGGCGAAGCTGTGTGCTGTCGGCGTCGGATCGCCGCATGAAGGTGCTGCTGATTGGCGCCAGCGGGCAGCTCGGCAGCGACATCGCCTCCGCGTGGCGAGGTTGCGCCCTCGTGCCGCTCACGCACGCCGACATCGAGGTCACCGATCGCGGCAGCGTGCGCGCCGCGATCGAACGCCATGCGCCCGACATCGTCGTCAACACCGCGGCATTTCACAACGTCGACCTCTGCGAGTCCGAGTCCGAGCGCGCATTCGCTGTCAACGCGAGCGCGGCGCAGCATCTCGCCGATGCGTGCCGGGACGCGAACGCCGCCCTGATGCACGTCAGCACGGACTACGTGTTTAGTGGCAATGCGGGCCGCGCCTACACCGAGAGCGACGCCCCGGACGCGATCAACATCTACGGCGTCAGCAAGGCCGCCGGCGAGCAGATCATCCGCTCTCGCCTCCAGCGGCACTACATCATCCGCACGTCCGGGCTGTACGGCGTCACCGGATCGAGCGGCAAGGGCGGCAACTTCGTCGAGCGCATGCTGCAGCTCGCGCGCGAAGGACAGGACCTGAAGGTCGTCGCCGACCAGACAACGTCGCCGACGATGACCGCCGATCTCGCGACGACGCTGCTCGAAGTGGCGCAGAGCGGCCGCTATGGCGTGTACCACGTCACCAACAGCGGCGAGGCGTCATGGCACGAGTTCGCGCGGACGATCTTCGAGCAGGCGGGCCTGGCCGTGAAGCTCGAGCCGACGACGACGACTGCCTTCGCCTCGAAAGCGCTCAGGCCGGCTTACTCGGTGCTCGCCAATACCGCCCTCACCGCCGCCGGCATTCCGCCGCTGCGGCCGTGGCAGGACGCGCTCGGTGACTACCTCGGCCGCAAGGGCCATATCGCGGCATAGCCCCGAGCTTGCGACGGTAAGCGCGGCGACGTAAGGCTAGGCGAGCCCGAGATCCTGCAACGGCGCACTCGCCGGCGCATACTCCTCGGCAACGGCGAGCGGAGACTCGCCAGCGAGCAGCGCTCGAATCGCCGGGAGCGCTTCCTCTGCAGCAGCGATGCCCGCTTCGAGGTAGCGCACCATGAATCCGGGCGTTGGCGCCAATCCGCCGACCCGCGGCCGCAGCACGACATGCGCGGTTCGTCCCGGACGCAATGCCTCAGCGGCGGCATGGATCGTAAACGGCACGCCGGATGCCGTCCGTCGGAGTCCGACGAACTCCAGCCGGGACGCGACCGACGTCGCGGCGCGGCGAAGGGGCGCGGGCAGCGTGTACGGGTGGCCGAGCTCGACGGCGACGATGACATCGGCGCCGAGTGCGTGCGCGGCATCCACCGGGGCGGCGTCCCAAAAGCCACCGTCGAGGAGGTGTTTGCCTTGGTGGACGACTGGCCGGGCGATGATGGGGATGGCGATGCTTGCTTCGATCGCGTCGATGATCGGGCCGTCGGTGATGGCGATGCTGCAGCGCCTTTCGATGTCGGACGCAGTCGCCGCGAATTTACGCGGCAGATCCTCGATGTACTGCCCGGCGAGCGCCTCGTAGAAGCGGCGCGAGAGCCGGTTGCCGTCGCGAATCTTCAAGCGATGGCGGAAGAACGCGACGAGCTCGCCGCGGGGACAGTCGCGAATGCCTTCGTCCATCTCCAGCGACGTGCGGCCGACGGCGTACAGACCGCCATACAGCGCACCGATACTCGTACCGGCGACGGCATCGACCCTGATGCCCGCATCATCGAGCACGCGCATGACGCCGACGTGCGCCGCGCCCTTCGTGCCGCCGGCGCCAAGCGCCAATCCGAGTGTCAGTGTTCGCATCCCGTACTCCCGTCCGCGGGGGTTCTCGTATTTACTTCATCGTTGGCGGATTGTCATTGATTGCAGCCCATGCCGTCAACCTCGTGGATCGCCTCGGTCGTCAACTTTCGGTTAACGTACTACTGCGTTCATCGATCGCTCCGATCGTAACCGCCGATCGTCACGATGGTAGGTCGGCGCCGTGGCGTCATTCAGCCTGCATCTTCCCCGGACGCGACAGCCTCGACGCGCTGCTCGTAAACGTAGGCGCACGGCCTACCGATGGAGCGGGCCTCACCCAGGCTTAAACGCCGGATTGCCGTCGTCCGCCGGGGCCACTTCGACATAGTCGCTGCCCGTGTACCGTGCCACGCGCCGCGAGATTTCATTCAGTTCCTCTTTGTCGAAGCCGCGCGACACGAGCGTCACTCGGCGCTCGGGCTCGATCAGGTACAGCGTCGGTGTCGCGTCCGGATCGTACGCGGCGGAGACCATCAGACCTGGGCCGTCAACAAGCACCGTCGCTCTCAATTCGTACTGCGCGACGAATGCGCGGGCATCAAGTTCCTCATCTTGAACTACGATCCAGAACGCCCAGCCGATGTTCTCGTAGGCGGCATGGAGGCGATTGAGGTAGGGCGCGGCGAGTTTGCAGGCGCCGCAATCCGTCTGCACGACCGCAAGCAGGAGCGGCTCCGAACCAGCCTCGTGCAGGCTGTACGCGAGGCCATCGAGCCCCGGCAGCGTGAAATCCGGTGCGATGTCGCCGGTGTCGATCATGCGGCTCCTGTTGTGTTGTGCGCGAAACGCTTCGGACTCACTAACTATACGCCCGCGACGAATGAGCCGAGTTCGACAGCATTGCTGCCTGGCGACGTCTATCACGGGTTAGGGAGGCCGGGCGAAAGATTTTGAGTGCCTCCCGCGCGCCGAAATTGGGTGGTTGTTGCGGTCGGTGATTGATCCGGTCGCAAGAAGACTACTCCGAACCAGCAACGTTCGTTATGTAATCGTTTGGCACTTTTGTCTGGTGTCCGGCTGAGGCAGCGATCCAACGCGGACACACGCCCGTCGAAGCATTGTCGCACCGATCGCCAACGACGCACAGTGCTCAAGGTCACGCAACGTCGATTGCGCGGACGAGCCGCAGGCGGGAGAACGTCAACGCGCGGGGCTCCGCGTGCACATGCCGCGCGTCAACTGCGTCGCCGTCGCTGTCGCGCCCGATGGGACAACAAGGCGGTATGACGGATGCGCGGGCATAGTCAAGTCGGGGAGTATGGCGGGTCTGGCGTGCGTGATATGCTGCGCCATCTTGTTGTGCTGCTGAGGTTGCATTTGAACGCTCTTCACGCGCTTTCACCGCTCTTCGTCGCGACGTTTCGCGACTGGGTGATCATCGTCATGGGGATCTGCGTCGCCGCATTCTTCATCGTCGCGCTTGTGGCGACCGTCATCCTCGGGCTGCTGGCGCGGGCACTGCTGCGAAAGTCGCTTTCGCTCATCGACGATAACGTGAAGCCGCTGCTCGGGACGGCGAAGCAGACAGCGGATCACGTCAAAGGCACGACCGGCTTCGTCTCGCAAGCGGCGGTGACGCCGATCGTCCGCACGTACGGCGTCGTCGCGGGTGTGCGGCGCGCCGCGGGCGTCTTATCCGGCCTCTCCGGGCTGACCTCGGCCAGCACCGACAACGCGCCTCAGGCACCGAAGCAACCGCCGTCGGTTAAGCCGTAGTCTTCCTTCATTCCGCCAGGGAGGTCCGCCCATGAAGCGCGACGAACTAATCCGTAGTGCCTCGGCCGCTGTCGCCGACAGGCCCGAGACGGCCGCTCTGAAGGATTTCGCCACCAGCGTTGGCGAGAGAGTTCATGTCGCGTCGGACGTGGCGAGTGACAAGCTCAGAGAAGCCACGCACACGGCCGCCGAGAAGCTCAGCGATGCGACGGAGACGGCGGGCGGCACGCTCCGCGACGCGACGGACTTGGCGAGCGACAAAGTCAAGGACGTGACGCACGCCGCGAGCGACAAACTCGGGAGCGCGACCGATGTCGCGAGCAGCAAGATAAAGGACGCAAAGAAGAACAAGGGCAAGAACGAAAAGAAGAAGAAGAAGCAAGACGACGAGATCGAGTACGAATACGAATTCGGGACGCCGTTCGGCAAGCTGGAGTTCGAGTTCGAGCCCACATCGTCGAAGAAACGCAAGGAGCAGGAGAAGCGCGTGAAGGCCGCCGAGGCGAAGGCGAAGGCCTATGCCAAGGCGCAGACGGAAGCGGACAAACAGGCGCAGAAGATGGCAAAGAAGGGACAGCAGTTCGTCGCTGCCGCGCAGCCGAAGGGTGGTGGCAGCAATCTGCTCCCCGTTCTGCTGATCTTCGCGATCGTTGCGGGCGCGATCGCGCTCGCGATCTGGCTGTTCGCGCGTCCCGGCGATGGCATGTCGGACGTCGTGCCAGCGGAGTTCCGCAACGACGAGCTGATGCCGGCCGTCGAGCCACAGGGCTTCGTGGAGAAGGCGCGCGCGCGCATCCGTGAAGCGGTGCGCGCCGGCCGCAAAGCCTCGCGCGAGGCGCAGGAAGAACAGCAGCGCAAATACGAGGACATGGCGCAGAGCTAACGGCCCGTGTCTGTTGCGTCCAGGGAGGTCTGCTAGTGCAGCGCTGGCGCGGCATTCACCGTTCGTTCGGTTCGCTGTCGTGGCAGCGTCCGAATCTCTCACCCGAACTCGGCGAATGCACACTCACCCGTGGCGCACCAGGATGATGATCACACTTGGCGTTACGAGGGCGATGACGACGAGCGCCGAGATAACGAGGAGCAGCCACGGCGGGACGGGCCAGTGCTCGCGGCGGGGCTCCCAGGTATAGCCGTGCGCCTCGGAGAGGTCGTAATCGGCATCGCCCGGCTGGATTTCTTCGTCCTCTTCGGGTGCACCGTCCCAGTCTTCGGCCATGCGTCACCTCGATGCGTGTGCGGCTACGTCAGCACTTCGCGGAAGAGGGAGAGCGAATGCTCCCAGGCGTCCTTCGCGGCGGCGGGTCGATAGCTCTCGCGCGTGTCGTTGAAGAACGAGTGCGGCGCACCCTCGTACACCTTGACGACGGCATCGCGATCGCTGCTCTTTAGGGCATCCTCGAACTTGCGCACGTTCTCCATCGGGATACCGGCGTCGTCGGCGCCGAAGGCGCAGAACATCTTCGCCTCGATCTTCGCGAGCTCGGCCGGCGGCGGCTGCATGCCGGCATAGAACGGCGCGGCGGCGGCGATGTCCGGCGTCGCGGCGGCGAGCGCGAGCGTGAGGCTGCCGCCCATGCAGAAACCGATGCAGCCGAAGCGTTTCGGCGTCACCTCGCTCATCGACTTGAGATGGGCGACGGCGCCGGTGAGGTCCTTGATCGCCTGTTCGCGGTTCAGGTTCATCACAAGCTTGCGTGCCTCATCGGGCTCCGTCGCGGCGTGTCCGTGGTAAAGGTCGGGGGCGAGGGCAACGAAGCCTTCGCGGGCAAAGCGATCGGCGATGCTCTTGATGTGGCCGTCGAGCCCCCACCACTCCTGGATGACGATGACGCCGGGATGGGTCGGGCCGTCGACCGGCTGGGCGAGGTAGCCCATGCCGTTCACGCCGTTGGCCGGGTACTCGATCGACTGCGTCTTGATGTCGGGCATGGGGTCGCTCCTGTTGACTGGTGACGGGTGACTCGTGTCCGTATGGTGGAGCCTAGATGGCCTTGCCGCAACAGCGGCAGTATGCGGCGGGGGACTGTCCTCGCAAAGCGTTCGTCGCGTGCCCGGACCAGGACTCATCGCGACTTTCGTCGTCGGTTCGCCGTGTCCGCTGCCGCGTGCCCGGATGCAGAGTTAAGAAGAAAATGTTCCCCGGGGGACACCCCCGGGAGCCCCCGGCAGACGGTGCTGCGCTCTCTGCACTCCCGCTCGTCCGGCTCGCGCTACGCGAGGGCGGCGACGCGGAGGCGGACGGGGATGGGCGCGCCATCGCGGGCGAAGAGCGCGGCGACTGCGCCGCCGTTGTAGTAGTACGGGACGTAGACGACGCCTTCGAGGACGCGGTTCGAGATCTTGCAGCGGATGGCCAGCTCACCGTGCTCGGTGACGAGCACGACCTCGGCTTCGTCGGCGATGCGCATCGCCGCTGCATCGGCGGAGTGGATCTCGACGAACTCCTCGCGGTGCAGCTTGTCGGCGTCCGGTGCGCGGGTCTCGGCGCCCTCGAGGCTCGTGAAGAGCGTGCGGCCGGTGGTCAGCAGAAGGTCGCCATCGCCGACGAGCGTCGTCGATGCCGAAACGGTCAGTTGTTCGAAGCGCGACGGCAGTTCCATGACGCGCGACTTGCCCCAGTGCGAGAAGGATGCGGTGAACCGCTCATATCCGGGCACGCGCTCGGCGATCTCGTTCGTGACGTCGTCCGGGTGTGCGTACGACCACGACTTGCCGCTGTCTCCTGCAACGAGCGCATTCGCCAGATCGGTGAGGGCGAGCAGGGCGGGCCGCGCGTCGCCGAGCGCGGCGAGGGCCGCGTGCATGCGGTTGACGCGACGCTCGGCATTCGAGTAGGTGCCGGTCTTGCCGTATGCGGGCACGTCGGCGAGGACGACGTGGGCCGCCTTCGCGGTGTCGGTGAGCAGGCTATCGACGACGATGAGCACGTCGAGGGCACTGAGCGCCTGCCGCACGCGCGCGGCGTTCGGTGCGAACATGAGCGGGTTGTCACCGACAACGACCATTGCCTTGAGCGTGCCGGCGATCGCGGCGTCGAGCATGGCATCGAAGTCCATGCCCGGAGCATCGAGGGCGGTCCGGCCGGGCCCGCGCTCGGGGTCGACGCCCATGTCGCGCGCTCCGTTTACGTTCGCCTCCGTCGGCATGATGTACAGCGACTCGGCGGCGGCCTCGCCGCGCAGTGCGATCGCGAGGTTGGCGGCGGCGCGCGCGCCGTTTGCCGCGGTGGCGGAATCGATCAGCGACGGGGCGTAGATGATCGAGACGGTCTTCTTCGGATCCTTCGCCGCCTCGAGGATTGCGTCGGCGCGTTCGACGTGCAGATCGTCGACGGAGATCTGCGGCTGCTTGCCCGCGGCGCGCTTCGCGAGCGCATCGACGACCGCCGGCTCGAGGCCGGGACGCGGCTGGAGCCAGACGCCGCCGTACGGCTCGGCGAAGTCGGCCATCTCGCCCCAAAGATGCGAGATGAGCAACAATCTGCCGTCACGGAGGGCGGCGGGATTGCCGACGATCGCGTCTTTCGCGCGGAGGGCGGCGATGTTGTGGCTCGACTCGAGGTCATCGGCGATGACGATGACGATATCGCTGCGGCCGATATTGATCGCGTCCGCCGGCAGAGCTTCGGTCCCGAACGCACCCTCGATCGCTTTCGCGACGGCGCGGTTCGGAGCGGCGGCGCTGAAATCGATGTGCGGCGTACCGATGACGTCGCGCGCAAGCTTCTGCGCGAGATAGTTCTCTTCGTTTGTACTGAACGGCGAGCCGAGGACGGCGACCGCGCCGGCGCCGTGGGTCGCGATGACGTTCTTCAGCTGGTCAGCGGCGTAGGGGACGATCTCTCCCCAATGAGCGGGGAACTGCGGGCTGCCGGCGGGGCCGCGACGCACGAGGTGCTTCTGGAGGCGCTGCTTGTCCGGCACGGCGTCGTAGTGGAAGCGACCGCGCACGCAGATCTGGTCGCGGCTGACGGGGTTGATCATGTCGGGTTTGACGATGACGCCGCGGCCGTTGCGAACGCCGACGCTGAGCGTGCAGCCGACGGAGCAGGAGTTGCACGTCGTGCTGATCCAGTCCTCGGTGCGGCCGATCCACTTGTTTGGTTTCTCCATCAGTGTTGCCGTCGGGCAGACATCGATGCAGGCGCCGCAGAAGTCGCAGTTCGATTCGTCGACGCGGCCGCCGGCGCCGAAGGCGATGCCGGCCGGAAAGCCCTTGCCGGCGAGCGTGATCGCGCTGGTGTGGCGGATCTCCTCGCAGGCGCGGACGCAGCGGGTGCAGATGATGCACATCTGCGGGTCGAACTCGAGGAACGGGTTCGCGCGATCGGGCTCCGGCTGATCGGCCTGGTAGTACGTGCGCGGCTCGGAGGCCCATGGCTCGACGTTGTCGAAGCCCATGTCGAGGAGGTCGTTCGTCGTCTGCAATTCGCAACGATAGTTCTTCGAGCAGGTCAGGCAGCGGTGAGTGACGACGTCGTCGCGCAGGCAGGTATCGCCGGGCATGCATTTGACGCGGCGGTGGCAGGTGAGGCAGCGGTCGGAGTGGTTGGCGTTGATGATGGCGACGACCTGCTGGCGCGCTTCCTTCACCAACTGCACTTCCGTGTTGACGACCATGCCGTCGGCGACCTTCGCCGTGCACGAGAGCTGCAAGCCACGCGCACCTTCGATCTCGACGAGACAGGTGCGGCAGCCGGCGTACGGCACGAGGCCGTCGATATAGCAGAGGTTCGAGATCCAGACGCCGTTGCGCTTGATCACCTCGACGAGCGGCGCGCCGGCGGCGGCCTCGATGGCCGCGCCGTTCAGTGTGAGCTTAGCCACGAAGGTTCGCCTCGATGACGCGCTCGCCTTTCGAGACGGCGTCGGGGTTCGCGCGCTTGTCGGTCTCGATGAGCTGGATCAGGTCCTTCGGCGCCTGCTGGCCGTGGGGGTAGAAGTATTCGTTGCGGCTGAGGTGCTCGCGCGCGAGTTTCGTGAGCGCGTGCTTGTCCTTGTACATCGTGTCGAACTCGTAGACCGCGTCCTCGAACGTTCCGCCGACCTGGATCGCCTGGTAAGGACAGGCCTCGACGCAGAGTCCACAGTACATGCAGATGCGGAAGTCGATTTCGTAGCGCACTTTCTCGAGCGAGCCGTCGAGGTTCGGCCGAGTTTCGACGAGGATGCAGCCGTCGGGGCAGGCCTGGGCGCAGGTGCTGCAGCCGGTGCAGCGCTCGTCGAACCAGAGCAGGTTCGTGCGCGAGCGGGGCGACATGGGGCGGGTGACTTCGGGGAACTGGATGGTCGCGACGGGTCGCACCATCCGCTGGATGGTGACCATCATCCCCTTGAGCAGGCCGATGCCGTACATATGGTCGCCTGGTCGTTCGTCGTTGGTCGTTGGGCCGACACCGCTTGGTGACGGCCATCGGGATCGATTGTACCGGATTTCACTTACCGGACAACGCGCCGCATCGTGATCGTCTCGCGGCAGGGCGGGGATGAATCACAACCGCGCTCACCTCCGGGCGATTGACGCGATGACCGCGACAACCGCGCCAGAATCAGGCGCCGATCGCCCCGGAGTGCCTCACACGGTCGCATCCGGTGAAGCAACGGTAAGAAGTTGGTTCGTGTACGTGGTTGCGAAAACCGCAGATCGGGCTGCGGCCCCGGAGGCGCCGTCAGGATGTTATAGTCGGCGACATGATATGGCTCTGGATCACTGGTTTCGTCGCCCTCGGCCCCGTCGTCGTGGCATTCGCCGGCCTGGCGGTGTTCATCGTTCGTCTGATGACGGATCAAAGCGGTAACTCGGCTCGGCTCACAATCGACGGCAGCCCGGAAGAACTCGGAATGGAGTTTTCGGAGGTCGAGTTCCGCAGCGCCCAAGACTCACTTCGGATTGACGGTTGGTTCATCGGCGCAGTGGACTCGCGCTCGGTCGTCATCTTTGTCCCGGGTGGCGGGACAAATCGGCTGGGAACCGGCGAGAACCTGTCAATGGCTCGGTGCTTGCACGACGCTGGCCACAGCATCCTCATGTTCGATCCGCGCGGTACCGGGCGTTCGGACAGGAGCCGTATGTCCTACGGCGATCTCGAGAGCCGCGATGTTGCCGGTGCCGTCGACTACGCTGAAGCGCGCGGCTTCGACCCGGCCCGCGTCGGACTGATCGCCTGGTCGATGGGCGGCGCTTCGGCGATGCTCGCTCTCAGAGATCGTCGCGTCGGAGCGTTATTCCTCGACAGTCCGCTCGGTCGTCTGGATCACGCCCAAGTTCGCGTGGCCGTGGCCGAGTTGGTGTCGATGCCGCATCTTGCCGCATGGCTCGCCACAGGCTTTATCCGCACTGCCTCGTTTGCGGCTGGACGAATCTTCTTGGGAATGAACCTCTGGCGCGATCCTATCCGAGCGCTCGCAGAGCATCCCGTCTCGACGCTTGTCGTGCATGGGACGGCGGACGGGCGCGTTCCCGTCAACTCTGGCCGGTCGGCTGCTGACGCGGCTGGCGCATCGCTCATAGCAGCCCATTTTCTCGATGGCGTCGACCATTGCGGCGCGTTTAAGAACAAAGATTGGTACGAACAGACGCTCCGCGAGTTCTTCGCGCAAACAATAGGCGCCCACCCGGCTCGTGTCGCGCTCACATAGGACAACGCGATCGCCCTTCGTGCGAACGGATGCCGACAGGCGACCGCCACGTAGCCCTCCGCGACCACCGGCTCTACACTCCCCGCATGGCTGATGGCGCACAACCGAAGCTCGACCGCCTGCTCGCGCAGCTACAGCTCGAGCAACTCGACCGTGATCTCTTTCTCGGCGATCCCGGCAAGGGCGAGCGGCGGCTTTTCGGCGGCTTGGTGGCGGCGCAGTCGGTGATTGCCGCCTATCGGACCGTCGAAGCCGGATCACTGCACTCGCTCCACGCCTACTTCTTGCGGCCCGGCAAGCACGATGCGCCGATCCGCTACGTCGTCTATCGAATTCGCGACGGCCGCACGTTCACGACGCGAGACGTCGTCGCGTACCAGTCGGGTGAGGCTATCTTCAACTTGTCGAGCAGCTTTGCCCGGCCGGAGGAGGGTGTGTCGCACCAGGGCGCGATGCCCGACGTGCCGCCGCCAGACAACCTGCCCGAATGGGAGATGGTGCGCCCCGACCGGCGCGAGGATCGCGAGATGATCGCGCGCTGGATGGCCGACAACCCGATCGACGCGCGCTCCTGCGACCCGCCGAATATGCCGCCGCCAACGAACGGCGACGCGCCGACCCGCCGCGTCTGGATCCGGCCCAAGGGCGTCGTCCCGAACGACGAGATGCTGCACGCCGCAGTGCTCACCTACGCGTCGGACCAGGGCCTGATCGCGACAGCGCGCATCCCGCACGGCATCGAGCGCGGCATGCCGACCGCCGCCAGCCTCGACCACGCGATCTGGTTCCACCACCCGCCGCGCTTCGATGGCTGGCTGCTCTACACGAGCGAGAGCCCGATCGCGAACGCCGCCCGCGCGCTGATCCTCGGTCAGATGCACCGCGAGGATGGCACCCGCATCGCCTCCGTCGCGCAAGAGGGCCTTATTCGCGTACCCAAGGCGCCTGCGAGCTAGGCGTGGGTATGGGAAGTGGGAAGCGGGACGTGCGAGGTGGGATCGAAGATCGTCGCACAGCAAGCCGAAGCGCGACAAGCACTACGAACGACCAACTAAAAACGACCAACTATGAAAGAGGTGGTGGGCGATACTGGACTCGAACCAGTGACCTCTACGATGTCAACGTAGCGCTCTAACCAGCTGAGCTAACCGCCCACAGAGGTACGGCCATGCTATCGACGCGGCCGCGGCAAGTCAACGCGGGGCAGGACCAGCGAGCGACAAGCGCTAATGCATGCCAATCGGACGTTGGGGTCTGATAGCGATGCTCCGTCGAGCAAATTGCCGAGAGTCTCGACGAGCGGGC
>JBBSDV010000042.1:0-18622 GCA_038240335.1 Dehalococcoidia bacterium
CTTTTCACAGCCGAGGCTATCATCACCCTCGATTCTGTGATATCACGTTCGCACCACGACGCAGCGGGAGCAGGAGCTTGTTTAAGAAGATATTGGTCGCCAATCGCGGCGAAATCGCGCTGCGCGTCATGCGCACTTGCCGCGACATGGGCATCGCGTCCGTCGCCGTCTACTCGAGCGTCGACCGCAATATGCTGCATGTACGCTACGCCGACGAGGCGTACCTCATCGGCGAGGGCCCGCCGCTCGAGAGCTACCTCAACTATAAGAAGATCCTCGACGTCGCGAAGGCACACGGTGTCGATGCGGTGCATCCTGGCTACGGCTTCCTCAGCGAGCGGACGGAGTTCGCCGAGGCCTGCGCGGCGGCCGGCATCACCTTCATCGGTCCCGACCCGCGCGCCGTCATCCTGCTCGGCGACAAGGTCAACGCTCGCCGGACGATGATCGCCGCCGGAGTACCCGTGGTGCCGGGCACGGAGGACCGCGTCGAGGCCGACGAAGCCATGCGGCTCGCGCCGGATATCGGCTTTCCGCTGCTGATCAAGGCATCGGCGGGCGGCGGCGGCAAGGGCATCCGGCTCGTCAAGAGCGCGGACGAGATCGAGTCGGCCGTGCGCGTCGCATCGAGCGAGGCGCAGTCGGCGTTCGGCGACGGCGGCGTCTTTCTCGAGCGCTATCTCTCGCCGGTGCGCCACGTCGAGATCCAGATCCTCGCCGACAAGCACGGCAACGCCGTTGCCCTCGGCGAGCGCGAGTGCTCCGTGCAGCGCCGTCACCAGAAGCTGCTCGAGGAATCGCCCTCACCCGTGCTCGATCAGGTGACGCGCGAGAAGATGATGGCGGCCGGCGTTGCAGCGGCAAAGGCATCCGGCTACTACAACGCCGGCACCGTCGAGTTCCTGTTCGATCCGGCGACCAAGGAGTTCTTTTTTCTCGAAGTCAACACCCGCCTCCAGGTCGAGCATCCCGTCACCGAGTGGCTCTGCGGCCGCGACCTCGTGCGCGACCAGATCCGTATCGCGTTCGGCGAGGAGCTCGGCTTCACCCAGGCCGACATCTCGCTGCGCGGGGCGGCGATCGAGTGCCGGATCGCCGCCGAGGATCCCTACAACAACTACCTCCCATCGCTCGGGCGCATCGACTTCGTCAGCGAGCCGAGCGGTCCCGGCGTCCGCGTCGACAGCAGCATCTTCAGCGGCATCGAGATCCCCTACTTCTACGACCCGATGCTTGCCAAGCTGATCTGCTGGGGTGCCGACCGCACGCAGGCGATCGAGCGCATGAAGCGCGCGCTTCGCGAGTACGTGATCGTCGGCATCAAGACGAACATCCCGTTTCATCTGCAACTGCTCGACGACCCCCGATTCGTCGCCGGCGAGGTACATACCGGCTTTCTCGACAGCGAGTTCAAGATGATTGAGCCGGCCGGGTTCGAGGAGCAGGAGCAGGTGGCGCTACTCGTTGCCGCTGTGCTCTCGCACAATCGTCGCGCCCGTAACGGCGCCCAGCCGGCCATCGTCAGCGGCCCCAACAGCGCTTGGGGCGACGCCGGCCGCGACCGCCAGTTGGCGGCGAAAAAAGAGGTCGCACAGCAAGGAAATCGATGGCGGCGAAGTACCGACTAAGGCTCGGCAAAGAGACGCAAGAGGTGGAGGTCGAGCCGGATCGCGACGGCGCATTCCGGGTCACCATCGGCGATCGCACGGCCGTCGTCAGCCTCGTGCAGATCAATGATTCGGCGCGCTACTCGTTGATCGTCGACGGCCGGCCGTACGACGTCTTCGCCGAGGAAGCGCCGACTGACTTCCACGTGCTCGTCGGCGGCCATCGCGTCACCGTCGGCACCCAGACGGGCCGGCGCAGCGGCAGCGGCGGCGCCGATGGCTTCGACGTCGACGCGACAGGCGAATGGGTGCTGAAGTCCCCGATGGCCGGCGTCGTCCGCGAGGTCAATGTCGCTGCCGACGATGAGGTCGAAGAGGGGAAGATACTCGTCACCGTCGAGGCGATGAAGATGCAGAACGAACTGCACGCGCGCCGCGGTGGCCACGTGAAAGCGGTCTACGTCAGCGTCGGCCAGCGCGTCGATCAGGGCACCCCGCTGCTGGTGGTGGTGTAGGCACCGGCCCCCGATTCGCCGCTTCTACGACGTAGTAATTAGGGTCAAGATCCAGGAGAACCACGGACATGCCAGACATCGACGGCGCGACGCTGATCGCACGCAGCCTCAAGCAGCAGGGCGTCGACTACATGTTCGGCATCGTCGGCATTCCCGTTGTGCCGATCGCTTTTGCGGCGCAGCGCGAGGGAATCCAGTATTTCGGTATGCGCCACGAGCAGTCGGCGGCGTATGCCGCCCAGGCCGTGGGCTACCTGACGGGCCGCCCCGGCGCCTGCCTCGTCGTCTCCGGTCCGGGCATGACGAACGCGATCTCCGGGCTTGCGAACGCATGGTCGAACCGCTGGCCGATGATCCTGCTCGGCGGATCGTCCGACATCTCGCAGCACGGTATGGGCGCATTCCAGGAGGCGCCGCAGGTCGAGTCTGCGCGCCCGTACTGCAAAATGGCCGCCGAGGTCGATCGCGTCGACCGCATCCCGTACTACATCGAGCAGGCCGTGCGCACGTCCATCTACGGCCGGCCCGGTCCGGTGTACCTCGACCTCCCCGGCGACATCATCACCGGCAAGGCCGACGACGCGACGCTTCAGGAGCGGCCGCGCGTCCCCGATGCTCCGCGCACCTTCGCCGATCCGTCGAGCATCGCCGCCGCCGTCGCGGCGCTCAAGAGCGCCGAACGGCCACTCGTCATCGTCGGCAAGGGCGCGGCCTACGCCGACGCGGCGGACGAAGTGCGAGAGTTCATCGAGTCGACCCAACTGCCATTCCTCGCCTCGCCGATGGGGAAGGGCGTGATGCCCGACGACCACGCGCTGTCGGTGGCGCCCGCGCGATCGTACGTGCTCCAGAATGCCGACCTCGTGCTCCTCATGGGGGCGCGGCTCAACTGGATCCTCCATTTCGGTCTGCCACCGCGCTTCAACCCCGACGTCCGTGTCATCCAGATGGACATCGCCGCCGAGGAGATCGGCACGAACGTACCCGCCGAAGTCGCGCTTGTCGGCGACGCGAAGGCGGTTACGGGGCAGATCAATGCCGCGTTGCGCGAACAGCCGTGGCAATTCGCGGCCGAGAACACATGGCGCACGGGCATCGAAAAGAAGATCGAGGAGAACCGCGGCAGCACGCAAGCGATGCTCGATGACGACACTGCGCCGATGGGCTACTACCGCGCCCTGCGCGACATCCGCGACCTGCTCCCCCGCGACGCGATCATCTGCAGCGAGGGCGCGAGCACGATGGACATCGGCCGCACCGTTCTGCCGAACTTCCTCCCGAAGCACCGCCTCGACGCGGGCAGCTTCGGCACGATGGGCGTCGGTCTCGCCTTCGCGATCGCTGCGCAAGCGGTGCATCCGGGCAAGCGTGTCGTCGCCGTCGAGGGCGACTCCGCCTTCGGCTTCAGCGGTATGGAGGTCGAGGTGGCCTGCCGGTACAACATGCCGATCACCTTTATCATCCTCAACAACAACGGCATCGGCGGCGGCCCGAGCACGCTTGATCCGAGCCGCGCCGTCCTGCCGACCTCGTACGTGCCGAACGCACGGTATGAGAAGGTGATCGAGGCATTCGGCGGCGACGGCTACTACGTCGAGACGCCGGAGCAGCTCAAGCCGGCGCTCGAAGCCGCCTTCGCGAGCAACAAGCCGAATGTCGTGAATATCATGATCAGCGCCCAATCGCGCCGCAAGCCGCAGCAGTTCGAATGGCTGACACGGTAGGTGACTGGTGCGTAGTCACTGGTTGCTGGTCGTTAGACGCAATCGCGCTTTACGAGAGCGATCAGGCAGCAGCGATCGACGCCTCATACGGCTCATCGACGAGCAGCGGCTCGCTGGCCGTCGCAAGATTCGCGAGCTCGTCGCAGCGTTCGTTCTCGGCGTGGCCCGCATGGCCGCGCACCCACTCGAAGCTCACCGTGTGCTTGTCGCAGAGGTCGAGGAGGCTCGTCCAGAGATCCACGTTTTTCGCCGGCGCCTTGTTCGCGAGCCGCCAGCCGCGCGCCCGCCAGGCTGCCGCCCAGTCCTGCTTGATGCCCTGCACCACGTACTGCGAGTCCGTGACAACCCGGACGTTGCAGATCTCCTTTAGCGACTCAAGCCCGGTGATCACGCCGAGCAGCTCCATGCGGTTGTTCGTGGTCAGCCGGTAACCCTGTGACACCTCGCGACGCCGCCCTTGATAGTCGAGGATCACGCCGTAGCCGCCTGGCCCGGGATTCCCGAGACAGGCGCCGTCGCTAAATACCATCACGCTCTTCATGAGACGACAACCCTCATCCGCGCTTCAAGGCGTAGGCTTCAGCCTCGGGGTACATCTGTTCGTGAGCTCGTCGTTCGAACATCGGCTCCGTTCCCGCTCCACTCCGGCCCGTGCGGACGATGCCTCCACCGTCGTCGCCGCAATGTATTCGAGCGCGGCCAGTAAGCGCGAATGAAGAGCTTCTGAGATGCGATCATTCGCGCAAACGCCACGCGGTTTAACGGAGCATCCGCGCCGGACTGCAGGCGCAGCAACTCGTACGCGCCGTCGCAGTGTCATCACCAATTGTACGTGTGCCCTTGCTGCTCGCGTCACGCGCACCAATCGGGTTTGCGATCGCCATGGCCGTTTGTTACCGTCAAAAAGAGCCCTCGGATCCGCTCCGTTGCCCGACGCCCCTCACACCCGGCGCACTGACGACGCAAGAACGGCCCGGCGGCACGACCCGCAACATCTCCGCCGGCAAGCATCACTTGTCAACGGCTCATGTTCGATGTGGGTGAAACAACGCTGATCGGCGGCGAGAAGGAAGGAAGTACGATGGCGACAGGACAGATCAAGCGGCTCGTCCGCGACCGCGGGTTCGGGTTCATTCGACCCGAGGGTGCGTCGGAGGACATCTTCTTCCATAGCTCAGCTATGCAGGGCGGCATCTTCGACCAACTCAATGAGGGCCAGAGCGTCGAGTTCGAGCGCGAGGCGGATCCTCGGGATCCGAACCGCAGCCGGGCGATCAACGTGCGTGCACAGGAATAAGCACTTGCGCCGCGGCAGCACGACCCGCACTCACGCGCCCTCCCCGTACGGATCCGGCGGATAAAGGGCAAAAGTGCTAAACGATTACATAACATGGAAAGCGCCAGGCAGGGGCCTGACGCCCTGTGTGTATTCGCGGAGCCACCTGGAGACGTACGATACGGCGCATCTACGGGCCGTCGAGAGGACGCGCTAGATCTCGCGCAACCGCTTGCTGGTAATGCCGATCACGAGCACGATCGCTGACGCGACGCCCGTGAAGCAGGCGACGGTGATCTGGGCGCCGAAGACGCTGATCAGGCTGCCCATCAGCAGCGCGCTGAACGGCGTGACTCCGCTCACCATCACATACAGCGACAGCACGCGGCCGCGGTATTCGTCATCCACCGTCAGCTGCACCATCACCTGGTTGAACATCAAATAGATGGAATTGGCGATGCCGGCGACGACGAGCAGCGCGAACGAGAGCACGTACAGGTTCGAGAGCGCAAACGCCGTCACGAGCACCATATACACGAACGTCGTCCAGACGAGTATCTGGCCGCGCTTCTTGATCTGTGTCAGATTCGCGGCGATCAGGGCGCCGATAATCGACCCGTAACCGACAGCCGAGGCCAAGAAGCCAAACCCGAACGACCCGACGTGCAGCACGTCCTTCGCGAAGACCGGGATGAACTGCACATACGGATAGACGAGCAGGCTCGGCAGCCCCGCCATGATCACCAGCAGCAGCACATCGCGATGCGTGCGCGCATACGTCAGCCCATCGCCGATGCTCGAGAACACACTGGTGCTCGATCGCGCCACCGTAACGCCGCGCGTCTTGATCCGGGATGTCGCGTACACCGAGAACGAGTACGCGAGCGCCTGGACGATGAACGCCGCCTGGATGCCGACCGCCCCGATCAGCGCACCGGCGAGCGACGGCCCGACGATGCGCATCGTGTTCGAACCGAGCGAGTTGATGGCGACGGCGTTCGGCAGGTCTTCGGGGCCGACGACGTCGTAGATCATCACCTGCCGCGCCGGCTGGTTGATCGCATCGCCGAAGCCTTCGAGTCCGGCCAGCGGGTACAGCATCCAGACGCTGATAACGTCCGTGATGATGAGCGCCGCGAGCAAGATCGCCACGGTCGCGCTGATCGCGGTCATGGTCATCAGCACTGAGCGGCGGCTGAATCGATCGGTGAGCGTGCCGGCGAAGGGCGAGAACCCAACCGACGTGACACCACGCGTGAAGCCGATAGCGCCGACCTGGAACGGCGAGCCTGTGAGGTGGAAGACGAGGTAGCCTTGCGCGGCGAATTGCACCCACTGCCCGAGCATCGTGCCAACGTTGCCGATCCAGAGAACCCGGAAGTCGGGGATGCGCAGCGACGAGAACGTCCGGTCGCTGTAGCCGCGCAATCCGGACCGAGACGCCGGCAGTGCGGGAGCTTGCGGCGGGCCGGCCATCAGGCGAAATCCTCACGCTGGTCGCTGGGGATGCGAAAGGATAGCGGACGTATGTCCTTGCGTGAAGATGATCGCGGGGTCCGAAATAGCGACGCGTACTAGCGGGCAATTCATAGTTCGCGGTTCACGGTTCGTCGATGGATCGGCGGTTCGTCACCGCGGGTAGCAAGCCGCTCCGATCTCGAGGCGACGATCAGTTCGGCCGGTCCCTCTGGCATCGAGCCTCCAGCGCATCGGGCTTCCGGCTTTCGTTGTCCGACTTTCGACGATCCAGCATCCCGCTTCCTGCCGGCTACACGCCGGCACGGTCGAGCATCTCGACGGCGTGGCTCGCCGGGTCGTCGCCCTGGTAGACGCCGACGAGCGTGCCATCGCGCGCGATCACGGCGACGGCGATCGTCTTCGTCAGATCATCGAGGCCGAGCGGCTTGAGGAGCGAGCCATCCCAATCTGGGAGGATCAAGACGTACTGCTCGGGCGTACGGCCCGGGGCGAGGTTCTTCACCGAATCATTGTAGGACGACTTCATGATCTGCTCGGCGACTTTGCGGATCAGACGCGGAAAGGGCCGCGCGTCGGCGACGTTCGCGATCAGCACCATATCGGCCGTCCAGTACTTCGCGCGCACCGCCTCAACGATCGGCGGCGCCTGATCCGAGGTCTCGCGGGCGACGCAAATGACGACCGCGGGAACGCCGATCGCGTTGAACGTGATCTGCCGGCCGTGTCCGACCGCCTTGAGTGTCACTGCCGGCGCCGTCTTGCCGATGGATTGTTCCTGAATCATCGTGGTACTCCTGTCGGTGTTTCCGTCGCTCTCGACGCGCTCTGGGGCGTCAGTCTGCAACATAGGCGTGTGGCACGCTACCCTACTCTCGATGCGAATTCCGCAAGTGAATACCCGCTCATGAAACGCGAGAGCGTTACGCGCCGCCAGCTATTGCGCCGGCTGCCGGACGGCGGCGCTCCGGGGTGGACGAGCTTTCGTCCGCGCTTCGAGAAACCGCCGCTCGCCGAGCTCGCGCTGTCGCGAGACGATGCCGACCAGATTGCGGATGTCGCCGCCGCGTCCGACACCGGATCGGTGCTCTTCGTCCGCGAGGGTGCGGCGACGCTGATCGTGCCGCCGTTCCCCGTCGAGGAGCCGCTGGACTATTCCGAGATGTACCTGCGGCCGCTCGTCGAGCTGTTGGAACGCAAGCGCGTAGTGGCAACGATGCTGCTGCGCCTCGGTGGCTTCAGCGTCGGCTTCTTTCGCGGCGACGCCGTCATGGACTCGAAGACCGACCGCCGCTTCGTGAAGAATCGCCACCGCAAGGGGGGCCAATCGCAGCGCCGCTTCGACCGCATCCGCGAGAAGCAGGTGCACGAGCTGTTCGGCAAGGCCTGCGAGGAGGCGCGGGAGAAGCTCGAGGAGTACGAAGACGAGATTGAGTTTGTGTTTTTCGGGGGCGACCGGCTGACGCTGCTGGCGTTCCGCAAGGAGTGCAGCTATTTCGAGCGCTTCGGCGAGCGCGTCCTCGCCCGCGTCCTCCCCGTTCCCGGCGACCCGCGCCGCGCGTCCCTCGACGCGATGCCGGCCGCGATCTGGTCGTCGGACGTGTATACGTCGGAGGAGGTGGCTGCCGGCTAAGGTCGTCGTTTGCGGTTGATGCTCGATGCTGAATGCTGGATGCTGGACGCCGAGGTGGAGGAGGGAGGATGGAACGTGGAGGTGGCACGGGAACACGGGAACACGGGAACACGGGAACACGGAGTCGATGGTCCCCGACTTGTCGCGCCACGCATTCCGACGACCAACGACCGACGACCAACCGACCAATCACCAGTGACTCGTCACTAATCAACAATCACGAGATCGAATGACCAACAACCAACGACCAAAAGACCAACACCAATACCTCTGGTGGAAGCACGGCGTGATCTACCAGATCTACCCGCGCAGCTTTCAGGACTCGAACGGCGACGGCATCGGCGACCTGCAGGGCGTCATCGATCGGCTCGACTACCTGAACGACGGCACAGAGCAGTCGCTCGGCGTCGACGCGATCTGGTTCTCGCCGACGTTCCCGTCGCCGATGGCCGACTTCGGGTACGACGTCTCGGACTACGAGGAGGTACACACGGACTTCGGCGATATGGCGACGATGGATCGGCTGATCGACGAGGCGCACAAGCGCGGCATCCGCGTCATCCTCGACTTCGTGCCGAACCATTCGTCGTCGCAGCATCCGTGGTTCATCGAGTCGCGATCGGCGGTCGATTCGAAGCAGCGCGACTGGTACGTCTGGCGCGATCCCGGTCCCGCCGGCGAGCCGCCGAACAACTGGATCGCCGCGTTCGGCGGGCCGGCGTGGGAGTGGGATCAGAAGACGCAGCAGTACTACCTGCACTCGTTCCTGATCGAGCAGCCCGATCTCAACTGGCGCAATGCGGAGGTCGAGCAGCGGATGCACGACGTGCTGCGGTTCTGGATGGACCGCGGCGTCGACGGCTTCCGGATCGACGTCATGGATCGCATCCTCAAGGATCCGGAGCTGCGGGATAATCCGCCGCTGCCGGATCGCCGCTACGCGCGGCAGCTCGGTCAGACGGCGCTGCAGCGGCACACGCAGGACCAGAACTGGCCCGACATCATCGACGCGATCCGCCGCATCCGCAAGGTGATGGACGAGTACCCGGAGCGGATGACGGTGGGCGAAGTGTTCGGCACACCGCAGAAGCTCGCCGAGTACTACGGCGGCCATGCGCTCGACGCGCTGCACCTGCCATTCAACTTCCCGCTCGTGCGCATCTGGGACGCGCGCTGGACGGCGGAGCACGTGCGCAAGAAGGTAGACGAGTTCGAGCTGGCGCTGCCGCCCGGCGCCTGGCCGAATTGGGTGTTCGGCAACCACGACGTCGACCGACTGGTCAGCCGGATCAATGCCGACGGCCGCGGCCAGGAGCGGGCGCGCGTCGCCGCGATGCTGCTGCTGACGCTGCGCGGCGTGCCGTTTATCTACTACGGCGAAGAGATCGGCATGGAGAATGTCGACGTGCCGGAGGAGCGCCTGCAAGACCCGGCGCGCATCTACGGCCGCGGCCGCGACCCCGAACGGACGCCGATGCAGTGGTCGCGAGAAGACGCCTTCACAACGGGCGAGCCGTGGCTTCCCTACGGCGATCTCGCGCGCAACGTCGAGGCGCAGTCAACGGATCCGGGATCGCTGCTGTCGCTGTATCGGCGGCTGATCTGGTTCCGTCGTTCGTCCGATGCACTTCGCTTCGGCGACTACGTCCCGGTCGACGGCTTGCCGCCCGGCATCTTCGCCTACACGCGCACGTCTGGCGACGACCGGCTGTTCATCGTCCTCAACTTCACGAACGAAGCGATCGAGTTCGAGCTGCCATCCGCGCTCGCCGTCGCGTCGCAGATCGTCGGCACGCACCGCGACCCGTCGCTGTCGCTACACATCGTGCTCGCCGGCAATGAGGGCCGGCTGCTGAGGCTTGGGTAGCGCTGTCCGAGATGGCCAGATGCCGAGCCGTGATACGATCACGCACGCTCGCCGCGCACCTATAGGCCGATCACATGTTGCAGACACCCTCGCCACCGTGTCCCGATTGCGGCTCCGACAACGTCCGATGGCGCCGGCGACGCTTTTATGACGTCCTCTTCACTCAGATCCTCCGGGCGACGGACAAGATCGCTGGCACCCTATTGGGATCGAAGAACGTGTACGTTCCGGGCTCGACACTCTCGGACCGAACCAACGAGGCGGACAACGCTGCGATCGAGTACAAGATCCGCCGGAATCGCTACGAAGATCGAATCGCGAGGACTACCGCGGATCGATTTTGGAAGTGCAACACCTGCCGCCATCGCGGACAAGTGTTCGGCTCGGCATCGACGAGGGGCTCGCCCAGCGCCCGCGACTCCTCGACCTCGAAGGTCAGGTTGCGGACAACCTCGGCACGATGATGTCGCCGATCAGTCCTGAGCCGCCGAAGGACTAACTCGCCATCGGGGTACTCGAGCGACTCAAACTAGCGTCGCACATACAAACGTCAAATGACGTTGCTCGCCGCTAGGCGCTGCATCTCCGCGCCCGTGACACCGAGTTCGCCGTACACCTCGGCGTTGTGCTCGCCGGGGAGCGGCGGGCGGCGGCGGATCGACCACGGCGTCTCGGACAGGCGGTACGGGGGGCCGGCGTAGCGCACGCTTGCGCCGAGATGATCGTGCGGGATGTCCTGGTACCACTGCCGCGCCGCGAGCTGAGGGTTCTTCGCGAGATCTTCCGGCGTCGAGATGATGCCGAGCATGAGCCGCTGCCGCTGACCCTCCTCGTACAGCGTCCACTTGCTCATGCTCGCGCAGAAGCGCGAGAAGACGCCGTGCATGTGAGAGAGGATGCGCACACGTTCGCCGAGTTTCTCGGGCGCTTGCGTGAGCCCGGTGAGGAAGCGCAGGTTGAGGTTCTGCACCATCTCGAGGTTCTCGCCCTCGCCGAGGTCCTCGGCCATCCCTTCGCGCGTCATCCAGTCGAGCATCACCGTCCACGGGGCGCCGCCTGGCGTTCCGAGATAGCCGAAGATCTGCCCATCCTTGCAGTCGTAGACGCCGATGCCGGGGATATCAATCGGAATGACGCCCTTGGCGCCGGTGCGCGTACGAATGGTCTGGTTCATGTCCCAGCCCTGCATTGCCGTCTCCTGGTTGATGGAGCCGGCCTCCTGCATCGAAACGTCGACGTGCTGGCCCTCGCCGGTGCGGTCGCGGTGCACGAGCGCCATGAGGGTGCCGGCCGCGCCGTCGATGCTGGCGCAGACGTAGCCTTGCGAGCCGGGCGCGAGGTTCGGCGGGTCGTCCTTCTCGCCGGCCAGCGTCATCATGCCGCTCATCGCCACACCAACGATGTCGACAGACTTGTAGTGCGCGTGCGGTCCATCCTGTCCGAACCCGGTGATCGATGTGAGGATGATGTCGGGTTTGATCGCGGACAGTTCGGTGTAACCAAGACCGAGCGAATCGAGATACTTGGGCTCGAAGGTCTCCGCGACGACGTCGGCGGTGGCGACGAGCTTCCGGAAGAGATCGCGGCCCTCATCGGTAGTGATGTCGAGCGTGATGCTTCGCTTGTTCGTATTGAGGTGAAGGAACGTGAGGCCGCGATCGGCCGCTACTTCGTCGTGCCAGAAGGGGGGCATCGCGCGAAGTGGATCGCCGTCCGGCGGCTCGACGCGGATGACATCGGCGCCGAGATCGGCGAGCAGCTTCGTCGCGTACGCGCCCATCTCGCCGGTCAGGTCGAGCACGCGAAGGTCGTCGAGGGCGGCGTCGGTCATGATGCGAAGCCTAACGAGAATGCAGGTACGCGTGAAGCTCGGTTCAGTCGAACGCTATGGCGTCGCGAGCGCCTTCCGGACGAATCCTGGCATCAGCGCGGCAAGTGCAGACGGCGCTTCCGAGACGTCGTTGATCTCGAAGCCGCGCGGCGTCGTCCGCCAGGTGCGATAGCCCTCAACCTTGAGCTTCAGTTGCTTGCAGAGCTTCTTCGCCTGCGCGCCGTAGCCGACCGGCACATAGAGGTAGAACGCCTGATCCGGGATCGCGGAGTATCGCGCCCATTTGCTCCGCGCCTCGCCCTCGTTGACCATCTCGTGATTGGCTATGGCCGCCGTCATGATTACATGCGTCTCGCCGGTGTTGAGCTTCTCGACGACGACGATGTCCGGCGCGATCTGCTCCTCGCCGACTTGCACCGCCATCGTGATCGCCGGAATGTTGCTGTGGGCGCGGTACGCCGGATGCTCGGGCGTCGGGAACCGGAAGCGCTGGGCGATGATCTCCTGGATCGCCTGGCCGAGCTTCTCGTCCTGCGTGCGGGTCGTTCGCTGCAGCAGCGTGTCGACATCTTCCCAGCGCGTATCGAGGCTCACGGCACCCTCCGTCTCTTACCTATCTCCATTCGCAGGTTAGTGTACGGCGTCACAAGGCTCAAGACGTTTCGCTAGCCCGCATCGGTGTCGCCTGCCAGCGCCGGTTCGCCGAGGTCATCGAGATGCTTGCCCTGCTTGTCGAGGCGGCGAGTGAGGATGGCGAACATGATCAACCCGAGCACGACGCCGAACCAGAGCGTCGCAATGCGAACAATCAGCGTGCCGACGGTCGCCGTGCTCTTGCCAAGGTGTAGCAGCTTCTCCGAGAGAGACGTGATCCCGGTCTCCGCGACGCCGAGGCCGCCGGGCGTCAGCAGCACCGCAGCGGCGAGCGTCGCGATCGGCAGGATGAACGCCGCCTTGAAGAGCGTATCGACGGACGGGTCGACGCCGAGCCCGATCAGCGTCAGATAGAACGCCAGCACCTCAAAGAACCAGGAGCCGACGCTGAGTATCGTCATCAGCATTACGCCCTTCGGATCCATGACAACGTACGTCGTCTCGTAGAACTCCTCGAAATGCGGCACGAAGCGCTTGACGAACGGCAGCCGGCCAGCGAAGCGCAGCAGCAGGTAGGACGTCGGCCGGTGACGCGCGACGCCCACGGCCACCACCGAACCGACGGCGATCAGGAGGACGACGGGCCACGTGTTGTGCCCGAAGACGATAACGCCTGTGCCGGCAATGATGAGCAACGCGAGGCTGTCGGTGAGCCTTTCGGCGAGCAGGATTGGAGCCGACTTCGAGATCGGCGTGCCGTGCATCTCCTTCAGCAAGTAGCTCTTCAGCCATTCGCCGACCTTGCCCGGCGTCACGGTCATGCCGAGACCGGAGAAATAGATGAGGAAGCTGTCGACGCGTCTGAGGCCGGTGACGCCGACCTGCCTCAGGTAATACTCCCACTTCACGAAGCGCAGCAGGTAGTTCCCGGAGGTGACGAGCAGGATGGCCGGCATCAACTCCCACCGAAACTCGCGGAAGCTCTTGCCGACGTTCTTGAAATCGCCATATGCAAGCAGTCCGGCGAAGACGACGATGCCAAAGAGCATCGAGATCAGCAGCCGGCTGCGAAGTTTCGCGATGTTCATGCGATAGGGTCTCGCCTCTCGCGCCGCTCCAACGCGGCACAGCTCATGATCGACGGTCGCGCCAGTCTATCCGGTGCGCCGCATTGTGCCGGTGGCGGCGGCTCGGCCTCGTGCACTGCACAGCTCGGAGCTGATCGCACGCGGTGACGGCTGCGAATCAATGGAGAACCGTCGGTCTCGTTGTGCGCGGCTTCAATTCCGACGCAACAGCGGGACGTCCACACGAGAGCGAGGCATCGGTGGGCAGCGAAGCGGCGTACACGAATGCGCATGATCCTGCCATGCGCTGGATGGGCGAGCCGTGAACGCTTATGCGCTGCCAGAATTGCGTTAGTCGGACTCGTCCGAGAGAATTAACCCGAGTTTCGGGCAGCTTGTGCGGTTGAAGGCGGTGTGATGGAACCTACGATTGTCGAAGCGCGCCGCGAAGTGGTCGCTCGGGCCGATGCGCCGGCGTCGCGCGTTCTCTGCGAATCCATCGAGTTCGAGACGACGAGCGCGCCGCAGTTCATCGACATTACGGACGACGTGACGCGTATCGTCGACGCCGCCGGCATTCAGTTCGGCCAGGTGGCTGTGTACTCGCAGCACACGACCGCCGCCATCAAGATCAACGAGCACGAACCGCTGCTTCTGCGCGATCTCGCGCGCACCTTGCGGAACTTCGCCGCTCCGAATGGCTATTACGAGCACAACGACTTCTCCCGCCGCACAGTCAATATGAATCCGGACGAGTGCGCAAACGGCCATGCCCACGTCCAGCACCTCTTCCTGAGCACTAGCGAGACATTGCCGGTGATCGACGGCCGCATGACATTGGGCGCCTGGCAGCGCATCTTCCTCGTCGAGCTCGATCACCCTCGCTTGCGGCGCGTGCTCGTCAACGTCATGGGTGCCGCGTAGCATCACCGAGCGGCCCGTGAATGAACCCGCAGACTCGTGTTCGCGCCATCGCGGCTACTACCTCATTGCGCATCGCGCCGGCAATAATCTGCATCAGATCGACGAGGCCGTCTCCGCCGGGGTCGATGCGATCGAGTGCGACTTCTGGCACGACCACGGCCGGCTGGCGGTGCGCCACGAACGGAAGCTCCCCGCGCTGCCCGTGCTCTACGACCGCTGGCACCTGCGCTGGTCGTGGGGCGAGTTGAGCCTGCCGCACATGCTCCGCGAGCTCAATTTTCGTGCCGAACTGTTCCTCGACATCAAGTCATCGACGGCGGAAGCCGCAGCTTCGGTGCTGGCCATCCGCGCCGATCTCGGTTCGATGATGCCACGCACACTCGTGTCGTCGAAGGAGTGGGCGCTTCTCGATCGCCTTGCCGCCGCGGACACCGACATGCGCATGTTCTACTCCGTCGTCCGCGCCGGCACGGTCGTGCCCCTGCTCCGTCGCGCCGAGCGAACGCCGATCCCGGCAGGGACATCGATTCGCCACACGCTGCTCTCGGAGCCGCTCGTCAAGCAACTGCATGACGCCGGCATCGAGGTGTATGCGTGGACCGTGAACACCAAGCGGCGCGCCGACGAACTCCGTTCATGGGGCGTCGACGGCATTATCTCCGACGATTATTCGGAGTTATCGGCCGGAGGCTAGAGGCTTCCAGCACACAACCAAGCGGCGGCATGCCGAAACGCGAGGCTGTTACAGAAGCATAGCAGCGCGCGCAACCGTCGCTAATCGTGCCGCTCGGCGTATTCCCGAGGCTTGCACTTGAGCGGATCATGGGTGGAAGCACGCGACTCGTAACCAGCTCAGCAACCGGAAGGACACAAAAGATGGCGACGGAACAGATGCAGCGTCAGATGGATCACAGCATGGATAGCGGTATGGATCAGGCGAAGGGCATGATGGAGCACGTGGAGGGACTGCCGGCCAACGTCTACTTCGGCGGCGTCATCGGCTCGATCGTCATCTCCGCGTTGCTGATGATGACGGGCCGTAAGAACCTCAGTCTCTTCGTCGGCCTCTGGCCGCCGACGATCCTCAATCTCGCGCTATTCGCGAAGCAGTTGCGGCCGTCGCGCGAGATGGATTCGATGAAGATGAAGCAGCACGCGATGTAATACACGCCGAGTGGTAGCTTCGAAAGCGGCCTTTCACGGCCGCTTTCGTGCGTCAAGAAGTGGAGAGAAAATCCAGTTGTTGACACGTTATGGCGTGTATCCAGCGCAAAAGGGCCCGTAGACTTAGACGAACGTCCTGGTGTGGCACCCTCGCCACCACGTGATTGAACGAAACAACCGAATATTGAAGTACCCGATCACCGTCACGGCCGACGGGTACGCCCTGCGTCGGCCGCGTGCCGCCGCGTTGCTGTCGATCAGCGACGTTTGGCGGTTCGCAGCCCGGCACTGGGGTGTGCTTGCCGCGCTCGCGATCACATTTGTCGTCCACGCGCCCACGCTTCGATACTACTTCGACGGCGATGACTTCGTCGTTCTCGGCAGCGTAAAATATCTCGGGGCGCGCCAGTACATCGCCGATACGATCACGATGCACGACATCGTGCCGAACTGGCGGCCGCTCACGGGCGCTATCTACGCCGCCGAATGGAACCTCTTTGGCCTGAATGCAGCGGCGTGGCGCGCTGTCAATCTCGGCGTCCACCTGTCGTCTATGGTTGTGCTCTACATGCTCGTTGCGCGCGTGATGAAGCGGCCAGCGATCGGCGCCGTAACGGCGCTGCTCTTCGGTGTCTCTGGCGCGCACTTCGATACCGTCACCTACATCACGGCGCTGCCGCACCTGCTCGGCACGTTCTTCACGTTGGCTTCGCTGCTCGCAATCGTCGCGTACGCGCAGGACGGCGAGCGCGATCCGCGGGCGTTCTGGCTGTCGTTCGCGCTGTTCGCGCTGGCCTTCCTCTCGAACGAAGGTTCGTTCGTGTACGCGCCGGTGATCGTCCTGGCCTACACGCTGTTCGCGCGACGGTGGCGCGCGGCCCCCGTACGGCTCGTCCTGCACGCGCTGCCGTTCGCGGCGCTCGCTGTTGGCTGGCTCTCGTTCTATCAGTCGTGCACGTGTGAGCAGCTCAAGTTCGATGGCTACTACTGGGGGCCGCACGTCTTCTCGAACTACGGCGTCTACCTCTCGTGGATCGCCTTTCCGACGCACAGCATTCCGCTCGAGCCGGACACCGCCCGCTGGCTGATCGCAGCCGCGGTTCTCGCCGCGGCGGCGTGGGCCGTCGTGCGCGGTCCAAACATCGCGCGCGTCGCTGTGCTCGGGATGATGCTGGCGTTGCTGCCGTACGCGCCGGTGAAGATCTGGACTGCCTCGCGCTACACGTATACCGCCGTCGCGTTCTTCGCTCCTGTCGCGGCGATCGTCGCCTTCGCGGCGTACGACCGAGTGCGCGCTTCGCACCGGCTGTTGCGAGCGCCGGCAACAGTGCTGGCACTCGTGTTCGTCGCCGCCGTCGCATCGCTCTATGGCTGGCAGACGTATGCGCAGGATGCGCGATCCGGCCGCAACACCGATCGGTGGCAACTGCTGGCGCATCAGCTGAAGCAGAACTACGCGAATGTGCCGGCCGGCACGACGATCTACATCGTCGACGGACCGTGGACCAACCCGATGGAGCAGTACACATGGGTGCCGTCCGTCGCGCGCGCGCTTTACGGCGATGCCGGCGCATTCGACCTGCCCCGCGACAGCTACAAGACGAACCCACCGAGCACCGATCACGCGCTCTTCCTCGAATGGACGGCCGACGGCCTGAAGCCGGTGCCCGCGCACGAGGTCATCGCCGGCGGTCGATAGAGGGATGCTCTCCTCAAGATACGGTGATCCCCGCGGCGCCTTAGCGAGGCGCAGGGCCGAGACTGAGAGCGACAACACAAGCGGACGCGAACCTGAGGCGTGTCCGCCCGTTTGTTCTCCTCAAGCTCGACAGTCGGAATGCCCGCTTCCCGTTTCCGCACCGATTCCGCTTGCGCCACCGCCCTCGCGAGGAATTTGTCGCACGCGCGACCGCGGGCCGTTGAATCGAGGCGCGAGAGCGGGTGCTCGCCTTGCACGCGCGCCAAGATCACGCCATACAATGACGGAGCTTCCTGCCGCGCATCAGCGGTTCCGCGCACGCGTGCCGCTCACGAGGATCCACGATGTTCTTCTCCACCCTCACTCGTCGCACAACCGTCGTCGATATGGCGGAATTCGAGAAGCGACGGGATGCGGTGTCCGCGCGCCTCGTGCCGTATCTGCAGCGGCAACCAGGCTTCGTGTCGCACGAACTGCGACGGGATGGCGATGCCGGCGAGATGACGGAGATGATCGGCTGGCAGTCGGAGGCGGACGCTCGCGCGTACCTGCGCGGCGGCCCGGCGGCGATGGCGGCGACATGGCTCGATGGCTACTTGCCGACGGCGCCGTTCCCGAACGGCAACTGGACGCGCACGCTGCAAGAGCGCGAGGCCTAGCGCGATGACGACCGATACGGCGGTCGCGCAGGCACCGGCGACGAACCCCTTCCACGATGCGATCGAGCAGTTCAACGCCGTCGCCGACCGTCTCGGTCTCGACGAAGGGATGCGCGAGGTGCTGCGGCACTGCAAGCGCGAGTTCACCGTCAACTTCCCGGTGCAGATGGACGACGGCTCCGTCCGCGTCTTTACCGGCTTCCGCGTCCACCACAACGAGGCGCGCGGGCCGGTCAAGGGCGGGCTGCGCTACAGCCTCAACGTCTCGATCGACGAGGTGCGCGCGCTGTCGATGTGGATGACGTGGAAGTGCGCCGTCACGAACCTGCCCTACGGCGGTGCGAAGGGCGGCGTCATCGTCGACCCCCGCGCGCTCAGCAAGCGCGAGCTCGAACGCCTGACGCGGCGCTTCGCTGCCGAGATCGGCATCCTCATCGGCCCCGACGAAGATGTGCCCGCACCGGACATGGGCACCGACGGCCAGATCATGGCATGGATCATGGACACCTACAGCATGATGAAAGGCCACTCGGTGCCGGCGGTCGTGACGGGCAAGCCGGTCACGATCGGCGGCAGCAGCGGCCGC
>JBBSDV010000043.1:0-18227 GCA_038240335.1 Dehalococcoidia bacterium
AGCGGCTTCTCACTCGGCACGACGTTTACGTTCATCGGCGATACGGCCTACGTCCTGAACGACAGCGTGAACGCGTTCGGCACGGGAGAAATCTGGAAGGTGCCAAACTTCTCCTCGATTCAGCCGGGACCGCCGATCGTCGCGGCGCCAACCGCAGCGCCGGCGCCGACGGAAGCGCCCCCAGCACCGGCGCCCCGGCCCGAGCCGACGCGACCGGTCGGGATCACAGCGCCGAACACCGGTAGCGGCCCATCGCCGGACACGGTCGAGCTGTGGGCAATCGCGCTGGCCGCCGCAGCGCTCGGTGCCTGTAGCATCGCCGCAAGCGTGGCCGCAAGGCGTCGCTGACAGAGCGACCAAGTACGAATCCGGAAAGCGGGGAGTGGGAACGAGCGGTTCCCGCTCTCCGCTTTTCCATTTGGATTACTCCGGACCTCAATTCGGCTCGGACACTCGCTAGACTGACCAAAGCACATCGCGCCAGCAGGCCGAGCATCGATTGAGAAGGATCTCTCCCGCATGGCGCGCCTGCATCTCGGCATTGTGCTCCACAATCACCAGCCCGTCGGCAACTACGATTTCGTGATCGCGCAGGTCTACGAGCAGGCCTACGAACCCATGCTGGCGGCGCTCGAGCGGCACCCCGGCGTCCGCATCGCGCTGCACAACTCCGGCTGCCTCTTCGACTGGATCGTCGCCAACCGTCCCGACTACATGGCGCGGCTGCGCGCGCTCTGCGATCGCGGCCAGGTAGAGATGGTCACCGGCGGCTACTACGAGCCGATCTTGCCGATGATCCCCGACGCCGACAAACTCGGCCAGATCGACAAGTTAACGCGTTTCCTCGAGCGCGGGTTCGGCCAGACGGCCACGGGTCTCTGGCTGACGGAGCGCGTCTGGGAGCCGGCCATGCCGGCTGCGCTGTCCGACGCCGGCGTACAGTGGACGCTCGTCGACGACGCCCACTTCCGCATGTCCGGCATGCGCGACGATCAGCTGGACGGCTACTACCTGACGGAGGATCAGGGCAAGCCCGTCCGGCTCTTTGCGGGCAGTCAGCGGCTGCGCTACACCATCCCGTGGCTCGACGTCGAAGATGTCATCGCCGAACTGCGACAGATCGCTGACGAGGCGGGACGCGACGACACGTACATCGTTCTCGGTGACGACGGGGAGAAGTTCGGCGCCTGGCCGACGACCTACGAGCACGTCTGGGAGAAGGGCTGGATCGAACGCTTCTTCACCGCCCTCGAGACAGAGAGCGATTGGCTCGAGCTGATCACCCCCGGCGCATACGGCGCGCGGTTCGAGGCGCGCGGCCTCACCTACCTGCCCGCTGCCTCGTACGCAGAAATGATGGAATGGGCGATGCCGGCGGACTCGGCCGCGGAGTACCACCGCGTCGCGGAGCAGATCGATGCGGACGGGCGCGGCGACGTGCTGCGCTACATGCGCGGCGGCTTCTGGCGCTACTTTCTCGCCAAGTACCCCGAGGCGAACAGCATGCACAAGCGCGGCCTGCGCATCGACGCAAAGCTTACGTCCGTCAACGATGACGATGCGCGCGAGGCCCTCTGGCGCAGCCAGTGCAACTGTCCCTACTGGCACGGCGTCTTCGGCGGCCTCTATCTCCGCCACATCCGTGCTGCGACGAATAGGAACCTCATCGCCGCTGAACGATTGGCGGATGAGGCGGCGGGCATCGCCGGCGTCACCGTCATCGAGGATGACCTCGATTTCGATGGACGTGCGGAAGTGCTCGTGCAGTCGTTCGGCACGTCGGTCCTACTCCATCCCGCGCTCGGCGGCATGCTCAGCGAGTTTGATCTCAGGAAGCGCGATCATGCCCTGCTCGACGTCCTGACGCGGCGTCGTGAGGCCTATCATGTCGCGCTATTGGATGGTTCCACTCAGGAAGCGCCGACCGAGGCGACGAATATCCACGGCAACGTGCGCGTCAAGGAGGAGGGACTCGGCCGCACGCTAGTGTTCGACCGATACCGGCGCGGAGGGCTGCAAGAGTGGCTGCTCGCGCCCGATGCCACAGTGGATCAGCACGCGCGCGGCGAAGCGCAGACGTTCCTTGAGCCCGCGGGGCGCTGGCGCCACGAGGTCCTGCGCGACGACTTCGGCGTCCATGTAATGCTGTCGCGGACATGCGACCGCTGGCAACTCGAGAAGTGCATTCATGTCGCGAACGAAGGCGAGCGACTCGCGATCAGCTACACCTGCACCAACACGAGCAGCGACCGGCGCGGCGCGTTGTTCCTCAGCGAGTGGAATCTCTCGCCGCCACACGCACCCGGCGGCGACGATCGCATCGCCACGCTTTCCCGCGACGGACACGACGCCGTACGTCTTGCCGGCACCGTCGGCGCCATCACCGCCCTGGATGCGTTCGCCATTCGCGGCAGCGCCGACTACGCCCTCCACTTCGTCGCCGATACTCCTGCGGACGTGTGGCATTACGCCGTCGACAGCATCTCGTCGTCGGAAGGGGGCGTCGAGCGGGTCGCCCAGGGCACGGCCATCTGCCTCGTCCGCGCGCTCGATCTCGCGCCGGCGGAATCGATGTCGTTCAAGTTCACGTGGAGTGCCGCCTAGCTCTCGTTCCTTTTGTCCGATGCCGTCACGTCACGCCAAGCGAGTCACGCAGTCCCGGCCCTCGGCGCGAGTATCGTGGCCGCTCCGGTTCCGGGTCGCGTCCACGTGCGTCGTACTTCAATTGCGACCGCCGCCGTAAAGATCGCGAACAGAGCGACGTTGAGCGCCGCTATCGCGAGGCTGAACGGCGACTCGATCCACCTCCCCGTCCATGCCGCAACCGGCGGTGCGACGACGACCAGATTGAGAAATAGCGTCGCCGAGAATGGCAGGTAGAGCCAGAGCCATCGTCGCTCCAACATCACGATCGGCAACATGAGCGCGAGGAACGGATAGAGGTAGCGCTCGTGCGTCGAGATCGGCAGGACGTAGAACGCGCACGCGGCGTACGCCGACCCCAGCAACCCGCCACGAAGCAACGGTAAGCGCAACGCCGTCAGCACCGAGAGTGCGCCCGCTACGGATGACAGCCCCAGGCCGAGCATGCGGTACGTCAGCCACGTCCCGGCGATCGTGTCCTCCGGATGCGGATGCGATGCCACATCGACGAACCACCACAGATTCCAGGCCGACGACGAAAGCCGCTCGTAGTCGGCCGTGAACAGACGGTGGTACGTGTCGACGATGCGCATCAGGTCGCCGTGCGCGATCCACGGACCGAGCACCACCAACGCCACCAGCGGCGCGGCCACACACGCCCGTGCGCCGCCGGCCCAGCCGTGAGCGCGCACCGTCACGACGACGAGTATCGGCAACATGAGCACGGGATGCGGCTTGATGAGAAAGCCCAGCGTCCACACTACCCAGCCCAGCCACGGCCGTCGGGAGGCAGCGAGCAAGATCGAACCGAGCATCGCCGCCGTGACGCTGGCATCCGTTTGCGCCCAGACTGCGCTGTCATAGACGACGGCGGGCTGGAACGCGAATACGGTGGCGGCAACCAGCGCCAGCCGCTGCTGCCTCTCTCCGGCGAGCGCCGACCCGGCTGCGCTCTCGCGCTGCAGGAGGCGCGCCGCTCCATACACGACGACGATGAGGATCAGGTCGAAGACGATGGACGGCGCCTTGACGAGCGCATGGAGCGATGGCGAAGTCTGCGTGTACGCGCCGCCGATGAGCGCATACACCGCGGCCAGCAGCCAGAGCACCCACTGATACCCGAGGTATTCGGCATCGGTGGAGCGAAAGACGCTGAGGACGCCGTGCTCATGGATCGCTTGCATCCAGAGCTTCCAAAAGTCCTCGTCGTAGAACCCGCCCGGCAGGCGCGCGTACAGCGGCGCCAGCGCAACGCGGAGCGCCAGCGCAACGAACAGTAACAGCGCGAGCGGACGATGATTGCGGAAGGATCGAGGTTCCGCCGTTCGCGCCAGGCTGTCAGGTTTGCGCGCACCGCGCAACCTTGATTGATCAGGATCGCTAGTTGCGATACGACCGTCGGTTTCACGTTCCGTGCGGTCCGTGTGCCCCCCCAACCTCTGAACAAGCCAACGACTGCTACGACGGACAGCCGACTACAAACGACGAACTATACTACCCCCATCATGTGCGGAAGATTCACGCTGACCCGAAGCGATCTCTCAGGCCTCGCCGGCCGGCTCGGCGCGAGCATGGGGCTCGATGACGAAGCGCTCCATCGCCCGCGCTACAACATCGCGCCGACCGATCCGCACTGGATCGTGCGCGCGAAGCACGAAGAGCGTCGCCTGCTGCCGGCACGATGGGGTCTCGTGAACAGCTGGGCCGCGGATGCGAAGGGCGCGTTCAAACAGATCAATGCACGGGCCGAGACCGTGATGGCGCGCCCGGCGTTTCGCGACGCCTTCGAGCGTCGGCGCTGCGTCGTCCCGGCTGACGGGTTCTTTGAGTGGGTTGGCACGAAGGAAGCGCGCCGGCCGATCTGGTTCCATCCCGCGGATGGCGAAGTGATGCTCTTTGCCGGGCTCTACGAGTCATGGCTCGATCCGGCATCGGCGATGAAGATCCGCTCCTTCACCATCATCACAACAGAAGCGAACAGCCTCGTCGCTCCCGTTCACGACCGCATGCCTGCGATTCTGGCGCCCGAGAGCGTCGATGACTGGCTCTTCGTTCCCGCGGAAGGCGCGGCCGTG
Source organism: Dehalococcoidia bacterium (assembly GCA_038240335.1). Lineage (GTDB taxonomy): Bacteria > Chloroflexota > Dehalococcoidia > DSTF01 > JACRBR01 > JBBSDV01. The sequence continues at coordinate 4,719 of JBBSDV010000043.1, forward strand.
CAGGCGCGCTCGGTTCACACGCTGCTCCGTCCTGCGGCAGAAGATGTGCTGATCGCGACGGAGGTCTCGCGTCGCGTCAACTCCGTCGCGAACGACGACCCCGCCTGCCTCGCACCACCCGATCGCGACACCGCGCTCGGCACGCAACGGCTGATGTAAGCTGGCACGACGGAAGCTGCCGCAGCGAGGACGGCGGAGCTGGCGGCATGACGCGGGAGCTGGATATGTCGCGCCGACGCGGGGTTGCCGATCGCGCGGCATCGTCGCGCGATAAAACCGATTGAACAGGTCTGAAGACCGGTCCTTGCGGCAGCCGTAGCTCGAATCAGACGCTACCTCGGTGCATCATCATCGTCAGCCGCCAGAGCGTCGTCGTCGTCGTCGCCGGCCAGCGCCGTAGCGTCGAGCACGGCGACGGTATGGCCCTCCGGCGAGCGGGCGATGAAGCCGGCGCCGGTCGCCCATGGCAGTTCCTTCACCTGGCAGCCGAGACCGAGGAAGTGCTCGGCCGCGGCCGTTATGTCGGGCGTGCTGAACAGCAGGTATGGGGGTTCGCCCGCCGACCCGCCGCTCACGTCGACGGCGAGCGTCATGCCCTGCCCCAGCGCATAGAAACGGAGTGTGCCGTCCTCGGCGCCCAGTTCCAGCCCAAGCGTATGCTCGAAGAAATGCGAGGCCTCCTCGGCTTCCCCGACGGAGTAGCCGACGACGCCCTCGAAGTTGAGTGACACGGGCGGCGGGGCGTGTTCGGCCAAAGCAACAATCTCCCTGAATCGCTACAAACTACCAGCTACGGCGCGTTGGCGATTGCCGCCGATACCTCGCACAATGAGTGTGCGTTGTGTTGTCGGTCGTCGGACTTGATTCACGAGTCACCGATCATGCCACGAATCACCAGTCGCCAGTCACAACCCCACCAGAGCGGGAGCGCGCAGATGACAACACAGATCACCGACCCCTATCTCGTCGAGACGGAGCGCGTCGATCCGGAGCTGTTTCGCCTGATCAAGGAGGAGGAGCAGTACCAGCTGGAGAGCATTCGCCTTATCCCCTCCGAGAACTACACCTCGCGCGCCGTGATGGAGGCGACGGGCTCGGTCCTCGCGAACAAGTACTCGGAGGGCTACCCCGGCAAGCGGTACTACGAGGGGCAGCGCAACGTCGACCAGATCGAGACGATCGTGCAGGAGCGTGCCAAGGCGCTCTTCGGCATCGAGCACGCGAACGTGCAGCCATACTCGGGTTCGCCCGCGAATCTTGCGGTGTACGTCGCGCTGCTCCAGCCCGGCGACAAGATCATGGGGCTCAGCCTGCCGCACGGCGGCCACCTCACGCATGGCTGGACCGCCAGTGCGACGAGCAAGTTCTGGAGCGCCGTTCGCTACGAAGTCGATCCCGTGACGCACCTGATCGACTACGACAAGGTGCGCGAGATGGCGCTCGCAGAGCGGCCGCGGATCATCGTCGCCGGCGCGACCGCATACCCTCGCTCGTTCGACTTCGCGAAGTTCGGCGAGATTGCGAAGGAGGCCGGCGCCTACTTTCTCGCCGACATCTCTCACATCAGCGGGCTGATCGTCGCCGGCGCCCATCCCGACCCGGCGCCGTACGCCGACGTCGTGATGACGACGACGCACAAGACCCTGCGCGGCCCCCGCGGCGCGATGATCATGTGCAAGGAGGAGCACGCCGCGTCGATCGACAAGGCCGTCTTCCCCGGCCTCCAGGGTGGCCCCCACGAGAACACGATCGCCGGCATCGGAGTCGCGCTGAAGGAAGCGGCGACGCCGGAGTTCCGCGACTACGGCCATCAGATCGTCGCCAACGCGAAGGCGCTGGGCGGCGAACTGAAGGAGCGTGGGTTCGATCTGATCACCGGCGGCACCGACAATCACCTGCTGCTGCTCGACCTGACGGGAAAGAAGGTGATCGGCAAGAAGGCGGCGAAGGCGCTCGATCGCGCCGGCATCGTCGGCAACTACAACACGATCCCGTTCGACCCGCGGAAGCCGTTCAGCCCGAGCGGCCTCCGCATCGGCACGCCGTCCGTGACGACGCGCGGGATGAAGGAGGACGAAATGCGCCAGATCGGCCGCTGGATGGACGACATAATCGCCAACATCGCCGACGAAGAGGCGCTCGACCGCATCGGCCGCGAAGTGCGCGATTTCTGCCGCCAGTATCCGGCGCCCGGGATGAGCATTTCCTGACCTTTGTTCATCGGAACCCTTCAATCGAGGTCCCGACTGCCGACGATCTCAGTACGAATCTAACGGCCGAGTACGCGAGGGATCCATGCCGGCAATCGAACGTGCCCGTCGAGAGATTCTTCTCACCGCGAGAATGCTGCGCCCGCGATTCTTGTTGGTCAACCTCGCCTGCAGCTTCATGCCCCGATTCACGCTTTCAACCGCACGAACGCGGATGTATCGCTGGGCCGGCGTTCGCGCCGAGAAGGGTGTGTCGTTCACGGACAAGATCGCCGTCACTGGCGCAGGCCCCAATCCACTCAACTTCCTGAGCATCGGTGAGGGCACGACGATCTCGACCGTGCTCTTCAACCTCGAAGGCCCGATTACCATCGGCAAGCACGCGAATGTCAGTCAGTACGTGCGCATCTATACAGCGTGGCACGCCATCAGCAAGGACGAGGAAAAGCGCTTCAGCCAGTCGTTTAGCGCCCGCCCGGTGGTCATTGGCGATGGCGCGTGGGTGTGTACCGGCTCCGTTCTCCTCCCGGGCGTTACGGTCGGGCGGGGCAGTGTGGTCAGCGCCGGCTCGGTCGTTACCAGCGACATACCGCCCAACACGCTCGTCAGCGGCGTGCCGGCGGTCGTCGTCAAACAACTGCCGACGAAAGCGCCGGCGGACTCGCTGTCGCCCGATGCACCACCGGCTCCGAAGACGGGCGCCAGAGGATCGAATCGGCCTCAGGCCGCCACCACGGCCATCGTGCGCAACGACCAGTAAATTTCGTTCCCATTTCGCATCCGGATGCGCATAGCGTCTGGGCTAACGCCGTACTCTCGTGTGCATCCGCCAATGGGCGACGCTTCGAGTTGCCCGACGCTTTGAATAGGCGTTCGGTTGGCCGATGATACACGCATGCATAGACAGCGCCGAGCGCGAGGCTTCGATTGAATCGTGCCTTGTCCGAACTCTTGCTTGCGGGCCAAATGGTGCGGCTTCGGCTACGCATCGCTAACTTGCTCTGCGGACTGATGCCCGAATTCACCCTCTCGACCGTCCGGGCCCGCATCTACCGGCACACCGGCATGCACATTGGCGATCGTGTTTCGTTCATGCAGACGGTGAAGGTGACAGGCTCCGGCGCGAATCCATGCACGCGGCTGACGATCGGCGACGACACGATCATTTCGAGCGGTGTCCTGTTCAATCTCGAGGGCGCGATCACGATCGGGCGCGACGTCAACGTCAGTCAGTTCGTGCGGATCTACACGAGCAAACACACGATGGCGACGAGCGCACGCCGCTTCAATCCCAGCTTCATGCCGATGCCCGTCGTGATCAATGATGGAGTGTGGATCGGCGCAGGCTCGATGATCCTGCCCGGCGTCACCATCGGCGCCGGCAGCGTCGTAAGCGCTGGCTCCGTCGTCAGCCGCGACGTGCCGCCGGACACACTCGTTGCCGGCGTACCGGCCATCGTTGTGAAGCAGCTTTCGAAAGAGTGACTACCGAGGAAGTTCAGAGTTTAGAGTTCATCGTTCGTAGTTGACCGTGCACCGCGGACTCATCGTTCCGGGTGCGGCGACGACGTTGATGGATGGCCCGGCGGCGGGCGCCCCAACTGTAAACTATGGACTGTGAGCTGTGAACTTCACGCGATCATCGGCACCTGGGCGCTCGTCGCCACCGAGTGGCAGCGCGCCGACGGCCGGCACGCGAACCCGTTCGGGGATGGCGCCGTCGGCATCTTGATCTACGACGCAGCCGGATATATGTCGGCGCAAGTGATGCGCGCGGATCGCGCCACCGCCGCGGTCGCCGGCATCGACACGGCGATGACGACGGCAACCCCCGGCTACATCGCCTATTTCGGCACGTACGAGGTCGATGCCACCGCTGCGCTGATTATGCACGACGTGATCGGCAGCGCCTTCCCCGGCTGGGTCGCCAACGCCCACGGCCGCAACTTCGTCGTCACGAGCGACACGCTGATCCTGAGCGCCGATGTGATTTCGGCGGACGGCGTCGCCGTGCACGCATCGACGACATGGGAGCGGGTTGGGTAGCGGCGTCGGCCGCATCCACCCGATGCTTCACGAGTGGGTGGTCGGCGGTGCGCCTTGTCCGTTCGCGCAATGTTAGAGGAGGAAGGTTCTGGGGCGGCACGTCCGGACCCTGACGCGAGACTCCGGAGGTCCGGCAACGTTCGTGCGACAATGCTGCCGGGGCCCTCATTCCCGACGGCGGCAATCTGGATTACCAACCCGGAAGCGAAAAACCACAAAAGTGCTAAACGATTACATAACGAGCTACCCTCGCAACGCCCCTACACTGATAGTCCGATCAGCCTGATGCGGCTATTAAGGACGTTCGAGATCCTGGAGCGTTGGGAACGGCACGCCACCGGAGCGTGCTCAACGATTAGGTCCGCTCGTCGTTGGTGAGGATCAGCGTGCCGGCGGCGTGGAACATGCCTCCGACGCCGTGGGCGATGCTCGTGCGCACGTCCGGCAACTGCGCCGCCGCCTCGCCGCGCAGCTGACGCACCGACTCTTGGATAGCGAACATGCCGTACATGCCGGTGTGCGTGTAGCTCAGGCCGCCACCGTTCGTGTTCAGCGGGAAGTCGCCGCCGGGGGCCGTCCGCATCGCCTCGAAAAAAGGGCCGCTCTCGCCTTTGCCGACGAAGCCGAGAGCCTCGAGCGCAAACATCGGCGTGTGCGCGAAGGCGTCGTAGAACATCGCGTGATCGATATCCTTGTGCGCCAGCCCCGCTTCCTTGAAGGCGAGCTGCCCGGACACCTTGAACGCCCTCGACTCCGTGAAGTCGTGCATCTGGCTGATCATCGAGTGCTCGGTCGACTCGCCGGTGCCGACGACGTAAACCGGCCGCTTCGGGAAGTCCTCCGCGCGATCGGCGGAGACCACGATCAGCGCGCCGCCGCCGTCGGTGACGAGGCAGCACTCCAGCAGGTGCACCGGGTAGGCGATCATTCGCGAGTTCAGCACGTCCTCGATCGTGATCGGATCGCGCATCATCGCCCGCGGGTTCTTCTCGGCCCAGCGGCGCGTCGCGACCGCTACCGATGCCAACTGCTCGTGCGTCGTGCCGTATTCGTGCATATGGCGCATGATCGGGATGGTGAAGCGCGTCGGCGGACCGGCGACGCCGTATGGCTCCTCGAACTGCGCGCCGAGGGCCTGCCGCGAGCCGCCCCAACCGCTCATGCCGACGCGCGACTTGCCGCTCTCGCCGTGCGTGATCAGCGCGACGCTGCAGAGGCCGGCCTCGATCGCCGCCGCCGCGTGCCGGACGTGGATCATGTACGAACAGCCGCCAACGCTTGTGCCATCCACGTACGTCGGCGTGATGCCGAGATACTCGGCGACCTGCACCGGCGACTGGCCGGCGCAGAGCACGCCGTCGACGTCGTCCTTCGTTAGCCCCGCATCGGCGAGCGCATTAAACGCGGCCTCGGCGTGCAGCTGAATCGCCGACTTGTCCGGCTGGATACCGAGGATGTCGGTCTCCGCCGCGCCGACGATCGCCGCCCGCATCCGCAGACTCATGATGCGGCGCCGATCGGCTGGAAGAGCGGCAGCGTGATCTCGTCGTTCTGGACTTCCCAGGTCACCTCGACCGGCATGTCGACGGGCAGGTTCTCCGGTGTCGGCTCGATGCCGACGATGTTGGTCATCATCCGCGGCCCCTCGTCGAGCTGCACGACGGCGATCACGTACGGCACGTAGTCCTGGAAGCCGTACGCCGGCCGGTAGTTGATGACGTAGGAGTAGAGCTTGCCGCGGCCGGTCGCCGTGAACCAGGCGACGTCCTTCGACGAGCAGAAGGGGCAGAATGGCCGCGGAAAGAAGTACGCCTTGCCGCATGTATTGCAGCGCTGGATGCGCAATTCGTGGCGCTTCGCGCCGGCCCAGAACTCTGCGGTCTCGGGCGTCGGCTCTGGGATCGGTCGTTTCGGCATACGACGGGAGTATGCCAGCGCGAATTGTTTAGGGGAAGGGCAAACAACCTTGTTCGCGGGAGTTCACAGTTTGCAGTCCGGAGTTCTCAGTTCACAACCCGGTTCACGGTGCAAAACACTCCATTCACATTTCCGCGAGTGTACGGTTGCATGTGCTGCGTCCCCACGAGCTTGTCCGCGCGTACGTATCAAAACATACTGAACGCGGATGAATACACAGGCACGGCCGACTCCCTCGTTCTCGCCCACTGAAACCGACGTTATGTCGCCTAATGCACTCTGGTTCGCCGCGCCCGCCGTTGCGCTTGGCGCCGGCGCGCTTGCGCAGTGGGCCGACTTCCAGGCGTTGCGCGTGCCGCTCCTGCTGTTCGTCGGTGTTGGCGTGCTCGCGACGGCGTACGCGGCGACGAGTGGCGCTCGCGGCTGGCGTGCGGCAGCGATCGCCGTCGCCGTTGGTATTGGCACGTGGGCGCTTGCGGAAGCGGTATACAGCATCTTGCACGTCTCCCTCGGCGAGCGCTTTCACGCGGACCGCTTCGGGCCGCAGTGGTCTCAGGCGATCGGCCTGATCGCGGCGCACGGGCTCTTCCTCGGCGCACCGACCGGCATCGCCGCCGCACTCCTGCTCCGGCTGCCGATCCTGTCGCGCACGCGTCGCTGATGCAATTCGAGCATCGCCCCCAGTTGCCGCTCACCCAGCGACGGAAGTGGCTGGTCGGTCTTGGTGCGACAATGGCGCTCGTGCAGATTATTGGCGCCGCCATCGCAGCTCCCGCCACCACCGGCGACAACGCGAACGCCGCTACCCTCGCGGCGCTCGTCGGCGCAAGCATCGTTTGGTCGGTAGCGACTGTGCTCTTGCTCGTGCGGCAGACTGATTTGCCCGATGTCGCAACAGCCTCGTTTCTCGTCACGATCTCGGCCTTCGCTCTATATGCGCTCGTGGCGGCCGCACATGCGCACGACAGCGACCCGAAGGTCAACATCGTCGATGCGATGTTTCTCGGCATCACGGTCGGCGCAATGACCGCGCTCGTCGTCTGGGCCCTCGCGATGGGCATCGCGCGCCTGTTGCGGCTGCCGACAACCGCTGCGCTCCACGATGGAAAATAGCAACGACAAGCTTCGGCGGCGCGAGCGACGAGCACAATTACATCGATCCGGCAGTGTGGCAAGCCGCTCATTGACAGCGTGACCGACTCGGACGTAGGATGCCGCTACGAAATCGGTCGGAGTATTAAGAATCGCACGCTCACGGAACGATCACTTGGCCGGTGATATGCCAGGCGTCGATGTTTACGGTTATGACACGTCGTCTCTGGTACGCTCTGCGTGGTGAGAATAACCACCGTTGGCGCTGAATCACGAGCGGCACTCACCGGCAGCTACGTTCCGCAGGCAACACGAGGCTTCCCGGCGAGACGTCCGGGTGCGCCTCCGGCTTATCTTTCGGTCCGCAGCGCTCCGCACGCACGGTCGCCCTGCAAGCACCTTCCGCCGAATCGCATCCCGCGAGACGGCGGAACGGAGCAACCGGCAATTCCGCAAGGAGGGACGATGTACGGCACCCTGGCGATCCCACGCAGGGCACTCGAGGATCTTGCCGGCTCGGCCGGCCAATCGAGCATCGATGAGCTGCACAACCTCGCTCGGCCCATTGAGGGACTCCGTGTCCTCAACCTCAGCGTCACCGGCTTTGGCACCGGCACGGCCGAGACGCTGAACTCTGCGGTGCCGCTGCTCAACGACCTCGGCCTCGATGTCCAATGGCAAGTCGTGCGTGCGTCCGAAGACGCGGCGCACGTCGCCCGCTCGATGTACCAGGCGCTCGGAGGCGTCTACGTACAGTGGACGCAGGAGATGACGGATACATGGCTGCGCTATGCAGCGATGAACGCCGAGCTCCTCACCGAGCCATTCGACGTGATCATCGTCCACGATCCGCAGCCCCTGGCGATACGCTCCTACGCGCAGAACGACGGTGCGCGCTGGATCATGCACTCCCACCTCGACCTCTCGTCCGCGCAGGAAGACGTGTGGATGCATTTGCGGCCGCACGTCGAGAAGTACGATGCGACCATCTCGTCAGCGCCTGCCTTCGCGCGCTCTGATATGTCCGTGCAAAGCTACATAGTGCCGCCGGCGATCGACCCGAACAGCGCGCGCAATATGCCGTTGCCCGACGACGTCGTGCGCTCGGTGCTCGAGCAGTACGGCATCGATCCCGCGCGACCGATCCTCTGCCAGGTGTCGCCGTGCGACGCTGCGAGCGACTTCTCGGGCGCCGTCGACGCGTGGCAGAAGGTACGCGAGACGCATCCGGAACTGCAGTTCGTCTTCGTCCTGACGACCGAGCCGCAGGATCCTGCGGGCCGCGCCGCGTACGACGAACTCGCCCGCCGCTGCCACGACGAACCGCAGTGCTTCATCGTCGCGTCGGGCTCGGAGGTCGGGAATGTCGAGCTCAACGTCTTCCAGCGCTCGGCCACCGTGATCATGCAGAAGGGTCTGCGCAAAGGCTTCGGCCTCTGGGTGTCGGACGCACTCTGGAAGGAACGTCCCTGCGTCGTCGCGCCAAGCGGCGGCCTCTGCGAGCAGGTGATCGACGGCGAGACGGGCCTCGTCGCATCGACCACGGACGAGTTCGCGGCCGCAATCTCGCTCTTGCTCGAAGATAAGGAGATCGCCCGCACATATGGGGAGAATGGCCGCCGACATGTAGCGGATCGCTTCCTGATCACACGCTACTTGAAGGATTATCTTGGCATCCTGAACGAACTACACAGGAAGAACTAAGCGTGCTCGGTTCCGTCCCCACCACACCGAAGTCGATCGAATCCTATCGCGCCGTCATCGGCGACGAACGTATCGAGGAGATCCTCGAGCTCGCAAACCGCATCAAGGGCGCGCGTGTGCTCCACGTCAACGCCACCGGCTTTGGAGGCGGCGTCGCCGAGATCCTCGGCACGCTGATTCCACTGATGAACGACGTCGGCTTGCAGGCCGACTGGCAGGTGATTCGCGGGGCCGACGAATTCTTCGACGTCACGAAGGCAATGCACAACAGCCTCCAGGGCATGTACTACGACTGGACGCCCGCGATGCGCGAGATCTGGTCGAGCTACAACAAGCTCAACGCGGATCTCTTCGACGAAGACTACGATTACGTCGTTATCCACGACCCGCAGCCGGCGGCGATCCCGACATTTCTCGAGGAGCGGACGGGCCGACGCGCGGGCAAGTGGGTGTGGCGCTGCCACATCGACCTGACCGATGCCCAGGTGCAGGTCTGGGATCTCCTCCGGCCGCACATCGAGCGCTACGATGCGGCGATTTTTACGCTGCCGGCGTACGTGAAGGAAGGGCTCCAGCATCCGGAGATCTTCTGCGTACCGCCCGCTATCGATCCGCTCAGCCCCAAAAACGTCGAACTGCCGCAGGAGACCTGCGACGCGATCCTGACGCGTTACGGCGTCGATCCGAAGCGCCCGATGATCACCCAGATCTCGCGCTTCGACCCGTGGAAGGATCCGCTCGGCGTCATTGATGTCTATCGCGTCGCCAAGCGCGAGATCCCGGATCTGCAGCTCGTGATGATCGCCTCGATGGCGAGCGACGACCCCGAGGGCTGGGACTGGTACGAGCGCACCGTGCGCCGCGCCGGCGAAGACTTCGACATTCACATCCTCAGCAACCTCAACGGCGTCGGCAACATCGAAGTGAACGCCTTTCAGCGCGCCGCCCGCGTCGTCATCCAGAAGTCGGTGCGCGAAGGTTTCGGGCTCGTAGTCTCGGAGGCCTTATGGAAGTCACGGCCGGTGGTGGCGGGCAACGTGGGCGGCATCCCGCTGCAGATCGTCGATGGCGAAACGGGATATCTGGTGAACACGTCGGAGGAGTGCGCGGAGAAGCTGCTCTACCTCCTGCAGCACCAGGCCGAAGCCGACCGCATGGGATCGCTCGGAGTGGAGTACGTCCGCGACAAGTTCCTGACGACGCGTTATCTTCGCGACTATCTGAGCATCTTCTGCCAGCTCTCGGGACTGGGAGCAACGCAGGGGAGCCAGCCCCAGATGCAGCGCGTAGCCCGCTAGACCGAGGACGAGCAATGAAGCGAGTCGTCGCATTGATCCTGGCCGGCGGCCAGGGAGACCGGCTGAGCGTGCTCAGCGAAGAGCGCGCAAAGCCTGCCGTCATCTTCGGCGGTCGCTACCGCATCATCGACTTCGCGCTGAGCAACTGCATCAACTCCGGCATCACGCGGCTCGGGGTGCTGACGCAGTACCGCCCGCGTTCGCTCAACGACCACATCGGCATCGGCCGCCCGTGGGATCTCGACCGCCAGGGCGGCGGCGTGACTCTACTGCAGCCGTACCTCGGTCGCGAGAGCGCCGACTGGTACCGCGGCACCGCGGACGCGGTAGCGCAGAACGCGTACTTCATCGAGGAGACGCGTGCCGACCTCGTGCTGATCCTTGCCGGCGATCACGTCTACAAGATGAACTACGACGAGATCATCGCCTATCACCTCGCGAAAGGCGCAGACGTCACGGTTCCGCTGTACGAGGTGCCGATGGACGAAGCCCACCGCTACGGCGTGCTGACCGTTGATGACGACGGCTGCATCATCGAGTGGGACGAAAAGCCGGATCGCCCGAAGTCGAACTTGATCTCGATGGGCATCTACGTCTTCAACCGCAAGGCGCTGATCGAGCAGCTCGTTGCCGACTCCAAGCGCGAAGCATCGACGCACGACTTCGGCCGCGACATTATCCCGGCGATGGTCACGGACGGCGCATCGCGAGCGTACGGGTTCAAGTTCGACGGCTACTGGCGCGACGTCGGCACGATCGAGTCGTACTACGATGGCAACATGGACCTGCTCGAGGATCTGCCCGCGCTCAATCTCTACGATCCGGAATCGCGCATCCGTACGCGCGTAACGGGCTACCCGCCGGCGAAAGTCGGTTGGCGCGCCTACATTCAGCGCTCCCTCCTCGACCTCGGATGCATCATCAACGGCCATGTCGAGCACTCAGTGCTGTCACCGGGTGTCTATGTGGAAGAAGGCGCCGTCGTCCGTGACTCCATCATCTTCGATGACTGCCGGATCGAGTCGGGCGCGATCGTCGAACGCTCGATCGTCGACAAGGATGTGACGATCGGCAAGAACGCCTACGTCGGGTTTGGCGACGATTGGTCGGTGAACCGCGAGCGTCCGGACATCGTCAACAGCGGCGTCACGATCATCGGCAAGCGCGCCGAGGTCGCAGCATACGTGCGTATCGGCCGGAACTGCGTCATCGGCTCGAACGTCAAGGCCGAGGCGAGGGGGCCCGACGGCTACATCGCCAGCGGCACGACGATCCGCGCCGAAGAGCGCGAGTTCCCGTACGGAGTATGAGCGCATGCCGATGGTGACACTGCTGTCGAACCCGCCGTCGGCGTCTGTCGCTGGCCGGCGCGGCATCATTAGCCGGCGACGTTCGACCCCGCATTCACGTGGCGCGAACTCGCGGGCTCGTAGCCGCGGACCACTTCGCTCGCGGACCCACGATCGATGCTCCGACAACCGCGAGCCCGTAGGTACGCGTGTGCATCCCCACAGCGAGACATCGCTCCCGACGGCGGCTGCCGGATGCGTACCGTGAACGAGCCGCCAGCCACGTCGCGGAAACAGGACAAGCTCGGTGCATTTGCGTTCGTGTTGCACTCGCATCTCCCGTACGCACGGATGGCCGGGCGCTGGCCGCACGGCGAGGAGTGGATCCACGAAGCGGCAACCGACACCTACCTGCCGCTGCTCGCCGCCTTGCACGATCTTGCAGCGGAGGGCGTGCGCTTTCGCTTGACGATCGGCATCACGCCGGTGCTGGCGGAGCAGCTCGCCGACGCCGACGTGCTCGCGAACCTCGACGAGTACATCGTCGATCTTTGCGATCGCGCGACTAAGGACCTGTCGCGCTTCGAGGACATCGGCGACGCGCAGCGCGCCGCGGACGCGCGCTTCTATCGCAACCACTTCACGTGGCTCCTCGATCAGTTTCGCAATCGCTTCGAAAACAACATCATCGGCGCGTTCCGTTGGCTGCAGGACAACGGCTATGTGGAGCTCGCTACGAGCGCAGCGACGCACGGCTACCTGCCGCTGTTCGAGCGCGACTCGTCGATTTACGCGCAGGTGCGCACCGGCGTTCGTACGTTCGAGCGCCATTTCGGCCGCGCGCCGGAGGCGTTCTGGCTGCCGGAGTGCGCGTATCGTCCTGCCTTTATGGACGATGCCGGTGTAAGCCGCCCCGGCCTCGAGGAGTTTCTCGCCGAGCAGGGGCTGACGACGTTCTTCGTCGAGACGCACGCGATCCTCGGCGGACTCCCCGTCGGTAAAGCCGCGGGCAACGCGATCGGCCCCTACGGCGCAATCCCGCAGCGTTATACGCTGCCGCTTGCGACCGACACCGAGCCGACGCAGCGGACGACGTTCCAGCCGTACTGGGTGGCGGAGCCCCGGGTCGCGGCGATCGGCCGCAACGTGACGACGGGACTGCAGGTCTGGTCAGCTGATCACGGCTATCCGGGCGATCTTAACTACCGCGAGTTCCACATGAAGGACGGCGAGTCGGGCCTCCGCTACTGGCGCGTCACCGGGCCGGGCGTCGATCTCGGCGACAAGGCGATCTACGATCCCGCGCCCGCGTTCCTGAAGGCCGAGGAGCACGCGGCGCATTTCGCTGCACTTGTCGAAGCGCAGGCCCGCGGCTATCACGAGTCGAGCGGCGGCTACGGCATCATCAGCGCCGCATATGACACCGAGCTGTTCGGGCACTGGTGGTTCGAGGGCGTCGCCTGGCTCAAAGACGTGCTGCGTATCCTCGCGGCGAGCGAAGTCGTCGACCTCACCGGCGCCGCCCAGTTCGTGCGCGAGCACCCGCCCGAGACCGTCGTCGCGCTGCCGGAGGGCTCGTGGGGACAACAGGGGACTCACTTTACGTGGTATAACGCCGACACGATGTGGATGTGGCCGATCATCTCAAGCGCCCAGTGCCGCATCGAAGACATCGTCGCCGCAAATATCGGCGCCACTGAGCTGACAGAACGCGCGATGGCGCAATTGGCGCGCGAGCTGCTGTTGCTCGAGTCGAGCGACTGGCCATTTCTCGTCACCACCGGTCAGGCCCGCGCGTATGCGGAACTCCGTTTTACGCAACACGTCGAGCGCTTCGAACAGCTCGCTGATCAGATCGAGCGCGGTGACATCGACGAGCAGCTTGTCGAGACCCTCTGGCAGCGGGACAAACTGTTCCCTGATATAGACTTGCGAGACTTCGCGGCCCGCGAA
>JBBSDV010000044.1:0-18224 GCA_038240335.1 Dehalococcoidia bacterium
ACCGTTGTCGGCGAGGATGGCACGACCGCGGCGGACATTCGCGCGAAGTCCGAGGGCGCGCGGCGCGCCGAAGCGCCGGACACCGATGACTCGTCGGAGGAAGACGGCGACGACGAAGCGGCCGACATGTCGGACACGGGCGACGTGCCCGACGCGGTGGACGAAGTCAGCACCGACGACGAGGCGTAGCAGCGCCGGCCACCTCCCGTGGCCGCGCCGCTCCTGCGCCTCGTGACAGCCGCTCGCATCACGTGAGCGGGCGAAACGATGACGCAGGGAGGCGCAGACCATGTCGGTTGCCGTTGACTACGATCTGTCCATTCGCGAGGCCGAGAAGGCACTGCGCGGCGCCCAATCGGCCGCCGACGTCCGCAACGCGTGGAAGAAGTACATGGGTACGCTCGGGCACCGCACGCTTGGGCGACTGCTGCTCGGGCGCTCCGCCGCCGAGCTGGCATCGAAGCATGACGAACCGTCGGCATAGCGATGGTCACCGCGGACAAACTCCCACCCTTCGATATCGAAGCCGAAGAAGCATGCATCGCGTCGCTCCTCGTTGATGAGGAAGCGATCGGCAAGGTCGAGGGCATCGTCGCGCCCGAAGACTTTTACCGCGACCAGAACCGGTGGGCCTACGAGGCATGCCTCGCTCTCTGGTCGCGTAACGAGGCGCTGAACCAGGTCACGCTCGCCCACGAACTCTCGCGGCGCGAGAAGCTCGACGATGCCGGCGGTCTTGCCTATCTCGCTCGTATTGTCGGCGAGCTTGCGACGCCGATCGGCGTCGAGCATTATGCCGCGATCATCAAGCGCGACGCGACCTACCGCATGATGATCACCGCCGGCTCGCAGATCGTCCAGACGGCATACCAGGGCGGCCCGGATCTCGACGGCGCGATCGGGCGCGCCGAGAACCTCGTGATGGCGCTGCGTCAGTCGCAGCGGATGAGCGACCTCGTGCCGTTGCGCCAGCTGCTCGAGGCGTTCTGGGAGACGCCCGGCATCGATTCCGTCTTTGCCGGCACGATTGGCGCGATTCGCTCCGGCTTCATGGATCTCGACTCGCTTCTTGGAGGGTTTCACCGCTCGGACTTGCTGATCTGCGCCGCAAGGCCCAGCGTCGGTAAGTCGGCGCTGCTGCTCAACTTCGCGCGCAACGCCGCCGCGGGCCAGAACGCGCGCGTCGCCATCTTCTCGATCGAGATGTCCGGCGAGCAGTTCGCCCAGCGCCTGCTCGCCTCCGAGTCCGGCGTCGAGGCCTCGCGGTTGCGTCTCGGACAGATGACGGAGATCGAAGAGCGGCGAGCGATGGCCGCTACCGGCGAGCTCTCCGGCATGGAGATCTACATCGACGACTCGTCGGTCGTCACCGTCGGTCAACTGCAGACGAAGCTGCGCCGCCTCTCGCAACAGCTCGGCGGCATCGATCTCGTGATCATCGACTACCTCCAGCTGATGCAGGGTGGCGGCCGCAGCCGCGATAACCGCGTGCAGGAGGTGAGCGAGATCTCGCGCGGCCTCAAGATCCTCGCGCGCGATCTCGATGTGCCGATTCTCGCCGCCGCGCAGCTCTCGCGCGCGCCGGAGATGCGCCAGCCGCACATCCCGATGCTCAGCGACCTTCGCGAGTCGGGCAGCATCGAGCAGGACGCCGACGTCGTCATGTTCATCTACCGGGAGGACGTGTATACGACGCGCGAAGACTGGGAGATGCGTCACTTCGATGAGCCCTACCCCGAGGGCATCACGAAGCTCATCGTCGCGAAGCACCGCAATGGCCCGACGGGCGTCGTGCACCTCCGTTTCCGGAAGGATCTCTCGCGATTCGAGGACCTCATGGTGATCGAAGAAGAGTCGGCGTAGGCCTTGTCAGCGATCGATGCCCCGCCCGGATCGCAGGAGCCGAAGTTCGCCGGCTTCCCCGCGAGCGCCGAGGCAACGGCGATTCCGAAGGTGTTCTTTACCGATCTGCTGCCGCAGCTTGCCGGCGATGTGGCGGCGCTCGGCGTCGCGCTCTATGCCTTCAAGGCGCTGCAGGCGAAGCGTGGCTCGCCGCGTTACATAACGAATGCGGAACTGATGGCCGACACGGCGCTCGCGGCGTTTCTGGCAGCGGTAGGTGTGACGGCGCCGAATGTGGCAAACGAACTCGAGCGCGCCGTGGGCCTCGGCATCCTGTTGCCGCTCACGATCGAGCGCGACGGCGAGCGGCATGAGCTGTACTTTCTGAACGCGCCGGCCGATCGCCGTGGCATGGAGGCGGTGCGGGCGGGGAGCATCGATCTCGGGCGCGTGGTGGAGGCCTCGCCGCGTATCGAGACGGCGACGCGTTCGACGATCTTCTCGCTGTACGAGGCGCTGATCGGCTCGATCTCGCCGCTGATTGCCGACGAACTGACGGAGGCCGAGCGGCTCTATCCGGCGGAATGGCTGGACGCGGCATTCCGCGAGGCGGCCGCGCAGAACGCCCGCAGCTGGCGCTACGTCTCACGCATCCTGGAGCGCTGGAGCATCGAAGGACCGAACTATGCGACGACTGAACGAGATCCTACCGGCGACGGACACTACTTCGACGGCAAGTACGGCCGCATTCTCAAGCGGCGGCTCGACGCCTGAGGCGCGCGCGCTGCCGCACATCGTTCCCGACTACAGCTGCAAGCTCTGCCGCGGCGCCCGCTTCGTGCGGCTCAAGCTGCCGCCGGATCATCCCGATTTCGGCAAGGCCGTCGCGTGCCGCTGCGCGTCCGAGGAGAGCGACGCGGAGCGCTTCGACCGCCTGGAGCGCTATTCGAGCATCGGGCCGTTGTCGCGCCTCACATTCCGCAACCTGATCTCCCGCGGCCGCGCGACCAGCGCGCGGGAACAGGAGCAGTACAAACGCTGCGTCGACGACACCGCTACGTTCGCATCCGCGCCTGACGGCTGGATCGTGCTGTCGGGCGCGAGTGGTTGCGGCAAGACGCACATCGCCGCTGCCATCGTCAACCGCCTGCTCGAGCAGGGATCGCCGGCGCTCTTTGTCGTCGTGCCCGACCTGCTCGACCACCTCCGTTCCGCCTATCAACCAGGCGCCGAGGTGGGTTACGACGAGTTGTTCGAGCGCGTGCGGAACAGTCCCGTGCTCGTTCTCGACGACCTCGGCACGCAAGCGCCGACGCCCTGGGCCCAGGAGAAGCTGTTTCAGCTGATCAATCATCGCTTCAACTCGCGCCTGCCCACCGTCGTCACGACGAACCTTCTTCCGGAGCAGATCGACGACCGCCTCCGCACGCGACTCACCGACACGAGCATCGCCCGCGTCTACGTGCTCGAAACGAAGCGCGTGTCGGAGCTGCGCTCGCTCGACGTCCTCGACCATCAGTCGATCCGCGAAATGACCTTCGAGACGTTCGACGTGCGCGGACCCCATCTCGCGGGCGATGATCGGAAGCGCATGGAGAACGCGTATCGGCAGGCGCTGACGTTCTCCGAAAATCCAGCCGGTTGGCTGCTGCTCATGGGGCCGCACGGCGCCGGCAAGACGCATCTGGCGTCGGCGATCGCGAACTATCGACGGCAGCGCGGCGATTCGCCGGCGCTCGTCGTGGTGCCCGATCTGCTCGATTACCTCCGACGAGGCTTCTCCGGCGACGACGCGCGGGCGTCGCACGATGCCTTCGACGAGATGAAGTCAGCGCCGCTGCTGATTCTCGACGACCTGGACACGCAGACCGGCATCGCCTGGGTGCGGGATCGCCTGTTCCAGCTGCTCAACTATCGGCACACGGCGCGCCTGCCGACGGTGATCACAACCGCACTCTCACTCGACGATCTCGGCGAGCGGCTCGCATCGCGCCTCGTCGACCACAGCGTCTGCACCGCGATCGTCCTCGGAGAGCCGCATCGCCTCGATGCCCCGCCGCCACGGCGGGGCCGATCAACGCGCGCGCGCAAATAGCGCCGCGGGAGGTGGGGGGTCGGAAGTCTGTCATTCTGAGCGCCAGCGAAGAATCTGCACCGAACCGCCAAGCAGCGTTGAGAGTAGAGCGATAGATGCGGAGGGACGCATTGCCATCTCGACTTCGCGGCCGTCGGCGTACCTCGCGCGACAGAATCTCAGCCCGATCACGAAGCAGCGTCCCCGCCCGCACGACTTCGCGACGGAAGCGATCCGGGCGGCACGCGAGCGAGCACTGACGCAGCCGAAGCCGCCGCCCGATCGAGCAGCGCGCCAAGGTCTATGCCTACCAGCCGGCCGTTCGCCTTCCGCACGCGTCCGGCGATGATCACGGTATCGACGTCTGTCGCCGTCGATTGAAAGACCAAAGTTCCGTACGGATCGTTGATCGGGCGGTGTGCGAAGCCGCTGTCACGTCCCACAACGATGACGTCCGCCTGCTTGCCGGGCGTGAGCGTGCCGATCTGCTCATCCAGCCCGCACGCGATCGCGCCGTTGATTGTCGCCCACTCGATCGCATCACGCGCGGTCGTCGTCAACACCTCCGGCATGCGCCCGTCCTGATTCAGCACGTCGTTCTCGACGAATCGCTGGTAGGCGATGGCCAGCCGCGCCTGGGCGAAGAGATCACCGGAATTGAGCGAGATGATGTCGCAGCTAAGACTCGGACGGATGCCGAACTCGCGGCATTTTCCGATTGCGAGGCGGCCCATGCCCATGTTCATCTCCGTCTCGGGAGATATGGATACCTTGCAGCCTGCCTCAGCCAGCATCGCCCATTCATCATCGTCGAGCGTGTTGCAGTGCACATGTACTTGATCCGGCCCGAGCAGGCCGGCGCGATAGAGATCGCCGACCCTTCCCGTCACTTCGGATCCCCACACACAGCCCGTGTGCGCGACGATCCATGCGCCGAGTTCGCGAGCTGCGCAAATCTGCGCCACCGTCTCATCCCACGGCACCATGCCGACTTCGGCGAGCGCTGCCCCGGGCCGCAAGAGGCCCGATGCAAACGCCGTTCCTCGGGCGACGCGCGCGAAGTCTGCCAATCGCTGCCCGGCGGTCATGAACGACGCGTTGGCCGGCGCCGAGTTCGAGAACCCGTAGCCGTAGATCGCGCGGATACCGGCGTCGGCCAGCCCTTGGACGGCCGCGTCGCTGTGCGCCGGAGTGTTGTTGCAGTGGGAGAAATCTAGGATCGTCGTGACCCCAGCGTTTATCGCTTCGATGGAGCCGACGAGGTTCCCCACGTACACGTCGTCGGGCGCGTAGGCGGGTGCGATGGTTGAGCGTATGCCGCGAAAGTAATCGCCGAGCGTCCAGTCGGCGCACAGGCCGCGCATCTGCGTCTGCCATGTATGGCGATGGCTATCGATCATGCCGGGCAGGACCAGTTTTCCGCGCGCGTCGATGATCTCCGCGTCGACGGTGTCGATCGTCGGCGCTACCGCCGCTATCCGCTCGCTCTCGACTAGCACATCGCCGACCGGCAGATCCGCAGTGCGCGCGTCCATCGTCAGCACGTGCCCGCCTTTGATGAGGATTGCCACGTTCCCCTACACGCCCGCCGCGCTCGGCGGCACGGGCTGGTAGCGCACGATCGGCTCGAAGAAATCGAGCGCGGTGCGGTCGCCGGATGCGATGCCGCGCAGCGGGCGCTCGGCGAGATGCATCTCGATGAAGTGCCGGGCGACGAGTGCCTTCCGTGCCGAGCCCTTGTTTGCCAGCTCCCACACCGCTTCTTCGACGAGCAGGGCTGCCTGCGCGACATCGACGAGGAAGTTCGAGAGCCGCCGCGCCTGCAGCAGCCGCACGTCCTGCGGCGCGTTATCCAGCCATGCGATCGCGCTCTTCACGTCGTCGACCGAGGAGCCAACCGCGGATGCGCTGTTCCGCAGCGACGGATGCTCCGCGCCTCCGAGGGCGCGTTCGATGCGGACGAAGAGCGCGTCTTCGGCGTGCTCTTTCGTCATCGCACGCAAGACGTCGAGGCAGATGATGTTCTCGGTGCCTTCCCAGATCGTGTGGCACTGCGCGTCGCGGAGTTGCCGCGCCACCGGCCAGTTCTCGATGTAGCCGTTGCCGCCGTGCATCTCGACCGCCTGCGACGCCAGCTCGATGCCGCGGCGCGTGCAGCGTAGCTTCGCCAGCGGCACCAGCAACCGGTACAGCCGCTGCGACTCGGGGTCATGACGCGAACCTGCCTCCGCCGCCTCGAAGGCGATCGCGCAGCCGGCCTCGACTTCTGTCGCCATGTCGACGAGCGTCTCGCGGACGAGCGGGTATGCCGCGATCGGCTGCCCGAACGCGATCCGGTGGTGCGCATAGATCGCGGCTTCGAGGAAGCTGCGGCGCATGATCCCGAGGCCCATTAGCGCGACGCCGAACCGCGATCCCTGAACCATCTCCATCATCCGATTAACGCCGCGGCCGTCGCGCGCGGTCGCCTCATCGCCGCTGCGCACCGCGCCCATGAGGTAGGCCTCGGCGTCGACGAAATCGACCTCGCCGGTCGGCACGGCCTTCGTGCCCAGCTTGTCCTTCAGGCGGCGGATGTGGACGCCGTTCCGGCTGCCGTCGCTGCGGAACTTCGGCACGAGAAACTGCGCGAGTCCGGCTAGCCCATCGTGCGCGCCCTCGGGCCGCGCGAGCGTAAGAATCGCCTCGGCATCCAGGTTCGAGCAGAACCACTTCGCGCCATCGACGCGCCAGCCGTCGTCCGTCTTGCGCGCGCTGCACTCGCTGCTGGCGAGGTCGCTCCCGCCCTTGATCTCGGTCATGAACATGCCGCCTGCCCAGGCTTCACCGAAGTCGGTCGTTGTGAGATGCGGCAGGAAGCGCTCGCGGATCTCCGGCGATGCATGACGATTGATGATGCCCGCGGCGCTGCTCGTCATTCCGATGCCGCACGCCATGCCGGTTTCGGCCTGATTGAGGAAGTAGAGGAAGCCGGTGTTCAGCGCCGGCGGCACGTGGCCGCCGTGATTGCGCCGCACCTCGTCGCTCCAGCGAAGGCCGAGGAAGCCGTTCTCCCAGAGGTCTCGCTTCGTCTCGATGGCGCCGGCATGATGGACGATCTCGTTGACTTCGTTGCCCCACGCGTCGTACTTCTCGAGACGCGGCGGGTTCTTGTCTGTCACCTCCGCGCGCGCCGCCACGCGCTCGCCGATGACGCCGCCCATGTTACGGAGCTGCTGTTCGATGTAGGCGCGGTGCTCGGGGGCGGCCAGCCGCTCGACAAGCTGCTGGAGATTCGGGTCGACGTCGTACCAGTTGAGCCCGATCGCGCTCTCGATAGCGGTGTAATCGATGCCGCCGCTCGTCTGGGTATGGCGTTCTGTAGTGGTCATGCCGCCCCTTGATCCCGCTCACCCTGATATCGTTTCGCGAAAATGATACGCGAAGGCCCGCGCCGGAGGCTGGGAAAGTGACGATGATCGGAACGACGAAGCGGGAGCCGCTTGCTAGCGTCGGGCGCCCGAATATGACGGAACGAGCGGCGGCCGCGCCGGCTGATACTCCTGCTGCGTGCGGACGAGGCCGGAGCTGATCGCGAACGCGGCGGCTTGCTGCCGGTTGCGGAGGTGCAGCTTCTCCAGGATGTTGCGGAGGTGCACCTTCACGGTGTTCTCGGTGATCGTCAATTGATGCGCAATGTCCCGGTTTGTCGCGCCCTGCACGAGCAGTTTGAGGACTTCGCACTCGCGCTCGGTGACCTTCGCGCGGTCGGCCTCCGTCGCCTTCATCTCCTCGTCACGTCCGCGCGTCAATGCCGCGAACTCCTGCAGCAGGCGGCCGGCGAAGGACGGCGGAATGACGGATTCACCCTGCGCCACCCGCAGTACGGATTCGACGAGCGTGCTGACGCTGACGTCCTTCGTGATGTATCCATGGGCGCCAGCTTTGATGGAGCGCAAGACGTCGGCGTCGGCATGCGAGTTGCTGAGCATCGCCACGCGCGTCGCCGGGAGCGCGCTCAAGATGGAACGGGCCGCCGTCACCCCGTCCATTTCCGGCAGATTCACTTCCATCAGAACCAGGTCCGGCGTGATGCGGCGCGCCTTATCGCACGCCTCGACGCCGTTGCTCGCCTGGCCGACGACCCGCAATTCCGTCTGCTTCGAGAAGATGACCTTCAGCCCGTCTCGATAAATCTTTTCGCTATCAGCAACCAATACTCGAATCGGCGAATTCATGCGCGCTCCAACTATCCACTTCAAGTCATCCCTGCCGGTGAAACGCTCCCGTGATGTCCACAAAGACGCAAGTGGCGAGGAGCTGAGAGCAGCCCACGTCGTCGGTGCGCATGTCCTTGCGCTGAGGGGAACGCAGCCATCGCTCGAATAATCGAACTATGCCCCACCGAACGTAACGCTGGCGGAACGAAGCGGCGAAAGACATTTCAAAACGATTGCAGCGCCGATCGGAGGCATTGACGTTCTTGCACCGAGGGCGTATCGCGGTCACCTCGTTAAAAGCCTTGGCGGCTCGAAATCCGCTATGAGATGGCCACGGCGCAGTGATACAGGTTCCATCGCGTTCTCAAGATGCAATGGTGCTCGTCGGATAGGACGTCCTGAACCCGGCTAAAAACGCCGGACCGCGTCAAAGAACGTTCCCGTAGACGACTTTGCTATATCGCGGGCCGTTACATGTAGCGGCTGTTTACCGTCGATCGGCGAACATGAGACATCCCGTTCGCACCGGCGCACGGTAGATACAAGATGTGGCTGAGAGAGCCCAACAACCGGTTTCGCGGGGGGCAGCGGATGACCAAGGCACACATATATCGCCGTCATCGACTGCGCGGCCAGAAAGCGCAGCGCGGTGGCCACCGGACGGCCCTCGCGCTGGTCGTCGTGCCGCTGCTGATCGTCATGGCGGCGTCGTGCGTTGGCGTGTTCGCTACCGCGTCCACCTACTACTCCGGCATCGACACGAGCCTGCAGTCGCCGGAAGCGGCGATCGCAGGGCGCGGCGGGGGTGCGCGCATCTTCGACCGAAACGGAGTGCTGCTATACGAGTTCCTCGACGAGCAGTACGGCCGGCAGGAGCGCGTGACGCTCGCGCAGATATCGCCGCTGATCCAGAACGCGACGATCGCCGCCGAGGACGCCAGTTTCTACGACAACCCGGGCATCAATGTGAAGGGTCTCGCCCGCGCCGGCGTCGAGAACCTCAAGCCGGGAGACACGTTCCTTGAGGGCAGCGGCGGCAGCTCGATCACGCAGCAGCTCGTGAAGCAGATCTACTTCACGCCGCAGGAACGTCAGGAGCGATCCTTCACGCGAAAGATCCGCGAGGCATCGTTGGCGATCCAGCTGACAAAGGACTACGACAAGAAGCAGATCCTCGAGTGGTACCTGAACGAGATTCCGTACGGCGGCGTCCTGACAGGCATCGAGGCCGCGTCCGAGGGCTACTTCGGCATCACCGCGCGCGACGTCACGCTCGCCCAGGCGGCGTTCCTCGCCGGCCTGCCGCAATCACCCTCGATGTTCGATCCGTTTCAGCACTTCGAGGCGGCGATCGCGCGCCAGCACGACGTGCTTGATCTGCTCGCGAAGCACGGATACATCACGCAGACGAACGCCGACTGGGCGAAGTTCGAGGTGATCGAGCTGCACCCGCAGCCGCAGCCGTTCCTCGCGCCGCACTTCGTGAACTATGTCGGCGACTACATCAAGGCGACGCTCGGCGAGGATGCGTTGCTACATGGCGGCCTCGATGTCTGGACGACGCTCGACCTCAACCTCAACACGAAGGCGAACGAGATTCTCGAGCAGAACCTGCAGACGTACGAAGATTCGACGAACGGCCACAACGGCTCGGTGGTGATCCTGCAGCCGGCGACGGGACAGATCTTGGCGATGGTCGGCAGCCGCGACTATTTTCGCGAAGACATTGACGGTACGGTGAACAACGCGCTCGCCCTCAATTCGCCCGGCTCGACACTCAAGCCCTTTACGTATGCCACTGCCTTCATGCAGGGTTGGAGCCCCGACTGGCCGATCGTCGACACGCCGATCACGTACACGGAATCCGACGGCAAGACGTTCACGCCGCGGAACCCCGATGGTGGCTTTCGTGGCACGATCCCGCTGAAGGTAGCGCTCGGCAACTCCTTCAACATCCCCGCGTTCAAGACGATCCTCTGGGTCGGTGTCGACAACATGGTGCGCACGGCGAAGGCCATGGGCATCACGACGCTCGATCGGCAGTTGGGGCCGGCGGTGACGCTCGGCGGCGTCGACGTCAAGCTGCTCGACATGGTCTACGGCTACAGCACCTTCGCGAACAACGGCGTAATGGCCGGCGTCCCGACGACGCAGTCCCTGCCCGAGGGCAATCGCAAGCTCGATCCCGTGCCTGTGCTGCAGGTGCGCAACCGCGCCGGCAAGATCCTGATGGACAACACGACGCCGAAGCTCGACTACGTGATGAATCCCCAGTACGCGTACATGATCACCGACGTCCTATCCACCGACGCGAACCGCCAGATCACGTACGGCGTCGGCGGCAGCCTCAACATCCCCGGCTGGCGCGTCGCCACGAAGACGGGCACGAGCGAGCCGTACGAGGGCAACAAGCTGATCGGCGATACCTGGACGTTCGGCTACACGCCGGACATCGCGGTCGGCGTCTGGGTGGGCAACAGCGACAACGCGCCGATGGTCAACATCTTCAGCACAACGATCGCCGGCGCCACCTGGCACGACGTCATCATCGCCGCGCTCGACGGCAAGCCGCCGCGCGACTTCGTCAAGCCGGACGGTATTGTCGAAGCGACGGTGTGCGTGCCGAGCGGCATCATCGCCGGCCCCGCGAGCAACTGCCCGACCGTCAAGGGGTTGTTCGCGCAGGACGCACTCGACAAGCAGACCGATCGCTGGTGGGGCGGCCAGCTCGTCGGCGCCCTGACGACCGGCGCGGCCAATGGCCGCATCCCGGAGGAGATCACGGACTGGAAGCGCAAGCTCGCCGAAGAATACCTGCGGACATATCGCGGCAACTTCGTGGGCGCTCCCGCGCCGGTACAGCGCGCCGCGCCCGCGCCACAAGCGCCGCCGATCCAGCAAGACGCACCGCCAGCTGCCGAGCCGCGCGCGCCGGTGCCGACGCTCGTTCCCGCGCCGACGCTGCCGCCGCGCGCCGCGCCGACCGTCGTGCTGGAGAAGCCAAAACCGAAGCCGCGATAGGTTCAGTCGCGGCGGGCGCAGCAGTCGAGCCGGGAGATTCTCCCGGCTCGATGGCTCGCGATGTCTTTGCGCCTAGGCGTGTACCGCTTCTCGCGCTTTTTGGGCCTCGGCGACAATCTTCTGCGCGAGGTGCTGCGGTACTTCGTCGTAATGATCGAAGTGCATCTCGAAGCTGCCGCGACCCTGCGTGATCGAGCGCAAGTCCGTCGCGTATCGCAGTACTTCCGCCATCGGCGCTTCCGCATCGATGACCGTCAGGCCGCCATCTTCGGGCGACATGCCATGCACCTTCGCCCGCTTGCCGTTGAGGTCGCTCATCACGTCGCCGGTGTTGCCCTCCGGCGCCCGGATGGTCATCGACATCACCGGCTCGAGCAGCACGGGATGCGCCTTCAGCGCGCCCTGCTTGAGTGCCTGCGAGCCAGCGAGCTTGAACGCCATCTCGGATGAATCGACCGGATGCTCCTTGCCGTCGTACAGGGTCACCTTCAAGTCGACCATCGGGAAATGCGCCAGCGCACCTTCGTTCAGCGCCTCTTGGACGCCCTTCTCAACCGCGGGGATAAAGTTGCGCGGCACAGCGCCGCCGACGACCTTGTCGACGAACTCGAAGCCGCGCCCCTTGTTCGGCTCGACGGTGACGGCGACGCGCGCGTACTGACCATGTCCGCCGGTCTGCTTCTTGTGGATGTACTCCGAGTCGACCTTCATCGTCACAGTCTCTCGGTACGGCACCTTCGGCGCGTGCAGGTCGACCTCGACGCCAAACTTGCGCTTCATCTTCTCGGCGGCCACCTCGACGTGCGTATCGCCCATCCCCGACAGGATCATCTCGCCCGTCGTCTCATCGCGGTGCACCACGAGCGTGGGATCCTCTTCGACGATCCGGTGCAGCGACGGCCCGAGCTTGTCGACGTCGCCCTTGCCCTTCGGCGACACGGCGACGTTGAACGGCGGCTTCGCGAACTCGATCGGCGGCAGGGTAGCGACGTGCTCCTTCGTACAGAGCGTGTCGCCCGTCACGGTATGGGCGAGCTTCGCGACGGCGCCGATATCACCCGCCGCGAGCGCCGGCGCGTGATCCTGCGTCTTGCCCTTCAGCAGGATCAGTTGGCCGACGCGCTCGTCGACATTGTGGTTAGCGTTCCAGACATGCGTATCGCCGCGCAGCGTGCCGGACAGCACGCGCAGGTACGTCAGCCGCCCGACGAACGGATCCGCCGCCGTCTTGAAGACGAGCGCCTCGAGGGGAGCGCTCGGGTCGGCACGAAGCTGCTCGTCACCGGCGCCGTTTTTCGCGATGCGCGGCTGCACCTCCGCGGGCGACGGGCAGTCGACAACGAGCGCATCGAGGAACTTCGAGATGCCGATATTCTTCGCCGCCGATCCGGCGAATACGGGATAGACGATGCCCGACGCGATGCCCTTGCGCAGGGCAAACGTTAATTCCTCTTCGGTCAGCGTCTCGCCGTCGAGGTATTTCGCGAGCAGATCGTCGTCCGCCTCCGCGACTGCCTCGACAAGCTGATCGCGAGCGGCCGCGACCGCGTCGGCCATATCGGCCGGGATCTCGGCCGGCGTGCCTTTGTCGCCCATGCATGCTTTGCCCTCGATCAGGTTGATGACGCCGGCAAAGCCGTCCTGCGAGCCGATCGGCAGTTCGACCGTCGCCACCTTCTTGCCGTAGCGCTCTTGGAGCTGCTGGATCGTCCGGTCGAAGTCGGCGTTCTCACGATCCATGCGGTTGACGAAGATCAGCCGCGGCAACCGCGCGCGGTCGGCGTGCCTCCATGCCATCTCCGTGCCGACCTGTAGACCGGCCGCCGCGTCGACGACGATCACGCCGATGTCAGCGGCCTGGATGCCGCTCTGCACTTCGCCGACGAAGTCCGCGTAACCCGGTGTGTCGATGATGTTGATCTTTGTGTTCGACCACTCGCAGGGGACCAGTGCGAGACTGAGGCTGATTTTGCGCTTGACTTCGTCGGGGTCGAAGTCCGACGTCGTCGTTCCGTCTTCGATGCGTCCGAGACGAGAAGCACCGCCGGATGAGAAGATCGCTGCCTCGGCCAGCGACGTCTTGCCGGTGCCGCCGTGGCCGAGGAGAACTACATTCCGAAGCTGTTCAGTCCTATACTCTTTCATACCCAGTTCGCGCTCCCTGACTACAAATCGAGGGTCCCGCCCGGATCGCCATGACTACGTCTGTGGGACAGAAGCATACTCGATCCGAAACCGCCAACGGTAGTGCGGGCGCTGTGAATCCTCGCGTTGCTACGCCAGCGGGTCGAGCAGCACCGTCGCTTCGCCCTTGAGAACGACGTCGCCGTTTTGATTCGTGCAGTCCGTGCGCACCGTCACGATTCGCTTCTCGGCGTCGATCGCGGTCACCTCCGCCTCTGCGGTAATCGTGTCGCCGATCATCACGGGTAGCCGGAAGCGCATCTGCTGGCTCAGGTAGACGACGACGTTGTTCGGAGCGAGCTTCGTGCCGAGCACCGCCGAGATGAGGCCTGCCGAGAGCATGCCGTGGGCGATGCGCTTCTTGAAGCGCGTCTTCGCGGCGAAGGCATCGTCGAGGTGCAGTGGCTGCGTATCGCCCGTGACCTTGGCAAACGCGACGACGTCGGCGTCCGTCACGGTCTTGGTCATCGAAGCACTATCGCCGATGCTGAGCGAATTCTCGGTCATGTTGTAGTTTTCTCCCACTGCAATGCTAACTGTATATCTATCTGAGCGATATGAATTGACAGTGTAATGAAGCTAGCATAGGCTTCAAACAAGCAAGAAACGAGGCGTAAGACTTGGCGACGTCCCAACATGCCTCGACAGAAGCGGCATCGCCCACTCGCAAGCTGCGCCGCGGCCCCCTCACCCGAAAGCAAATTCTCGATGCCTCGCTGAAGCTCTTCTCCGACAAGGGCTTCGCGCGCGCCAGCGTCCGCGACATCGCGCAGGCCGCCGGCATCACCGACGCCGCCATTTACTATCACTTCGCCTCCAAGCGCGACTTATTCGAGGCGCTGATCGAGGAGCGCGGGTTCACGGCCGCGCTCGACAACCTGGAGCGTGCCGAGATAACCGTCGGTCCGCGCGAAGCTATCCCGTCGATTGCCACCGGCGCGCTCGAGTTCATCTACCAGAACCGCGACCTGATGAAGGTGCTTATGGTCGAGGCGATGGCGGAGGACCCGTTCGCCGCCGAGGAGTACCGGATACTGCGCGAGCGCTGGGAGCGCGCGGAGGCGCGCATCCTGCGCTATTACGCGGAGCGCGGTCAATTGCGCACCGAGGCGATCGACGACCTCGCGAAGCAGCTCGTGCTGACGGTGCTCGGCGCGTTCAGCGACTTCCTGATGATGCCGGCCCTGGTTCCGGCGCCCGACGCCCCGCCACCGGAGCTGATTCGCCACGTCGAGGTCGCGATGCAGCACATCGTCCAGGGCATCACGTAAGCACGCGATGAACACCGATCCGGTCGAAGGCAAGTCTCCCGCGCCGACGACCATCGAGCACGCCCGTTTCGCCCACGAGAGCGAGGAGGAGTTCGCCCGGCTCCTCGACTTCTACCGCGTCCCCTGGCAATACGAGCCGCGTACATTCCCCCTCCGCCTCGGCGATGACGGCCGCATCCTCGAAGCCTTCTCGCCCGACTTCTACCTGCCCGACCTCGACCTCTATGTCGAGCTGACGACGCTGAAGCAGGCGCTCGTTACCGACAAGCACCGCAAGCTGCGCCGGCTGCAGGAGCTTCACCCGGAGATCCAGATCAAGCTGCTCCACAAGCGCGACTACCTCAGCCTGCTCTCAAAGTACGGCATCGGCGCCGTCAACGAACACGAGCGCATGGCCGTCCGGGAGGTGCTGATCAGCCCTACCGAGCTCGAGCGGCGAATCAACGAGCTCGGCGCCGAGATCACGCACGACTATGCCGGCCGCGAGCTGCTGCTCGTCGGTGTCCTCAAGGGCGTGACCTGCTTCATGGCCGACCTGATGCGCCACATCGCGCTTCAGCTCAGCATCGACTTCATGACGATCTCGTCCTACGAGGATGACCGCTCCGGCGCGGTGCGCATCGTCCAGGATCTGACGGAGAACATCGAAGGCCGCGATGTGCTAATCGTCGAGGACATCATCGATACGGGGATGACGTTGCGTCACTTGATGCGCCAGCTCCGCACCCGGGAGCCGGCGACGCTCGAGGTCTGCGCGCTCCTCGACAAGCGAGCGCGCCGTCTTGCCGAGACGCCGATCCAGTACGTCGGTTTCGAGATCCCGGACGAGTTCGTCGTCGGCTACGGACTAGATTATCGCCAACGCTTCCGCAATCTCCCGTTCATCGCGACGATCCGCAGCGAGGCCGTCGGGGACGCATCGTCGCCGGAAGTGACGGGCGAGTAGGAGTGACGCGCAGATCGCATAGCCGGTCGAGTGAAGCGGACGTGCGGAGGGACGCGAGTCGGCGCCGAGTGATCGCTCACCGGCGATGGGCAGCCGCTCGTGTGAAGCGGGAGTGCAGACGGCGCAGCGCCTGTGGCGGGGTTCAGGTGTCCCCGAAGATCCTTCTCATTCAAACAATGTACCGGGTGCCCGCCAGCCGACACCGCGAATCCGGCGATCGTCAGCGCGGAGCAGCGCGCTCTGGTAACGGCTGACAAGCGCAGGCGGCAATCAAGCCGTGCGAAAACGCCTCGGCAGCAACTACACTGGACCAAGGAGCCAGACCGCCATCATCACGAAGGAACACCATGACTGAAGCACGCGAACGGCCATCACGTCCTCAGCGCCGTCCCGGGCTGCCCAGAATGAGCGACCTCTTCGACGTCAGCGAGGAGATGATCTCGTTCGCGGAGAAGTACCAGAAGGTCTGGGAGAGCGAAAGCAAGGCAATGCTGGCGCTCGGCGAGTTCCTCGGCGGCCGATCGGAGTCGATGCGCTATCAGGTCGAGATGATGCGCATGGGCAGCGATGCGTTCCGCCGTTACACCCAGTGGTCCGAGGCGCTCCTAAACCTCCGTCCCGATACGATCATCCAGTCCTTCCTGCGCCCATCGGAGCCGGCAACACCGCGCGACCGCAATGGCGCTCCGGGACCGGCGCGGGAGTGAGCAACGCGACGATGAAGTCTTCGCGGAGCAACGCCTACGGCTCGGAACCGCGCCCGATCTTGCGTGGAACGTTGCATCTTGCCGCCGCGCTGCTCGCGCCGTTCGGCCTGGTCTTGCTACTGCTCATCGCGGACTCGCCCCGTCGTTACGTCGGCGCATCGATCTACGCGACGAGCATGCTCTTGCTGTATGCATCAAGCGCGAGCTATCACCTCGTGCCGTGGTCGCACCGGCTGCGCCGCGTGATGAAGCGCATCGATCATTCAATGATCTTCGTCCTCATTGCCGGCACGTACACGCCGTTTTTCCTGATCGTGCTCGATTACCAGTGGGGTATTCCGATGCTCGCCGCCGTGTGGACGCTCGCCGCCGCCGGCGTGCTTCTCAAGGTGCTCCGGCCCGATGCACCGCGCTGGCTCGGTGTCGGCCTCTACATCGGCCTGGGCTGGATCGGCATCATCCCCGCGACGCAGGTCATTCCAGCGATGTCTCCGTCTGCGCTCGCGCTGCTTATCGTCGGCGGCCTGCTGTATTCCGGCGGAGCCTTGATCTACGGCGCCCGACGGCCCAACCCGTTCCCCCGCGTCTTCGGGTTCCACGAGGTCTTCCACCTGCTCGTCGTCGCGGGCAGCGTTATCCACTTCATCGTCGTCGCCGCCTACCTCATGCCGTCGTAGTTCCGTGCGGCGTCTTCGCTCATGACGGGTCGCCGTGGTAGGCTCGCCGTGCACATCGAAGAATACCCATTGCTCGCGGCCGTCGGCGATGCGATGAAGGAGCGGATCATGGCCGACGTCACACCGGAGTTTATTCAGCTGTTCGCGATCACCCGCGCGTATCAGCGATCTTGCGCCCTCACCGTCGCAGCAGAATTGGGGATCGCGGATCTACTGGCCGAAAAGCCGCTGACCGCTGAAGAACTCGCTGCAGTCACCGGGAGCCATGCACCCACTCTCTACCGTCTGCTGCGCGCGCTTTCATCCATCGGCGTCTTTCTTGAGAGCGACCAGCGCACGTTTGCGTTGACGCCGATGAGCGAATACTTACGGAAAGACCACCCGCTCTCGCTTGCCCCGGTGTCCGAGATGTTCGGCGCCGACTACGAATGGCAGGCATGGGGCGAACTCGCGCACAGCGTTCGAACCGGCGAAAACGCCGCGCGGCACGCGTTGGGGAACGACGTGTGGACCTACCGGCAGCAGCACCCGGAGCACGGTGTCATCTTCGACGCAGCGATGCGGACAATGTCGCGGTCGACCGCGTCGCTGGAGATCGCCGCCTACGACTTCGGACGGCATCGGGTCGTCGCGGATATCGCGGGGGGCACCGGCGCAATGCTCGCGGCAGTGTTGGCCGAGCATTCCGGGCTTACTGGCATTTTGTTCGACCAGGCGCAGGTCGTGGCGGGCGCTCCCGCGGTGCTTGACAGCGCGGGCGTGGCCGATCGCGTCGACATTCAAAGCGGCAGTTTCTTCGACCGCGTGCCGAAGGGCGCCGATGCGTACATCCTGCGCCGAATCTTGCATGACTGGCCGGACGAGGACTGCGTCCGCATCTTGGACCGCTGCCACGAGGCGATGGATGCCGACGCGCGATTACTGATCATCGACGCGGTTATCGGGCCGCCGAACGAGGATGCGCTGGCGAAGTTTACGGATCTGATGATGCTGGTGTCCGCCGGCGGCCGGGAACGAACCGAACAGGAGTGGATCGCGCTACTTACAGAGGGTGGCTTCCGCCTCGAACGCGCCATCCCGGCATCGGCCAACAGTCACGTCCTCGAGGCAGTCCCGGTCTAGCACGAAACAGCCGGGCCTCGCCGCGGAGGCCTGGCATAGATGTCGATGAGAATCCTCGCCGCGCCGGTCGGCCTTCAGTGACGCCCGCATCGTACGTTCGACCGGCGGACGGTGCCGAGCGGCTCCCGGCATGCCTATCGGAACCCGGTATGACGCTTACGTCCTCGCCGACGCGCCGCTC